>NZ_JBHFCS010000094.1:0-204 GCF_044143025.1 Pseudomonas sp. TR47 | reverse complement strand
TATCCAGGCAGTCGCGTTTGACTGCGCTAACGAAAGCAGCGCGGCAAGCCTGTCAGGTAAGCGTCCTGCGGAGTGCAAGGAAGGCCCGTTGTTCAGTGCGCTGTACGAACTGGCGAAGCGAGGCGGGGTGGTGGAGGCATAAAAAAACCCGCACCTTGCGATGCGGGTTTTTCACTTCACTCAGCGGCAAGCCGCTAAAGCGAG
>NZ_JBHFCS010000093.1:0-204 GCF_044143025.1 Pseudomonas sp. TR47 | reverse complement strand
ATCGCTTTAGCGGCTTGCCGCTGAGTGAAGTGAAAAACCCGCATCGCAAGGTGCGGGTTTTTTTATGCCTTCACCACCCCGCCTCGCTTCGCCAGTTCGTACAGCGCACTGAACAACGGGCCTTCCTTGCACTCCGCAGGACGCTTACCTGACAGGCTCGCCGCGCTGCTTTCGTTAGCGCAGTCAAACGCGACTGCCTGGATG
>NZ_JBHFCS010000092.1:0-206 GCF_044143025.1 Pseudomonas sp. TR47 | reverse complement strand
GCACGATCTTCACAGCTGGCATTCGCCTTCACCTCCCCGCGATGCATCGGATTGACCTCCAAAAGGTCACAGATCCCCTCAATCCCATTGAGCCGGGTCAACTCAACATCGTTTAAGCAAAGCCACTTGCCGATATCGGCCAGCGACTGCCTGAGAGCAAGCACTTTTTCCCGATGAACGGCGCGAGATCTGGCTGATCGCCTTGT
>NZ_JBHFCS010000091.1:0-216 GCF_044143025.1 Pseudomonas sp. TR47 | reverse complement strand
TAACCCTGTGTTGCCTGGGCTGGCTCTATCGCTGGCAAGCCGGCTGCCACAGGTGCGCGGCATTGAGTGAGGCCAGTGTCGCGACAAAGGGCGCAGCTTACCCGCGAAGGTGCCCGCCCAGGCCCTGGATGCTTGGGAGAGATCAATGACTTGCGATGAGCCGAACGTAAAAACCACTGTAGGCAAGACCACGTTCTTTCAAGGTGAAAACCAGAC
>NZ_JBHFCS010000090.1:0-231 GCF_044143025.1 Pseudomonas sp. TR47 | reverse complement strand
CCCCGAACGCATCTTTTTCCGACGAGCGGCGGTGAAGCTAAAGGCATCCGTCCTGTCGGGCTGGCTCACAAATATCCCACTTATTTCCCCCTCAAGCACCGCTCCAAGGTGTCTAGCATAGCGCTTTGCGACAATCAGCTTGCTCCGAAGGGTTAGATCGGGTGAGCTCAGCAGCTGACGCAGTCGTTCCGCGTGCTCAAGCTTCAGTTTCATGGGCGAACTCCTTTCGCG
>NZ_JBHFCS010000089.1:0-231 GCF_044143025.1 Pseudomonas sp. TR47 | reverse complement strand
ACGATCAAGACCCTATATAGGTCTGTAGCTCAGTTGGTTAGAGCGCACCCCTGATAAGGGTGAGGTCGGCAGTTCAAATCTGCCCAGACCTACCAATATGCGGGGCCATAGCTCAGCTGGGAGAGCGCCTGCCTTGCACGCAGGAGGTCAGCGGTTCGATCCCGCTTGGCTCCACCACTTCTGCTTTACCTTGATCAAACTCAGAAATGAGCATTCGCGTCGAATGTTGAT
>NZ_JBHFCS010000088.1:0-231 GCF_044143025.1 Pseudomonas sp. TR47 | reverse complement strand
GGCGAAAGGAGTCCGCGCATGAAACTGAAGCCTGAATACGCGGAACGACTGCGTCAGCTGCTGTACTCGCCTGATCTAACTCTTCGGAGCAAGCTGATTGTCGCAAAGCGCTATGCTAGACACCTTGGAGCGGTGCTTGAGGGGGAAATAAGTGGGATATTTGTGAGCCAGCCCGACAGGACGGATGCCTTCAGCTTCACCGCCGCTCGTCGGAAAAAGATGCGTTCGGGA
>NZ_JBHFCS010000087.1:0-239 GCF_044143025.1 Pseudomonas sp. TR47 | reverse complement strand
AAGTTCTGACAAGTTACTGCGAAAGTGGTGGAGCCAAGCGGGATCGAACCGCTGACCTCCTGCGTGCAAGGCAGGCGCTCTCCCAGCTGAGCTATGGCCCCGTATTCTACGGCTGAACCATGTAATGGTAGGTCTGGGCAGATTTGAACTGCCGACCTCACCCTTATCAGGGGTGCGCTCTAACCAACTGAGCTACAGACCTATAACAGGGTCGCGTTACAGCATCGTCTTTATACAAA
>NZ_JBHFCS010000086.1:0-247 GCF_044143025.1 Pseudomonas sp. TR47 | reverse complement strand
GAGTGCGATCCATGAACCCCACCTATCACATGATGGGGCAGCAGGTTACCGTGGCATCTCTGGCGAGCAGTTCCACGGCAGAAGAGCTTCGTAGTCGGCCACCGACGATGCATACGGCAGGCGCTCAAGTACGTGGCGCAGCCACGTATAGGGCTCCTGGCCGTTGACCTTGGCGGTCTCAACCAAGCTGTAGATCTTTGCGCTGGCACTGGCGCCGTTCACGGTGTCGCTGAACAGCCAAGCCTTG
>NZ_JBHFCS010000085.1:0-275 GCF_044143025.1 Pseudomonas sp. TR47 | reverse complement strand
GAACCGATGATGATCGGAGTGTCGTCGCCTGGGAAGTCGTAGGTGGACAGCAGGTCGCGAACTTCCATCTCGACCAGTTCCAGCAGCTCGGCGTCGTCTACCAGGTCAGCCTTGTTCAGGAAGACCACGATGTACGGAACGCCAACCTGACGGGACAGCAGGATGTGCTCACGGGTTTGTGGCATCGGACCATCGGCGGCCGAGCAAACCAGGATCGCGCCGTCCATCTGGGCAGCACCGGTGATCATGTTCTTCACGTAGTCAGCGTGACCTGG
>NZ_JBHFCS010000084.1:0-349 GCF_044143025.1 Pseudomonas sp. TR47 | reverse complement strand
ACGCAAAATCGGACGTCTTCTACTTCGCCGATAAAGCTGCCGGTGCAGACGACCTGACCGTTAACAGCTTCGGTTCTGGCGACTCGATCGTTCTGGGCTCGAGCTTCACCCAGGGCGCCATCGGCACTGCTGACAGCAACAAGCTGGAGTTCTTCCTGGTACAAGGCTCTGCTGGCGTTCAAGTTGTAGTGGAAGGCGTAGAGTACGCTAATGCCTCTACCACCGTTGACGCTTCGGGCAACGTAACTGCTTCCCCTGAAGCATCCGTTATCACCCTGACTGGCGTTTCGCTGGCTGACATCGCTGTCAACAACGGCGTTATCACCCACGTCTGATTTGTCAGCGTGAC
>NZ_JBHFCS010000083.1:0-481 GCF_044143025.1 Pseudomonas sp. TR47 | reverse complement strand
CGCTTGCTGCCGCCCTGGCGCAGGTAACCAATGAGTTGACGCTTAAGCTCGCCGCGTGGGTATGCATAGATTGTCAGGTAGATCGTTTCGTGACTCACATGCCGCTCAGGATTATCAGGCCAGTAGTCCTTGAGTCTGGCGGCAATTTGCTGAGGAGACCAGCCCTTGGCCAACATGCTGTGTACGACCTGGAACAGTTCAGAACCAGGGGCAAGAAGCTTGCTGCGCCTCGGGACGTGTCTGAGGGCACGGGCTCGAGCACCGGCAGTGCTGGCGTCATAGTGCCCAGGCTGCGACTGGCGCCGCACCTCTCGACTCAGCGTGCTGGGTTGGCGCCCAAGAACTTGGGCGATGGCTCGCAGCGAGGCGCCTTGCATACGCATGATCATTAGCGTTACGCGCTCTTCGATGGTCAAGTGGGTGTAGTGAGTAGTCATGCAGCACCTTACCTCGGGTGTTGCACTTGGTCACTGAGACCGCC
>NZ_JBHFCS010000082.1:0-497 GCF_044143025.1 Pseudomonas sp. TR47 | reverse complement strand
CCTGAGAGGCCTCAAGGATCTCAAGGGCCTTACTGACTGCCCGCTGCTGATTCACACTCAGAGGCAACGTTGCGGACGCCTTACGCAACGCCAAGTGATGCTCATCGTTGATCATCTCGTAAGCGACCAGTGAGCTGTCACCGTGTGCCATCGTCAAGTTGTACTCAGCGAAGTCAGTCAGGCGCGCGCGCAGTTCATCCCATGACGCCTCTGGGTTGTCCAAGTGGTAGGCCTTGAGGGTCGAAAGGATGTCGTCTGAGATGGTCATTGCGGTGGCCTTGTCGGTGGTCCTGAGTGACAGCGTGAAGAAGCCCTTAACGGTTCCTTGCGGGCGAAGGCGAAGGTAATAGCGACCAGACCGGCGATAGTGGTATGGCTTGGCGAGCGCAGTTTGTAACAGGTTTGTCCCACTTTGGGAGCGGTGGTTGACGGTCATCGGCTGAAACCCCTGTATCCATTGGGTTTAGCCTCACAGGGTCGAGTTCTACAGCAACTAC
>NZ_JBHFCS010000081.1:0-529 GCF_044143025.1 Pseudomonas sp. TR47 | reverse complement strand
AATCGACTTGACCTGCGCCCTTGTTAAACCAGCCTCTTTGAAAGCCTCAGTAAAGTCTCTACCTCTCGATCCTTGCAGTTGGATTGAAACGATATTCTTTTGGTTTCCTGATGTGGGGAAGAGATCAGGTGACCCTTCAAAATTGACGCTTTTGAAAGCTAGTCCCCACGGATCGACCCACATAACGGGGCTGGGTGCATACTGATAAAAGTTCATTCCGCCATCTAGACCTATGGGGTCTTGTGTAACAAAACGCCCCACTTCTGGGTCGTAGTACCTTAAGGTGTTGTAATGCAGCCCCGTCTCACTATCAAAGTATTGCCCCTGGAACCTTAGGTTCTGCTCGATATCATGAACCTTGAGCTCCTCGATTGCACCCCATGAGCGATAAGTCGCCTGCCAAACTATCTCGCCCTCGCTATTGCTCAACTCCAAGGGCGTTCCAATCTGATCGGTATGGAAGTAGTAGACCTTGTGGGCCTCACCCTCCACCTGATCAACCCGCGCCAACGGCGCATAGCTCCCCGGC
>NZ_JBHFCS010000080.1:0-560 GCF_044143025.1 Pseudomonas sp. TR47 | reverse complement strand
AGTGTCTTCGAGAGAGTGAAGGGCGTGGGGTGGATCGGGGACTATCTTTAACATTCCTATATCTCCAGAGGAAGCGCACCTATCCTGCTGTCAAACAGTTTGGGTGGCAGCTGTGTGCAGGTTGACAGACCGGCGGACATAGGAAGTTCCGGCGCACGCAAGCGTGCCCCACACACAGCCGCCATTGAAGGCGCTGCCTACCTACATACCGTTACGGCCTGTCAAAGCCATGTCGCTGACGTGCAGCAACAGGCCGAGACTAGAGCGCCAGCAGGGCGACCGCAACGGAAAACAGGCGGCTGAAGTATGTTTGGGAAATGGACTACAAGAAAGGGAAAAAATCTGATTTTCTGACACAAAGACAAACCTGTATCGCGCCTGTTATCCATTGGCATCCACAGTTACGCTTATTTACAGAGTTTGGGGGCTGCCAATACAGCCATTTCAATGCGGAGGCGGACGCATTTGGCGTACCGCCTGGCACGTCAGGGAATCAGTGCATCATCCCCAACTCGGCATCATCCATCAGCGCCTTGGCCAACGCACTCAGGTAGTGCGCT
>NZ_JBHFCS010000079.1:0-561 GCF_044143025.1 Pseudomonas sp. TR47 | reverse complement strand
CGTATCTTCGAGAGAGTGAAGGGCGTGGGGTGGATCGGGAACCATCTTCAACATCGCTTATTACCTCTATGGATGCCGTCACCTCGCCGCTGTCAAACAGAAGGGTGGCAGCTGTACGTGGGTTGACAGACCGGCGGAATAAGCAAAGTTCCGGCGCACGCAAGCGTGCCCCACGCACAGCCACCATAGAAGGAAAGCCATGTGCTTAAACCGTTACGGCCTGTCAAAGCCGTGTCGCTGATGTGCAGCAACAGGCCGAGACTAGAGCGCCAGCAGGGCGACCGCAACGGAAAATAGGCGCCTGAAGTATGTTTGGGAAATGGACTACAAGAAAGGGAAAAAATCTGATTTTCTGAGACAAAGACAAACCGGTATCGCGCCTGTTATCCATTGGCATCTACAGTTACGCTCATTTACAGAGCTTGAGGCTGCCAATACAGCCATTTCATTTCGGAGGCGGACGCATTTGGCGTACCGCCTGGCACGTCAGGGAATCAGTGCATCATCCCCAACTCGGCATCATCCATCAGCGCCTTGGCCAACGCACTCAGGTAATGCGCC
>NZ_JBHFCS010000078.1:0-609 GCF_044143025.1 Pseudomonas sp. TR47 | reverse complement strand
GGCGGCCTCAGGTTCCAAGTGCAACAGTCAGTTGATAATGTTGAGCCGATTGGTTGCCAGCAGTTGCAGATGATCCGTCAACACTTCAACAGGGAATTTCCAGCCCAATGTCTGACGAGGTCGGGTGTTGAGCAAGTCGGCAATCTCGTCCAGCCGCTCCTGGCTAACCAGCGACAAATCGGTGCCCTTGGGTAAGTACTGCCGGAGCAGGCCGTTCGTGTTCTCGTTGCTGCCTCTTTGCCAAGGGCTGTGCGGGTCAGCGAAGTAGATCTTCATTCCCGTACGAGCTGTCAGCTCTTGATGCTTGGCCATCTCGCTGCCTTGGTCATGGGTCATGGTTTTCAGCAGCGCCGGTGCCATCCGCGAAAGTTCTCGCGTCATCCCCTCTAGCGCGGCGTCTGCGGTGGGCGCATCCAACTTGGCCAGGATCACGAAACGGCTCGTGCGCTCGACCATCGTCGCTACTGCCGAGCGATTGTTCGCGCCCATGATCAGGTCGCTTTCCCAATGACCTGGCACTTGTCGACCTTCGACCTCTTCAGGCCGGTAGCGAATATTCTGTTCAGCTGGATAGCGCTCGCGCCGAGCTGGCGCAGTGCTGCGAGTACG
>NZ_JBHFCS010000077.1:0-656 GCF_044143025.1 Pseudomonas sp. TR47 | reverse complement strand
GCTCGTATGGCCCTGGAAGGCAAAGACGACAACGAAATGGGCACTACCGCTGTCAAGAAGCTGGTAGAAACTCTGGACAGCTACATTCCTGAGCCAGTTCGTGCCATCGACCAGCCGTTCCTGATGCCGATCGAAGACGTATTCTCGATCTCGGGTCGTGGTACCGTTGTTACCGGTCGTATCGAGCGTGGTATCGTCCGCGTTCAGGATCCGCTGGAAATCGTTGGTCTGCGTGACACCACCACCACCACCTGCACCGGTGTTGAGATGTTCCGCAAGCTGCTGGACGAAGGTCGTGCTGGCGAGAACTGCGGCGTTCTGCTGCGTGGTACCAAGCGTGACGACGTTGAGCGTGGCCAGGTTCTGGTCAAGCCAGGTTCGGTCAAGCCGCACACCAAGTTCACCGCAGAAGTCTACGTTCTGTCGAAGGAAGAAGGCGGCCGTCACACTCCGTTCTTCAAAGGCTACCGTCCTCAGTTCTACTTCCGTACCACTGACGTGACCGGTAACTGCGAACTGCCGGAAGGCGTTGAAATGGTAATGCCAGGTGACAACATTCAGATGACTGTTACCCTGATCAAGACCATCGCAATGGAAGACGGTCTGCGCTTCGCTATCCGTGAAGGCGGTCGTACCGTCGGCGCCGGCGTCGTAGC
>NZ_JBHFCS010000076.1:0-756 GCF_044143025.1 Pseudomonas sp. TR47 | reverse complement strand
GTTTTTGCGTCGATGTAGTCTTGACCTTCGCTACCAACAGCAACAGCGTCGCTATCGATGGCTTGCAGGTCAGTAGTGGCATCGCTCAGTGCAACATTGGCCTTAGCGGCAGCCAGCTGCAGATCACCTGCTTTAACGACGTCAGCGCCGTAAGTAGGAACCTTGTTCAGCTCGGTGACCAGCGCTGCACGCAGCAGTGGGTTCGAAGCGGTGTCTGCCAGGAAGCCAAGGATATCAGCAGTAGTGGCGAGTGGCTGGCCAGCAGCAGTGCTCAGATCAGCGTAATCAATCGCGGCACCATTGGCTTTCAGAGCAGTGTCCAGACCGGCAGTAGCAGCAGCGGCAGCAGCAGCGTTGGCTTCAACGGCAGCATCAGCGGCAGTTTTGCCTGCAACAGCGCTGTCGTAGGCTGCAACTGCGACAGCACCGTTAGGCTGAGCAGTAGCAGCAGCTTTGGCGGCGGCGGTAGCAGTAGCAGCGTCAGCAGCTTCAGCGGTCAGAACGCCAGTCGACTTAGCGTCAACGTTGGTGCGGTCAGTCTTAGCGAGACCCAGGGCAGTATCTGCTTCAGCCGAAGTCACTACGCCGTCTTTGATGGTGTCGAGCGCAGGGTTGCTGGTAGCAACTTCTTTCTCGTAGGCAGTAACGGCAGCTTCAGCAGCAACCACAGCGTTGATCAGGCCCAGGCCTGGAACGCCGCCTGGCAGAGTGCCAGTGTTGATCAGGTCCAGAGCGTCCTGTACGGTAGCTGGATCG
>NZ_JBHFCS010000075.1:0-770 GCF_044143025.1 Pseudomonas sp. TR47 | reverse complement strand
TTCTGACTGTTCACAGCAGTACAGACCGTGGGAGAAATCGTCCTCACCCCTTCCACCAAAGCGCCGATAAAGAATGCTTCGTTCTCTTCAACGACGATAGAAACAAGCCTGCGCCTCTTGGTGAAACCCTTCGAGTCGAAAAACCATACAGCGGGAGTGCAAACCATGGCAATGGAAACGAGCGATTTCATCATCGGTATTGATGTTGCCAAAGCCGAGCTGGTCGTTCATTTTCAAAGCCACGGCACGCAGATGTCGCTGAGCAATACCAAGCCTGAAATCAAGAGATGGCTGATGCAACAACCTGCCAACACTGCTCTGTGCGTCGAAGCAACGAACGTCTACCACCTGGACGTTGTGGAGATGGCACATGAAAAGGGCTTCAAGGTCTATGTTGTTGACGGATTTCAACTTAGTAACTACCGAAAAGGCATTGGCGGCCGATCCAAAACCGATGCCAGTGATGCCGCTTTGCTTGGCCGTTATCTGGAACGAGAAAGCCGGGAACTGCGCCCTTGGGCGCCGCCGCCAGCCGTTTATGGCAAGCTTCAGAGCCTTCTACGCCGCAGGGCTGCTCTGGTCACAATGCGCACCGCCCTGAGCCAGAGTTGGGCTAATGAGCAGCTGCTCAAAGCGGCGTTCAAGAGCTTTACCCAGCAAATGGACAAGTTGGATCTGCTGGTCCAAAAGAAGCTCAAGGAGTTACTTAAGGAGGCTGGTTTACTGGAGCAAGTTGCTCGTTGTCAGGCCATCGAGGGCATCGGTTTTCT
>NZ_JBHFCS010000074.1:0-771 GCF_044143025.1 Pseudomonas sp. TR47 | reverse complement strand
TTTTTTGCGTCGATGTAGTCTTGACCTTCGCTACCAACAGTACCAGCGTCGCTATCGATGGCCTGCAGGTCAGTAGTGGCATCGCTCAGTGCAATATTAGCCTTGGCGGCCGCCAGCTCCAGGTTGCCTTCTTTAACGACTTCAGCGCCGTAAGTAGGAACCTTGTTCAGCTCGGTGACCAGAGCGGCGCGGTACAGTGGGTTCGAATCACTATCTGCCAGGAAGGCGATAACGTCAGCAGCAGCAGCGAATGCTTCGCCGCCAGCTGCAGCGTTCAAGGTAGCGTAAGTAACGGTTGCGCCATCAACGCCCAGGGCGGAGTGCAGACCGGCAGCGGCGGAGGCGGCAGCAGTTGCGTTGGCAGTAACGGCATCGTCAGCGGCAGTTTTGGCTGCAACGGCGCTGTCGAAGGCGGCAACGGCAGCAGCGCCATCAGTTTGGGCAGAAGCAGCAGCTTTGGCGGTGGCGGTAGCAGTAGCAGTAGCAGCGTCTTTGGCTTCAGCGGCCAGAACGCCAGTCGACTTAGTGTCAACCTTGGTGCGGTCAGCCTTAGCGAGACCCAGGGCAGTATCTGCTTCAGCCGAAGTCACTACGCCGTCTTTCGGGAGCGAAGTGTCGAGTGCAGGGTTGCTGGTAGCAACTTCTTTCTCGTAGGCAGTAACGGCAGCTTCAGCAGCAGCCACAGCGTTGATCAGGCCCAGGCCTGGAACGCCGCCTGGCAGAGTGCCAGTGTTGATCAGGTCCAGAGCGCCCTGTACGGTAGCTGGATCG
>NZ_JBHFCS010000073.1:0-828 GCF_044143025.1 Pseudomonas sp. TR47 | reverse complement strand
CGCCCGATGACAAATGGCTTGATCGCACGCTCCGCAAGGTTGTTGTCGATCGGCAAATGGCCGGCCTCGACATAGCGTTCCAAGCGACTCCGGTTGTTCGCCAGATAGTGCACGGCCTTGCCCAGCACACTTTGCGGTGTGACCTGGGAGTACGTCTTGTCCAGCCAGCTTTTCAATTGGCCGAGGATCGGCAGGCTTCTTTCTTGGCGACCGATGAACCGCTGTTCGTCGCTGACCTCCTTGAGGTCGCGCTCGATGCCGTACAGCTTGTTGATCATCGCCAGGGCCACATCGGCGCGGCCCGTCTTACCCTTGGGCTGCACTTTCTGCGCATCGACGAACTTGCGTCGAGCATGAGCCATGCACGCCAGCCGCTCGATACCGGGCTGCAACGCCAACGCGTTGTAACCGGCGTAATCATCGGTCATCACATAGCCGCGATACCCTTCCAGCAGGCGTAACGGTACTTCCTGCGCCCGGCTGGTGGTGTAGTCAAACAGCACAACTTGTCGATCAGGCGGGCCGCTGGCCTGCACCCACATCCAAGATTGGCTGGTCGGGTCGCGGTCTGGCTCTTTCAAGACCTGTACGCGCGTTTCGTCGCAGTGAATCACCGGACTTTCCAGCAGCCGGTCACGCATCAGGTTTAACAGTGGCTGGAAGTGTTCGCTGCACTGGATCACCCAACGCGCCAGAGTTTGTCGTGGAATGTGGATGCCGTGTCGGGACAGTACGCTTTCAAAACGGTGCAGCGGCAAGCCATCGACGTACTTGGTCGTCAGCAGCATGGCCAGCACGCTGGGGCTGGCCATGCTCTTTTCGATCAAT
>NZ_JBHFCS010000072.1:0-828 GCF_044143025.1 Pseudomonas sp. TR47 | reverse complement strand
GTTGATCGAAAAGAGCATGGCCAGCCCCAGCGTGCTGGCCATGCTGCTGACCACCAAGTATGTCGATGGTCTGCCGCTACACCGTTTTGAAAGCGTACTGTCCCGGCATGGCATCGAAATCCCCCGGCAAACCTTGGCCCGCTGGGTGATCCAGTGCAGCGAACACTTCCAGCCGCTGCTGAACCTGATGCGTGAGCGGTTGTTGGAAAGTCCGGTGATTCACTGCGATGAAACGCGGGTGCAGGTGCTCAAGGAACCGGATCGCGACCCGACCAGCCAGTCCTGGATGTGGGTGCAGGCCAGCGGGCCACCTGATCGACAAGTCGTGTTGTTCGACTACACCACCAGCCGTGCGCAGGAGGTACCGTTGCGCCTGCTGGAGGGCTATCGCGGTTATGTCATGACCGATGATTACGCCGGTTACAACGCGTTGGCATTACAGCCCGGTGTCGAACGGTTGGCGTGCATGGTTCATGCACGACGCAAGTTTGTCGAGGCGCAAAAGGTGCAGCCCAAAGGCAAGACGGGCCGCGCCGATGTGGCGCTGGCGATGATCAACAAGCTGTACGGCATCGAGCGCGACCTCAAGGAGGTCAGCGACGAACAGCGGTTCATCGGTCGCCAAGAAAGAAGCCTACCGATCCTCGGCCAATTGAAAAGCTGGCTGGACAAGACGTACTCCCAGGTCACACCGCAAAGTGTGCTGGGCAAGGCCGTGCACTATCTGGCGAACAACTGGAGTCGGTTGGAACGCTATGTCGAGGCCGGCCATTTGCCGATCGACAACAACCTTGCGGAGCGTGCGATCAAGCCATTTGTCATCGGGCT
>NZ_JBHFCS010000071.1:0-1014 GCF_044143025.1 Pseudomonas sp. TR47 | reverse complement strand
TGGGCTGGCTTGTCAGCGGTAACCGGCGCGGTTTCGCAGCCCCGGCACCCGTAAACCTTGCGCACGTGTTTGAGTACGCGGATCTGCATCGGCACGATGTCGAGCTGCTCGCTGGTTTCCTCGCCAATGACATGCTTGCGGCAACCACAGGCGCAGGTCAGTTCGTGCTCGGGCAGGTCGTGGATGACTTCGACCCGAGGCAGATCGGCCGACAGTGGTTTGCGTTTGCCGCGACGTTTGGCAGGCGCAACGACTTCTTCGTCGGCATCGTCAACCACCGCCAGTAGCGGGTCGCTTTCGGGTTCGTTGAACATCGCCAGTTGCGGCGTGTTGGGATCGACAGTTTGCTCGGACTTCCGGCCAAAGAAACGGTCACGCCATAACTTGATTTGCTCTTTCAGGTCGTCGATGTGTGTCGCATAAGCCTCCTTGACCTCCTGCTCGCGCACACGGGCAGCCGATTGCTCACACGCACGAGCAGCGTAACTCTCAAGCAGCATTTGCTTGAGCAGAACAGGATCATCCGGGAGGTTGTCGGGCACTGAAATCATGGCCCGGATTATACCGGGTCAGGCGACGAAACGGGGCGCCAGAACCTGATGCGGACGGTTGCGCCAGAGGTCGAAACCGTCGAGTAGCCAGTTCAGTTCTTGGACGGTCAGGACAATCGCTTCGTCGCTGGCGTCGGGGGAGGTTTTGAAACGTTCGGCTTCGAGGCGTTTGAGCCAAAGACAGAAGCCGTTGCGCTCCCAATACAACACCTTGATGCGATTGCGAGCTTTATTGAGGAAAACGAACAGTACGGGGTCGAACACGGCGACCTTGATATCCAACTCGACCAGCGCGGTGAGGCCGTCGATGGACTTTCGGAAGTCTACGGGCTTGGGATAGAGGTACACCTTTTCGACTTTGCTGTCGGGTCGCATCATGGCGGGCGGGCTCCAGAAAGAAATCGGGAGCGCAGCATCGGGCATCAGGTGGACGCTTGGAATGTGGGGATGATGGATCCCTTAC
>NZ_JBHFCS010000070.1:0-1190 GCF_044143025.1 Pseudomonas sp. TR47 | reverse complement strand
GGAAACTCCGAACAAGTTGCTCATCAGTCGGAAATGGGCGGCTTAGGGATGCCGAAAAGCCCGCTTTTCAGTCGCTGATTATTGGATAACCAAGGCAAAGCCTTGGTTATCCGGACTCACGGGCGCACCTCTCCCGCAGCAGGCAATAATTGCCGGCGCACCATCCACAGATTCGACAGGGCAAACAGCGTGGTCAGTTGCGCCGTGTTCTTGGCCAAGCCGCGAAAACGAGTCTTTACATAGCCGAACTGGCGTTTGATCACCCGGAACGGGTGCTCCACCTTCGCACGCACTTGCGCCTTGGCCTTTTCGATCTTGCGCTTGGCTTGGTAGAGCACGCTGCGTTTGCTCAAGTGTTTGTAGGTGCTGCGGCGGGCAGCGACCTGCCATATCACCTGCCGTCCCTCGTGTTCTGGCCGCTTTTCCACGCCTGTGTAACCCGCATCCGCACACACGACATTCTCTTCGCCATGCAATAGCTGAGCGACCTCCGTCACGTCAGCTACGTTCGCGGCGGTGCCATGAACGTGATGCACCAGACCCGATTCAGCATCCGCGCCGATGTGGGCCTTCATGCCGAAATAGTACTGGTTGCCCTTCTTCGTTTGATGCATTTCAGGATCGCGCTTGCCTTCCTTGTTCTTGGTCGAACTGGGCGCGTGGATGATGGTCGCGTCGACAATGGTGCCCTGGCGCAACGACAGGCCCTTGTCTTGCAGGTAATTGTTGATGGTTTCCAGAATGCCGGCTGCCAACTGATGCTTCTCCAGCAGGTGCCGGAAGTTCATGATCGTCGTGTCTTCGGGGATCGGAGCGCTGAGCGTCAGACGAGCGAACTGGCGCATCGAAGTGATCTCGTACAGCGCCTCTTCCATGGCGGGATCGCTCAAAGAGAACCAATTCTGCAGCAGGTGAATGCGCAGCATGGTTTCCAGAGGATAAGGCTTGCGGCCACCGCCAGCCTTTGGGTAGTGAGGCTCGATCAACGCCACCAGTCCACTCCACGGTACCACCTGTTCCATCTCGGCCAGGAAACGCTCGCGACGGGTTTGCTTGCGCTTGCCGGCGTACTCGAAATCGGAAAAGCTCATCTGACTCATGGGATGGCGGACTTGTAGAAGGCAGTTGGACGGAGGGCTATTTCAGCACAGGTCAGATGGCCTGTGCTGACTTGATCGGAGAATCCCTAA
>NZ_JBHFCS010000069.1:0-1194 GCF_044143025.1 Pseudomonas sp. TR47 | reverse complement strand
GATCGTGTCCCGGGAAGTGGTGTAACTGAACCAGCCGAAGGCGCCCTGCGGGCGAAAGAGGATGGTCATCGTGGTTCTTGGCTAACGTTGAGTTTGCGAAGACCAAACACTCACCAGAGAAACCACGATGACCAAGCCCACTATCGCATTGACCGAGTTGGTTGAGAAAGGGGCAGACGCTGATCTGCTCAAGCAAATGATCCAGTTCGTTGCCCAGCGCATGATGGAGTTCGATGTCGAAGGCCTGTGCGGCGCGGGCTTCGATGTCAAAAGCCCAGACCGGACAAATAGCCGTAATGGCTACCGTGATCGCCTTTGGCAAACCCGCGCCGGCGACGTTGACCTGAAGATCCCGAAGCTGCGCCAAGGCAGCTACTTTCCTGGCTTCCTCGAACCCCGACGTACCGCCGAGAAGGCCATGGCGGCGGTGATCCAGGAAGCCTACATCCAAGGCGTTTCAACGCGTTCGGTGGACGAGCTGGTCAAGGCCATGGGCATGACCGGTATCTCCAAAAGCCAGGTTTCACGGCTAGCTGGTGAGATCGATGAGCGCGTTCACGCTTTCCTTGATCGCCCGCTTGAAGGCGACTGGCCCTATCTCTGGATCGATGCCACCTACGTCAAGGTGCGGGAGGCCGGGCGCATCGTCTCGGTCGCCGTAATAATCGCCGTGGCCGTGAACACCGACGGTGGCCGCGAAGTCCTGGGCATGCGGGTTGGGCCGTCAGAGGCTGAGCCGTTCTGGACAGACTTCCTGCGCAGCCTCATGCGACGTGGCTTGCGGGGCGTGAAGCTTGTCATCTCCGACGCCCACGAAGGGCTCAAGGCGGCTGTTTCCAAGGTATTCAACGCGACCTGGCAGCGCTGCCGCGTGCATTTCATGCGCAATGCCATGGCCCACGTCGGCAAAGGTCAGCGCACCATGGTAGCGGCGCTGCTGCGCACGGTCTTCGCCCAGGACAGCCGTGCCGAATGCCATCAGCAATGGCGGTTGGTCGCCGATCAACTGCGCGAAAAGTACCCGAAGATCGCGACGCTCATGGACGGCTGTGAGGATGAAGTGCTGGCTCACATGGCGTTTCCCAAGGCACACCGGCAGCAGTTACACAGCACCAACCCGCTTGAACGGCTCAACGCTGAAATCAAACGCCGCACCGATGTCGTGGGGATTTTCCCCAACGATCCGGCCATCAC
>NZ_JBHFCS010000068.1:0-1438 GCF_044143025.1 Pseudomonas sp. TR47 | reverse complement strand
GTAAGCGCCCGTACTTTCCAGCTTGCCGTCGACCACTGTCTCAGCACGCACCAGCCGGTTCTCACAGTCATAGCTATAGCTCTGCAGCTTGCTGTGCTCCGAGCGCTTCTTGATCAGGTTGCCCCACGGGTCGTAGCTGTACTCCTGATCCCGCCAACGCTTGATGCAGTGGTCCTTGACCTTCTCCAACTGCCGCGCATTGAAGTCCAAGCGGTTGGCGGCAGGGTGGTAGCGGACTCCTCACTGCCCACCAGTGGTCCAGTACTGCGGCTGTGCAACTCATGTTTACCCAGCCAAATAAGAGGTGCGGAAGCCGCACCTCAACCTCTATACAACACTATTTGAAGGACGAAACTGCTGGATTAAAATTCTAAAAAAGCATCATTCTGGAAATAATATTTAAAAGCCTCGAAGTAATCCATGGTTGTAGCTGCGGGCAGTTGTCGATCCGTATAATCAATAATATCTTGGATCATAGGGGTATCCAGTGTTTCGATCCATCCTTCACTCGCCACCTGAGGAGGAAGATAATCAGTTGAATCCGGCGCGAAGTCCCGACTATCAAGTGAGAATGCGCCTTTTGTATCTAAGCTCCAATCTGTGTCCGGAAGATAAAGCCAAGAGTCCGGCATCTGATCCAGATTTTCTAATACTTCTCGTATACTATAAGTTTTCATAATTGCCTCAACACGACGTACTTTGTAATTGCTTAAATCCACCTTTTTTATTCGGATGCAAGCTAGTCTGCACCGGTCCTTTCGCCTGGTGCTGCGCCCTTGGAATAAGCTCAATATCTTTAGGGGATTGAGCGTTGTGATGCCAAGAGTGATTCGGTGGACTTCGATCGCTGAATCCTCCTCTCGGGCCAGGCTGAACATGCTCCACTACTTCAGGAGACAAAGCAGCTTTTAGTTCAGGGTATTGTACAGTCCGCTTGTATAGCTCTTCATTAGCATATTTAAAGTGGACCCCTCTGCTCGAACCATGAATGTCTTGCGGCATCTCCACGCTCGACCAGACGCTATATTGTGAGCTAGATAGCGGACGGCCACTACCATCGAAACCAGACCAGCCCAGTGGGTCAACCCAATTTACTGGATTAAGCACATAGAAATATAAATTTAGCCCGCCTGTCAATCCAATCGGATCCTGCGTAGCGAAGCGCCCCACTAGGGGATCGTAATAACGGAACGTGTTGTAGTGTAGAGCCGTTTCTGCGTCCCAATACTGACCTTGGAACCGCAGATTCTGCTCGACCTCATTGATCGTGAGCTGCTCGATCGCGCCCCAGGACCGGTATGTTGCCTGCCAGACAATCTTACCCTCGCTATCAGTCAGCTCCAGCGGCGTACCAATCTGATCGGTATGGAAGTAATAGACCTTCTGCTCTTCCCCTTCCGCCTGATCAACCCGCGCCAACGGCGCATAGCTCCCCGGT
>NZ_JBHFCS010000067.1:0-1450 GCF_044143025.1 Pseudomonas sp. TR47 | reverse complement strand
ATAAATGCACCCAGTAGAGCGCAGCGCATTGAATCTCTCCAATGTAACTGCTAAGCGCTTTCCAGTTGCTAATGGATTTGTTTGAGAAAAAAGCATCAAGGTCTAGAGCGCTCGAAGCATCCTGCCAAGAAATGGCTTTATGCTTTCTTGCTCGACGTAGTGGAGATCCATACATTGGATCTTCAATTCGCCTCGCGTACAGTTCAATGATGGCATCAGATTTAGTATTGAAATCTGTTAGTTCAGAGTGTAGTAGAATTAGTAGTGTGGCATAAAGTCGAGAAGGAATTAACTTGGTTTGCTGCGGGGCGTCTCTCTGCGCTTTCGGGTGTTTGTCATACATAGCCTGCATTAGCGATATGGTTTCGAAACTAGCTGGACCTAGGGTGAGCTGAGCATGTTTTGCTCTTATATAGTAAAGTTCTTTTATTAATCCTAAGGTAAGAAACATTTGTTTTGCGCTAAGGTGTGAGTAACTTGGGAGCAAGATCTTGCGCATATTGCGCTCTTCAAATAGTTCGGAGAGTGTAAGTCTATTTTTTAAAGCTAGTTTAGCAAATTTCCTTAGTTCTATCAGAGTGATCGAAATTGGCCTTCGAGGTTTGTGATAGAGGAATAATCGAGAGATCTGAATTTTTTTCATCTCTTCGGTGATTTCTCTAGCGATTGAGGTATCTTCTCCAGAGTGCCAGCTTGAAAAGTTGTAAACGCAACGTCCCTTTGCGTCGTATGTTTTAAGGTTCCATATGTTCTCTCCGTATTTTGATAGAATATTTCCATCTTTAGTTCGGGAAATAACAAAGTTTCGATCTAAATCGAAATAGTCTGAAGGTTCTGCGCGATGGTCTGGTAGTTGATGGGGGTCAATAGATGAAAGTTCTAGATATGCGATGATGCTCATGAAATGGCCCCAAGTACGACAAGAGTGTCAAAATGGATTGCCCAGAATGGATCGAGCTTGCCCGTTGCTATTTCCGAATTTATTTCTGTTATCTTGTCGGCATATGATCGTCCAGTGTCAGCGATCTCTGATAATATTTCATCGATTCTATGTTTTGTGGGGGCGCTTGAAGATAGTACTGGGTCGGGAGAGTCGTTGTCATTTGTGATTTCAATGATGTAGCGAAGGGAAAGTAAACGTCGTATATCTTGGTCGTCGGCATGGACTCCATAGTGGGTGCAGAAGATACAGGTTTCTGGAGACTGACAATTGGGGGTAGGAGCATGATGAGTAAAACCATTTGCATGCTCGGGTTCAGTCAGCGCTTTTTTCGTACAAGCGCCGATGTTAGTTTTGCTGTCATGTGTTGATTCGTCTAAAATAATTACTGGAATTTTTGAGGCAGAACGCGTTCTGTCGATTGCTGATTGGTGCATTGCCTCAAAAAAACTCGTCATTTCCTTTACGTAATCTTCCAAGGCGGGACGACTATAGCTTTGGCGTATAGTC
>NZ_JBHFCS010000066.1:0-1576 GCF_044143025.1 Pseudomonas sp. TR47 | reverse complement strand
CAATGTCATCAACTTTGGAAATTATCCATAAATATCATATAATTAGCGCTCAAATCAGTGCATGGGAGAAGCCCTTTTGACTACCTATACCGCATCGCTTGACACCGCCAGCCAAACCCTGGCTTGAAAATTGTACAAAAAATAACCAGCCCGCTCGATTGTCCCGCCTTCATCGCCGCCCACCGCCAGAATCCTCAAGACTTTACCCGCCGACGCCAGCTCACCTTCAAGAACCTCGTCCTGTTCCTGCTCAATCAGCCGCGCACGGCCCTGCAAACCGAACTCGATCAGTTCTATCGCGTACTCAATCAGGCGTCGACTGAGACGCAAATGGTCACTGCGCAGGCCTTCTGCAAAGCGCGCAAAAAGCTCAACCCCGAGGTATTTGAAAGTCTCAATCGCCTCCTGCAGCAACAAATTGACTGCTTCGGGCTGCGTCAGAAGTGGCGTGGGCTGAGGGTGCTCGCGGTGGATGGCTCGACCGTGCATTTACCCCTGGAGTCGACCATGGCGACCTTCTTTGGCAGTCACTCTGGCTTTCCCATGGCTCGCTTGTCCACACTCTACGAAGTCGCTGACGGTCAAACCTTGCATAGCCTGATCGTGCCCCTGACCGTCGGCGAGCGCGACTGTGCCCATCTGCACCTTGAGCACCTGCCGGCTGACAGCCTGACGCTGTTTGACCGTGGTTACCCTGGGCACTGGTTATTCGCGCTGTTCGCGCAGCAACAGCGGCACTTTCTGATGCGCCTGCCCTGTGGCTATAACGCCCAGGTCAAAGCGTTTCTACACTCTGGCCAAGTTGAAGACACACAGCTTTTCGTGGCCAACCATCCTGAAGCACGTCTGTTCTGCTCCGAGGCTGGCGTTGATCCTGCCAGCCAGATCGAGCTGAGACTGATCCGGGTCGAGTTGGCCAACGGCGAAAGCGAAGTATTGCTGACCTCGCTGCTGGATCGAGAAGCCTTTCCCGCTGAGGTGTTTGCCGAGCTTTACCACCGCCGCTGGGGCATCGAAACCGATTTCCGTCGCCTCAAACAAACCCTGACGCTGGACAACTTCAGCGGCCGCAGCGTGACCGCTGTAAAGCAGGACTTTCATGCCGCTCAACTGTTGAAGAACCTGGCGCTGTTGATGCAGCACCTGCTACAGCCGGTCATCGAACAGCGCCACAAAGGTCGCAAGCTGCGATGGAAAGTCAACTTCACCCAAGGCGTGTCACGGCTCAAAAATACCCTGGTCGAGCTGCTGGTGCGGCACTGTGCTCAGGGGCTGAGCAATGTGCTGGCCTTGATGGCTAAAAGCCTCAGTGCCGTACGCTCAGGCCGTAGCTTTGCGCGCCAACGCAAACGCGCAGCCAGCCGAGGTTGTGAGGGCTACAAACCGACGCGCTGAAGAAACACCACCGCCCAACCTCCGTGCAAAAAAGCTGGCCACAAGCGGTCGGCATAGGCTCGTCCGGAGAACGAGAAATCTCGCCTAGACAGCCGGAACAGACGATGATCACATCACCGCCAGCCCAGCTAGACCGCCTGATTGAGCGGCAGAGGCCTGGTCATCGCCCGACGGCCATGGC
>NZ_JBHFCS010000065.1:0-1632 GCF_044143025.1 Pseudomonas sp. TR47 | reverse complement strand
ATGACCTACTCTCACATGGGGAAACCCCACACTACCATCGGCGATGCATCGTTTCACTACTGAGTTCGGGATGGGATCAGGTGGTTCCAATGCTCTATGGTCGTCAAGAAATTCTGTAGCCAGAATGTCCAGATGGACAGCCCAGCGAATTCGGATATGCGATAGTTGTGATGTTGCGAACTTTCGGTTCTTTCGTCTTCACCACCACAATCTGCAGAAGCAAATTGCTTGGGTGTTATATGGTCAAGCCTCACGGGCAATTAGTATTGGTTAGCTCAACGCCTCACAGCGCTTACACACCCAACCTATCAACGTCGTAGTCTTCGACGGCCCTTTAGGGGATTCAAGATCCCAGTGAGATCTCATCTTGAGGCAAGTTTCCCGCTTAGATGCTTTCAGCGGTTATCTCTTCCGAACATAGCTACCCGGCAATGCCACTGGCGTGACAACCGGAACACCAGAGGTTCGTCCACTCCGGTCCTCTCGTACTAGGAGCAGCCCCTCTCAAATCTCAAACGTCCACGGCAGATAGGGACCGAACTGTCTCACGACGTTCTAAACCCAGCTCGCGTACCACTTTAAATGGCGAACAGCCATACCCTTGGGACCGGCTTCAGCCCCAGGATGTGATGAGCCGACATCGAGGTGCCAAACACCGCCGTCGATATGAACTCTTGGGCGGTATCAGCCTGTTATCCCCGGAGTACCTTTTATCCGTTGAGCGATGGCCCTTCCATACAGAACCACCGGATCACTAAGACCTACTTTCGTACCTGCTCGACGTGTTTGTCTCGCAGTCAAGCGCGCTTTTGCCTTTATACTCTACGACCGATTTCCGACCGGTCTGAGCGCACCTTCGTACTCCTCCGTTACTCTTTGGGAGGAGACCGCCCCAGTCAAACTACCCACCATACACTGTCCTCGATCCGGATAACGGACCTGAGTTAGAACCTCAAAGTTGCCAGGGTGGTATTTCAAGGATGGCTCCATGAGAACTGGCGTCCCCACTTCAAAGCCTCCCACCTATCCTACACAAGCAAATTCAAAGTCCAGTGCAAAGCTATAGTAAAGGTTCACGGGGTCTTTCCGTCTAGCCGCGGATACACTGCATCTTCACAGCGATTTCAATTTCACTGAGTCTCGGGTGGAGACAGCGCCGCCATCGTTACGCCATTCGTGCAGGTCGGAACTTACCCGACAAGGAATTTCGCTACCTTAGGACCGTTATAGTTACGGCCGCCGTTTACCGGGGCTTCGATCAAGAGCTTCGCTTGCGCTAACCCCATCAATTAACCTTCCGGCACCGGGCAGGCGTCACACCCTATACGTCCACTTTCGTGTTTGCAGAGTGCTGTGTTTTTAATAAACAGTCGCAGCGGCCTGGTATCTTCGACCGGCATGAGCTTACGGAGCAAGTCCTTCACCCTCACCGGCGCACCTTCTCCCGAAGTTACGGTGCCATTTTGCCTAGTTCCTTCACCCGAGTTCTCTCAAGCGCCTTGGTATTCTCTACCTAACCACCTGTGTCGGTTTGGGGTACGGTTCCCAGTTATCTGAAGCTTAGGAGCTTTTCTTGGAAGCATGGCATCAACCACTTCGTCGCCTAAAGGCAACTCGTCATCAGCTCTCGGC
>NZ_JBHFCS010000064.1:0-1659 GCF_044143025.1 Pseudomonas sp. TR47 | reverse complement strand
GTAGCGAACATGCCGGCGTAAATCAGCCAACGGATAAAGTGATCACTGAGCAGCTCAGCCTCCCTTTCCAGTTCGGCTGTTAAAAAAACAACACCGTTGTTTGAAAGCACCAGCAAATCAAGTGCTCACTCTTCTATTTTACAGTACCTGGCAACAGCACTTTGCGGTGCAGTCGATCAGATATCCGGAAGGTTGATCGTAAGCTTCAGCCTAGCGCTCTTCGAATTTAATGTCGTCGAGCTTCGGCCCAACCATTCCCCCGACCTACTCTTCCCTCCCCTAGAGACCCTAGCAGTCACTTGAATCGCGGCTGTCTGCGATAAGGTGTTGCTGGTAACTATTGCATCAGCGCCTGAAAACTCCACCTCGGCCGGCAGACTTGAGACCTTAAGTCGTATGGTAGCGAGAGGTACCTTGGAGCCCGATAGCGTCTGTACGAAAACGAACACACTGTCATCCAAAGCGACCTTTTCGAAAATTTCCGGGGAAATGTCCACCCGTACCTTGAGCGGTGTTGGTGGCAAGCCAGCAACATGGTTAATCGTCAAATTGTTGTTTTTTTCATCCGCTGAAAGACCGTTTCTTGCCTTTCCAATGGCCTGTACTAAAGCAGCGTGTGACGGATGGTCGGAACCCATCTCTGCTAATGCGTGATGCCAATATTTTAAAGCATCTTGGTAACGATGCTCTTCAAACGCAGCCAGACCTATGAGACTCAAGCTCTGGAGCTCACCCGGATTTCCATTTAAAGCTTCATCTGTCAGCGCCTTGATTGGCGGAGACCACATTTTGTTGTTAGAGAAATACAATGCTTTAGCCCACTCGCCTAATAACTCCGGTCGGCGACCGGCCAGTGACACCGTTCGTTCGAACATTCTAGCGGCATCGTCGGGCCTCCCTTGAGCCATGTAGTTTTGGGCCAGGTTATAAGCGTTCTCAGCTGACTCCGGTTGGGCGTTAACCGCGCGTTCCAGACGGTCGTTCATTTGCGCGAGTGAACCGGGAGGCTGGGCGAACTCACGAACCAGCTCGACTTTGTCGCTGGCGCCAAAATGCAGGTACAGCGCGAGCCCCAGCGCCGGTATCAAGAAAGCCACGAATACTGGTAGCGGCTTGCCTGTAGTCGAAAAACGTTCGAGGCCAGCTCCTTCGGTGTCCGCCAGCAATTCGCGGTCCGCCTCAGAGCGGGCACTGTTTTTTTGCGCAGGAGACATCACTCCGTCCCCTTGCTGAAGCTGTAGCTCCGCCAGGCGTTCCTGATACAGCGCCACGTAAAAAGCGGTGCGATCTTCTTCGCTTTGGGCACGACGTACAAACAACACAGGGATTAGCACGAAACTGAGGGCAACCAGCAACAGCAGGCCGACCCATAGCCAGAAATCAATCATTAGATTCTTTACCCAATAGGAGGAGGAGCCGTTGACGCTCTTGGTCAGAAAACACCTCAACATCATCGCCATGCCGACCACGATGACGTGCAACGATCAAGTAAATCACCCACACACCGCCCAACAACAAACCGCCAGGCCCAAACCAGAGCAACCAGGTGTGGCTGTTCAGCTCAGGTTTGTAGCGCACGAATTCGCCATAGCGATCGACCATGAAGTCGATGATCTGCTGATTACTCTGACCTTCATCGAGCATGCGAAAGATCTCTTT
>NZ_JBHFCS010000063.1:0-1681 GCF_044143025.1 Pseudomonas sp. TR47 | reverse complement strand
TTTCTGACTTTTGTCAGATCGTTCTTTAAAAATTCGGATATGTGATAGAAATAGACTGAACACCAGTTTCACTGCTGGTGGATCAGGCTAAGGTAAAATTTGTGAGTTCTGCTCGAAAGAGCAACATGCGAATTTTCGGCGAATGTCGTCTTCACAGTATAACCAGATTGCTTGGGGTTATATGGTCAAGTGAAGAAGCGCATACGGTGGATGCCTTGGCAGTCAGAGGCGATGAAAGACGTGGTAGCCTGCGATAAGCTTTGGGGAGTCGGCAAACAGACTGTGATCCAGAGATCTCTGAATGGGGGAACCCACTCAGCATAAGCTGAGTATCTTGTACTGAATACATAGGTGCAAGAGGCGAACCAGGGGAACTGAAACATCTAAGTACCCTGAGGAAAAGAAATCAACCGAGATTCCCTTAGTAGTGGCGAGCGAACGGGGACCAGCCCTTAAGTTGGTTTGAGATTAGTGGAACGCTCTGGAAAGTGCGGCCATAGTGGGTGATAGCCCCGTACACGAAAATCTCTTATCAATGAAATCGAGTAGGACGGAGCACGAGAAACTTTGTCTGAACATGGGGGGACCATCCTCCAAGGCTAAATACTACTGACTGACCGATAGTGAACCAGTACCGTGAGGGAAAGGCGAAAAGAACCCCGGAGAGGGGAGTGAAATAGATCCTGAAACCGTATGCGTACAAGCAGTGGGAGCCTACTTTGTTAGGTGACTGCGTACCTTTTGTATAATGGGTCAGCGACTTATATTCAGTGGCGAGCTTAACCGAATAGGGGAGGCGTAGCGAAAGCGAGTCTTAATAGGGCGTTTAGTCGCTGGGTATAGACCCGAAACCGGGCGATCTATCCATGGGCAGGTTGAAGGTTAGGTAACACTGACTGGAGGACCGAACCGACTACCGTTGAAAAGTTAGCGGATGACCTGTGGATCGGAGTGAAAGGCTAATCAAGCTCGGAGATAGCTGGTTCTCCTCGAAAGCTATTTAGGTAGCGCCTCATGTATCACTGTAGGGGGTAGAGCACTGTTTCGGCTAGGGGGTCATCCCGACTTACCAAACCGATGCAAACTCCGAATACCTACAAGTGCCGAGCATGGGAGACACACGGCGGGTGCTAACGTCCGTCGTGAAAAGGGAAACAACCCAGACCGTCAGCTAAGGTCCCAAAGTCATGGTTAAGTGGGAAACGATGTGGGAAGGCTTAGACAGCTAGGAGGTTGGCTTAGAAGCAGCCACCCTTTAAAGAAAGCGTAATAGCTCACTAGTCGAGTCGGCCTGCGCGGAAGATGTAACGGGGCTCAAACCATGCACCGAAGCTACGGGTATCACCTTTGGTGATGCGGTAGAGGAGCGTTCTGTAAGCCTGTGAAGGTGAGTTGAGAAGCTTGCTGGAGGTATCAGAAGTGCGAATGCTGACATGAGTAACGACAATGCGAGTGAAAAACTCGCACGCCGAAAGACCAAGGTTTCCTGCGCAACGTTAATCGACGCAGGGTTAGTCGGTCCCTAAGGCGAGGCTGAAAAGCGTAGTCGATGGAAAACAGGTTAATATTCCTGTACTTCCAGTTATTGCGATGGAGGGACGGAGAAGGCTAGGCCAGCTTGGCGTTGGTTGTCCAAGTTTAAGGTGGTAGGCTGAGATCTTAGGCAAATCCGGGATCTCAA
>NZ_JBHFCS010000061.1:0-1858 GCF_044143025.1 Pseudomonas sp. TR47 | reverse complement strand
CAGGCTTTCGGCAGGCCGCTGGAGGAGCGACTGAGCACCAACACTTACTCCTGCGCAATGGGAGTCGAAAAAACCCCGCCCAGCGCCGCGGCTGCAGTGCTGGCGGCTGCGAGCAGCGTCTCGTCAGCAAGGTGGCTGTATCGTTGGGTCGTTTTGATCTGCGTGTGCCCGAGGATTTTCTGAACCTCGTACAGCGACCGCCCGGCGTTGATCAGAAGGCTTGCAAACGAGTGACGCAGATCGTGTACACGGAAGCCTGCCAGGCCTGCACGCTTTCTTGCTGTGTCCCAAGCGTAGTAGGTTTGCACATATGGCTTACCAGTTTCTGGATTAGCAAATACCCATTCGCAGTTTTTTAGTTTACCCCAGCGGGAATGCTCCATCTTTACGGCTTTAAGCAGTTCGAGGACACTGTCGGAGAGAGGTACAAAACGAGCCTTGCCTGTTTTGTTAACAGCTATTCGCCAAAACTTCTTATCCAAATCAAACTCACTCCAGCGCGCATCTAATACTTCGCGCTTCCTGGCACCGGTAAAGATGAGCATCGGTATAATGTATTTGAGCATCTTGGACTCGCTATCTTGAATTGCAGCGTGCAGTCGTCTCGCCTCCTCAGATGTTAAATACCGTTCTATTTTGTTGTTCTCTTCAAATAACGGAACACCGGTAGTTGGGTTTTTCGTAACCCCCTGTGTCTCCCAGCGAATAGCCAAGTTAAAAATGTAGCGCATCACCACCAACAATCTATTTGCAGATGCAGGTGCAGCACCACTGGCGCGACGTTTTTGGTGCATTGAGATAATGTCTTCTTTGGTGATCTCGTCTAGATAGCGATTACCAAACAAAGGCAGCAAGTGATTACGAAGAAGAGACTCATCAATATGCCAAGACCGCTTGTATCCTTTGATATAGGGCATGTAACGTTCCTCGATGAACTTAGCGAACGTCGGCACCTGTTGCAGAGTCTTTTTTACCTCGGTCGGGTCGTTGCCCAAAGCGACCTGCGCTCGAAGCTCATTGCAGCGCTTCCGGGCCTGGGCCAATGAGATGACGGAAGCGTCCCCGATGCGGTACTGACGCTGCTGACCGCGCTCAGTGGCATACCTCAAGTACCAGGTCTTGCCCCCACTCTCCCTGAGCTCGAGCAACAGGCCCTTGCAAGCAGCGTCCCATACGTTCTCCTTGGCCTTGCCTTGAGGGCATGCCAGGGTGCGAAGCTTGTTTGCAGTGAGAGCAACGACGCTCATAATGACCCCAATCAAAAAACCTTAGAGATATAAAACATGACTGAAAGTACATTTAAAATGTCTTCTCGGCAAGAAGTGTTAGTCGTGTCGATGATTCGCACCGCCCGCACCGTGCTCGGATGGAACCAGCAAACGCTGGCTGAGCGCGCCGGGATCTCGCTGGTAGCCTTGGCCAGGCTTGAGTCGCATGCCTCCAGCCCCAGGCTCTCGACCATCTCGAAGCTGAAGTCAGCTCTTGAGGCCGCAGGCGTTTTGATCGTTGAAGGGCAGCCGACCGGGGGGTTTACGCTCCAAGTGACCAGCGATGCACTGGACGCGGCTGTTGAGCATTCGAGAAGAGACGAAGGGGGAAATACGGGGGAGAAACCTTCTGATTAAAGTCTTAAAAATCAGTAGGTTAGGATGATTCCTCTCGCTTAGCCGGGGGTTGGCTGTTCGAGCCTAAATAGGCACTCGAGTGGGAATATCGGGGGAAGCGGCCAAAAAGACATCTAAAATATCTCTCTAAGCCGTACCACTGCTGGGCTCAAAAATTTTTGGGCTCAACCTGACACTGTTGGTGCGTCCTACAATCCAGAAGCTGGCGCTCAAGTTCTCGCCGGCGTAACCAG
>NZ_JBHFCS010000060.1:0-1980 GCF_044143025.1 Pseudomonas sp. TR47 | reverse complement strand
AAGGCTTTCGGCAGGCCGCTGGAGGAGCGGCTGAGCACCTACACTTACTCCTGCGCAATGGGGGTCGAAAAAACCCCGCCAAGCGCCTCGGCTGCAGTGCTGGCTGCTGCGAGCAGCGTCTCGTCAGCAAGGTGGCTGTATCTTTGGGTTGTTTTGATCTGCGTATGCCCAAGGATTTTCTGGACCTCGTACAGCGATCGCCCGGCGTTGATCAAAAGGCTTGCAAACGAGTGACGCAGATCGTGTACGCGGAAGCCGGCCAAGCCTGCACGCTTTCTTGCTGCGTCCCAAGCGTAGTAGGTTTGCACATATGGCTTACCGGTTCCTGGGTTAGCAAATACCCATTCGCAGTTCTTTAGTTTACCCCGACGGGAATGCTCCATCTTTACGGCTTTAAGCAGTTCGAGGACACTGTCGGAGAGAGGTACAAAACGAGCCTTGCCTATTTTGTTAACAGCTATTCCCCAAAATTTCTTATCCAAATCAAACTCACTCCAGCGCGCATCTAATACTTCGCACTTCCTGGCACCGGCAAAGATGAGCATCGGCATAATATATTTGAGCATCTTGGACTCACTACCTTGAATTGCAGCATGCAGTTGTCTCGTCCCCTCAAATGTTAAATACCTTTCTATTTTGTTGTTCTATTCAAACAACCGAACACCGGTAGTTGGGTTTTTCGTAACCCCGTGTGTCTCTCAGCGAATAGTCAAGTTAAAAATTTAGCGCATCACCACCAACAATCGATTTGCAGATACAGGTGCAGCGCCACTGACGCGACGTTTTTGGTGCATTGAGATAATGTCTGCTTTGGTGATCTCGTCTAGATAGCGATTACGGGCTTTATTGAGGAAGACGAAAAACACGGGGTCGAACACGGCGACTTTGATTTCCAGCTCGACCAGGGCAGTGAGGCCGTCGATGGACTTTCGAAAACCCACAGGCTTGAGTAGAGGTAGACTTTTCGACTTTGCTGTCGGGACGCATCATGGTGGGCTGGCTCCTGAAAGAAACCGGGAGCGCAGCATCGGGCATCAGGTGGACGCTTGGAATGTGGGGATGATGGATCCCTTACGTTTTATCCCGCCAGCTTTTCAGCTGCTGGAGGATCGGCAGGCTTCTTTCCTGGCGCCCGATGAACCGATGCTCATCGCTGGCATCTTTCAGTTCACGCTTGATGCCAGCTTGTTGATCATCCCCAAAACGATGTCAGCACGCCCGGTTTTGCCCTTGGGCTGCACCTTCTGCGCCTCGATGAACTTGCACCACACATGCACCATGCACGCCAAGCGCTCGGCACCAGGCTGCAACGCCAATGCGTTGTAACCGGCGTAATCGACATTCATCACGTAGCCGCGATAGCCCTCCAGCAGGCGCAACGCTACCTCTTGCGCGCGGCTGGTGGTGTAGTCGAATCACACAACTTGCCGATCGGGCGGCCCACTGGCCTGCACCCACATCCAGGACTGGCTGGTCGGATCGCGATTCGGTTCTTTCGAGACCTGCACTCGCCTTTCGTCGCAGTGGATCACCGGGCTTTCCTGCAACCCATCGCGCATCAGGTTCAACAGCGGCTGGAAATGCTCGCTGCGGCTCGCTTTCCGGCTCATTGAATATCGCCAGTTGGTTGGAGAAAGTCAGTACCTCCGACAGGCTCAGGCGCTGAACTGCTGACTTAGTAGATCTATAGGCACATCGTGATGCTGCACTAACACCTCAGCATCCCAGCCTTTGGTCGCGTTCCAGTAAGTACATGAGCCCGTCGAATAGCGATCCGGCCAGCACATGACGTCGCCCTGCTCAATCCGAGCAGGTGAGGGCATTTTGATGATCGTGTAGCCGCCATGTTCCTCTACCCAGATCGCCACGCGATCCAGATTCATCTTCTCGACCACTCCAACGATCAGCATCCTAGTTCCCTCCATAAGCAGGCATTGCAGATAACACCATAGAACATCAAATTGCCACAGTACCTCAACC
>NZ_JBHFCS010000059.1:0-2027 GCF_044143025.1 Pseudomonas sp. TR47 | reverse complement strand
GGCTGGCTGCTTCGGGGGGCTTGCCTTGGGCAGGGCTGCAGCTTAGGTTGATGACATTGTGTTCGCTACAGGCACTGAACGACAACGCAGATGGTATGGTCTGTGCGTTCTGACTCGTCAAGGATCGGCCAATGGATCGTTTGTCTAATTTGCTCTCGCGGTTCGGCGTGCGGGCCAATCTGTTCTATGACGGCGACCTATGCGGCTCTGCATCTTACGATGGCGCCGAGCGGCGAGGTTATATCCATCTGCTTCAGGCCGGCAGCGTGACGTTGCTTGGTCCCGATCGCAAGGATTTGCAGCTCACTCGCCCTAGCTTGATTTTTATGCCACGCCCCGCCAAGCATCAATTGTTTGCGGGTGAGTCCGATGGCGCAAAGTTGTTGTGTGCTTCCATGGAGTTTGAGGGCGGAATTGATAATCCTTTGTCGGCTTCATTACCGGACTGTTTGGTGCTCGCACTCGATGATCTGCCCATGCTGGCAGACACGTTGGAGTGGATGTTTGCCGAGGCGGCAAATGTGCATTGTGGAAGGGAAGCCGCGCTTGAGCGCTTATTTGAGCTCCTAATCATTCTGTTGCTCCGTTACCTGCTCGATCATCACCAGTTGCGCACCGGAATGATGGCTGGACTGGCCGACATGCGGCTTGCCCGATCGCTTTTACAGATGCACAACTCCCCGGAACATGCCTGGTCAATAGCAGAGCTGGCCAGTGAGTCAAATATGTCACGCGCTGCGTATGCCGTGCATTTCAAGAGTGTCATCGGACAGACGCCTGCTGATTATTTGTTGAGTTGGCGAGTTAGCCTGGCTCAGAAGCTGATGCGAGAAGGGCGCTCGATTACGCTGATTGCAGCTCAAGTCGGCTACGAAAGTCCTTCGGCGCTGTCTCGCGCATTTAGACGCAAGACGGGGTTGAGCCCTCGTGACTGGTTGAAAGATCTGGCGGGGGAAAATGATGGCAAAAAGGCCTAAGGCATTACTGCCTTAAGCCATTGAAAAAATTATGCATTAATTTTACGTTTTTCCAGTTCAACCAGCGAATGGCCTGCCACAAATATCGAAACAGCAAGCAACCCTAAGTCTTTAAGCAGAAACTGACCTGGCGCAACGGAAATCGCCGGAAACCCTAAACTAGGCTCAATGACGCCCGGAGTGGAAAACATAAAGCTAAGGGTTGTGAAGAACAGGCCTGCAGACAGAGCGCCTCCTACCACGGATAGTTTGGGCGACAGCATGCGGCCTGCGATCAGAGTGCCGATCGAAATCTCTAGTATGCCGAGCAGGCTGGAGAACATGTCGACCGAAAAAATGCTATACACCCATCCCAAAAGCGGGCTGTTGCTCACCAGTGGAACCAGGCCCTCGGCCTCGTAGTGGGTAAATTTCATGCCGCCGAACCAGAAGTAAATAATAGCGAGAGCCAAGTACGCGCCATAGATACCTAGCCCCATAGTTTTGGTTCCAAGCGTTAAGTGGGCCTGTACGCTGGACTTCGAGTTTTCAATGCCTATGGTTTTCATGTCTGAGCTTCCAGTAGTGAGTGAGAGTGTGTTGGCTGCCGAACGCCGTATGCGTTGGCGATGAGATGATTATGGCTGGCATCTCTAATCAAGAGGCATCAGAAAGTATTGATTTCAGTGCAGATCGTCTTGGGCGGTGCAATTCGCGATGAAGGGATCGCCGTGGAGAGCGATGAGTGCACTATTTCGATAAAGGAGTCGTTTTACATAGGTCGATGAAGCGCGTTGCGGCATCGCCTACTGTCATTTCTCAAATCTGACTATGGGGCTTGGGGCGAAGGGCGGCACTGACTAGGCTTAGAACAGCTACCAACTAGCCGCGCGGCCGCGATGCACAAAGAATGGTAACTGAGCCGTGAGTGCGGTGGGCGCCCGCATTTATTTCCAAACCCTACAGATACATCGATCTTCGACTTCAACCGGGCAGATAGCTGTTGCAGCAAGCCTATCAATCGACTTTGACGTGTTAAAGAGGATAGGTTTTCCAGGGTTGGGGAACAGC
>NZ_JBHFCS010000058.1:0-2119 GCF_044143025.1 Pseudomonas sp. TR47 | reverse complement strand
ATGATCTTCACATCGGCGGAGCCACCCTTCTTGCCCAAGGCTGCCTGCTCTGCGGCCACGGCCAGGGCGGATGCGCGGTTCTCGTGCAGTGCGTCGTGCCAAACTTGGCGAGCGCTGATTACTTTCATGGTCGTTCTCCCTGGATGCGATTGGTCTTCTTCAGCAGAAATTCTTCGTAGCTTCGCTTGCGGCGCACTGCCCCAGCCCAGGACAACGCCACACCACCCACCACCATGAGGGCGGCCAAGATCAGAAATCCCCATGCTGGTGTCATGCTGCCTCCTTGAGGGCTTTGATCTTTGCCCGGTATTCGGCCTTTATGGCCTTCAGGTCGTCGATGGTGTAGCGCTTGGCCTCATGAGGGCCTTCCAGCCACTCGACCTTTTCAGCCCCTATGCGGCGCACCAGCTCGGCCCGGTAATTAACCAGGTCGCCTGACTTGTGGGTATTGCATGGAGCGCACTGGCGCCAGATATTGAGCGGCTCGAAACGCAACTCCGGGTGTCCGCCGGCCGATCTGAAATGCCCTGCGTGCCATTGGCCGTCATGGAAGCGGCCGCAACTCACGCACGGCAGGTCAGCGTCACGCAGGCGGATGTACTGATTAACCACCACCTGCGCCTCCTTGAGGTGATCCGCCCGGCTCTTGAGCTTCTGCTTGCGCACCTGGATCTCGCGGCGCTCGCGCTGGGCGATCGCTTTGCGTGCCACCGCCTGGTTCTCCGGCTTCTTGGCCAGCGCCAGGGCGCACTGCACGCCGCAGGCCTTCTGCGTCGACAGCGATGGCCGGAACTTCGTCCCGCAGGCCTTGCAGGTCTTCTGCTTCACTTCCTTGAGAACTGTCCTCACGCGGCCGCCTCCCACTGCTCAGGCATCTGCCCTTTTGGCTCACTCCAGCGCACGCCGCGCTCGGAGCCGAACACGTACATGCACTCGATCACATCGCCCAGCTCAGCTACGGACATGCGCCGGGTACTGACGCCCAGCATGACGACGCCTCCGTTGATGCCTGAGGCCATGCGCACCTCCTGGCGTGCCGCAGCGGTCATGAGCGCCTTCCAGTCCTCGCTATCGAGCTTCTGCATGACACCGTTCACCGGCCATTCAACCTGGCGCGCGATGTCGGCCAACATGGCCCAGAGCTTCGCGTTCTGCTCCAGGGTTCGGCGGGACTTCACCGGGCGGACGATGATTTCAATAGCCCCGGACACGGAAAGCTCAGTGGCGAACAGGTACGCCAGCCGGCACACGTCACGGACACGGCTCGGGCCGGACGACCAGAAGTGCCGAGGTTTTGCGATGACTTCAGTCATGGCTCACCTCCTTGGCCATGGCCGCCTCAATGATCTCGTCAATGTTGTCGCAGTAGCCGTAGATGTCCTGCACATCTGGCAGGCCATTCACTACGTCACGGACAGCGCACCTGATGTTTCCATCAACTTGCACGCTGATTTTGCCTAGGGCTTTGCGCAGCGCCTCGCTCTCGGCCTTCAGGTCATCGATGATCTGCTCGTACCGGTCCTGACCAGACCTGTAGTCTTCGTTCTCGGCCTTGAGCCGGATGTTTTCCTGCATGTACTCCATGTGCTTGTCGAAGCTGCCGACAGGATCACCTTTCGCAGATTCCAGCCGCTCGATCTCCGCGAGCAGGGCCAGGACAACTGAAGGGTTGGCGGCAGCCATGAACTCAGCGTTCGCGATCTGCTCACCCTGGACCATCCAGTCTGCGCCGGTTGCCATTGCGATCTGCTGGCGACCCGCGCCGCTTGCGAACTGAATCACCGGACCAGCCTGAATCACGCCGAAACGCTCGTGACTCCATTCGCCCTGCGTTGCAGCCTGGGCCAGCGCCTTCAGCTTCTCTTTGTCGATGGTCATGGCGCCACCTTCAGGCCCTTGGCCTCGATAACCTGACGCGCTTCCTTCAGCGCATTGTTGAACCCAAGGCCATTGGTTCTGGCCCAGCAGTCTCGATCGGGTACGGATCGCAGTTCAGGCAGCTCCACCACCACGGCCTCGCGGGAGGCCTTCCAAGCCCACCACGCCGAACGCACGTTGACGGTGTTTTGCTCGATCATGTACAGGGCCGAGCTGCGGAACCCTTCACCAAGCAGTCGAA
>NZ_JBHFCS010000057.1:0-2482 GCF_044143025.1 Pseudomonas sp. TR47 | reverse complement strand
GTGTTCAACTGCTTCTGCTCAATTTTTGAGCAGGAGAACACAGGGTGATCAGTATGGAAATGATGGGCAAAATTCGCCGGATGTATTTCCGCGACAAGCTGTCGCTGCATGAGATAGCCAAGCGCACCGGGTTGGCGCGCAACACGATTCGCAAGTGGGTCAGAGCACCTGAGGCCAAGCCGCCGGTCTACCAACGCCGCGCGATCTTCAACAAACTCAGCCCTTTTCACGCCACGCTGGAGCAGGCGCTAAAAGCCGATTCGCTGCGGCCCAAGCAACAGCGGCGCAGTGCCAAGGCGCTGTTGGCGCAAATCAAAGCCGAAGGTTATGACGGTGGCTACAGCCAGCTCACCGCGTTTATCCGTGCCTGGCGAGGGGGACAGGGCAAGGCGTCGCAGGCCTTTGTGCCGCTGACCTTTGCTCTTGGCGAGGCGTTTCAGTTTGACTGGAGCGAGGAAGGCTTGCTGGTCGGCGGCATTTACCGGCGTATGCAGGTGGCACATCTGAAGCTGTGTGCCAGCCGTGCGTTCTGGCTTGTGGCGTATCCGAGCCAGGGCCATGAGATGTTATTTGACGCCCATACACGCTCGTTCGGCTCCTTGGGCGGCGTGCCGCGCCGGGGCATCTACGACAACATGAAGACCGCCGTCGACAAGGTCAATAAGGGCAAAGGCCGGGCGGTGAATGCGCGCTTTGCGGTGATGTGCGCGCATTACCTGTTCGATCCGGACTTCTGCAACGTCGCCGCTGGTTGGGAAAAGGGCATCGTTGAAAAGAACGTGCAAGACAGCCGCAGGCGTATCTGGCTAGACGCCCAGGACTGCCAGTTTCACTCCTTCGAGGAACTCAATGCCTGGCTGGGCCAGCGCTGCCGCGCGCTTTGGAACGAGCTGACGCACCCTCAATACAGCGGGCTGAGTGTGGCCGAAGTGCTGGAGTTGGAGCGCGCTGAACTGATGCCTGTGCCAGCGCCATTCGACGGTTACGTCGAGCGGCCTGCGCGGGTCTCCAGCACCTGCCTGGTCAGCGTCGGGCGCAACCGCTACTCGGTGCCGTGTGAGTATGCGGGTAAGTGGGTCAGCAGCCGTTTGTATCCGACGCGAATCGAGGTGGTGGCTGACGACGCGCTGATCGCCAGCCATGTCCGCTTGCTGGATCGCGACCAGGTCAGCTATGACTGGCAGCACTACCTCCCGCTGATCGAACGCAAGCCCGGTGCGCTGCGCAACGGCGCGCCCTTTGCTGATCTGCCGGCGCCGCTGCGTCAGCTTAAGCACGGTCTGGGGCGTCATGCCGGCGGTGACCGGATCATGGCGCAAGTTCTGGCTGCCGTACCGGTCGCCGGGCTCGATGCGGTGCTGGTGGCTGTTGAGCTGGTACTGGAAAGCGGCAGCCTGAGCGCCGAACACATCCTCAATGTCGTGGCGCGCCTGGCCGCGACCGAACCACCACCCAGCGTCGAAACCCACTTGTCGCTCAAGGAAGCCCCCGTCGCTAACACGGCGCGCTACGACCGCCTGCGTGGCCAGACCGAGGAGATCGGTCATGCGTGATTTGATGGCGGAACTCAAGGAGCTGCGCCTGCACGGCATGGCCACGGCCTGGGCGGAGTTGACTGCGCAGGGTGAGTCGAACACAGCCTCGTCCAAGTGGCTGCTCGAACACCTGCTGGAACAAGAGCACACAGATCGCGCCATGCGCTCGGTGAGCCACCAGATGAACATGGCCAAGCTGCCGATGCACCGCGACCTGGCCGGCTTCGACTTCAGCGCCTCCAGCGCAGACGCTCGTTTGATCAGCGAACTGGCCAGTCTGGCCTTTACCGACACCGCGCAGAACGTGGTGCTGATCGGTGGGCCTGGCACCGGTAAAACCCACCTGGCCACTGCGCTGGCCGTGTCCGGCATCACCCGGCACGGCAAGCGCGTGCGCTTCTACTCCACGGTCGATCTGGTCAATCTGCTGGAGCGCGAAAAGCACGACGGCAAAGCCGGGCGGATCGCCCAAGCTCTGCTGCGCATGGATCTGGTCATCCTCGACGAACTGGGTTATCTGCCCTTCAGCCAGGCCGGCGGTGCGTTGCTGTTTCACCTGCTATCCAAGCTGTACGAACACACCAGCGTGGTGATCACCACCAACCTGAGCTTCGCCGAATGGTCGAGCGTGTTCGGCGACGCCAAGATGACCACCGCCCTGCTGGATCGGCTGACCCACCACTGCCACATCGTCGAAACCGGTAACGAGTCCTATCGCCTGCAACACAGTAGCTTGGCGGCCCAGGCCAAGATCAAATCACGGGAGCGAAAGCGTAAGGGCGGCCAGGAACCGGAGGACGATGAGCCGTTCTGATTTCATGGCGACGACGGCCTGCTACATGGCTGCGTGTGGCAGGTCTTAAACAACTGAACTGGGCTAGCGAAGGAGTGGGGGCAACAGCAGCTGCGCTGGTAGACTTATCCACAGTTGCTGGTAACAAAATCAG
>NZ_JBHFCS010000056.1:0-2762 GCF_044143025.1 Pseudomonas sp. TR47 | reverse complement strand
GTTCGGACAGCGTCGATCTGACGTTGTTCCTCAAGAGGCGAAGCAGAGCATGCCGCCAGGCTTGAGGCCCAGTTGACACTAGTCGTACCTAACTGCAGACGCAATAGAACGCAGACGTTGGAGGTCAAATTAGGAAATAGCCTACAAATTTGACGATAAAGGCACTTGATCGGGCTAAACGATGTTCAGTGTTTGATGAGAGAAACGTATCAGGGCGCGCAGGGCAAACGCTTTGCCGTGGCCTGCACAAGTCACTTCCTGGACATGATCCGCAAGACCCGCAGAAACAGATTGATAATGTCTAGATAAAGCGAGGCGGCGCTGTCGATTGCATTATCCACGGCACGCTCGATTTGGTTCGCACGCCCCCAATCCACCCCAATATAACCACAGAAGATAGCTGCAACGATCCAATCCATTGCCGCCAGGTGGGTGCCGAACAACAGGGCTTGCCCCAACTCGACGACAATAGTAATTACCAAGGCAATGAACAGTGACGCTTCGATACGCTTGAAGAAGCCGGGAAACACCGTACCCAGCAGCATCATGCCCACGGTCAGCAAAGCGGTCGTTTGCGCTGCCTGCACGATGTTTTCATGCGAATAGTCCGGGAGGACGACGACAAGCAGCAAGCTGATCGGAAGCACGATCAGGTTATATCCAAGAAAGCTGTACAGCGGTTTTTCAGATTTGAAGATGATGGCGACACCCGTCATCGCCGTGATCATGTAACCCACCAAGAACAGCATCATGGGTATGGCCCGAACGATCTCAGCTGGCACCGTGGCCACCAGATACCAGTTGACGGCAAAGCCCCACAGCAGTACTGCGCCGAGGATGAGATTGTAGGTGTTGGCAGAAATCTGATGATTGGTTCCGACTCGGTTGAAAGTTTCGTTTTCCAGCATGCTCGCTGTGCTCCTGGATACTGCCTCTATAAATTTCAATCAGAATGACGTAGTTTGAACGCCCCATGACCACCGAGCTGCTAATTGCAGACACCCGCGACACGCACCATCCCGCCAACATTCGCCGCCATCTAATTAATACTCACTCATACAGACAAAAATTAAAAATGAGATGATCATAAGATTCCACAGCACAACCAATAGACACCGCATCGCCACCGGAAAACTATCTACCTCTCTTGAATCAACCAGCCCTCTATACACGAATATCTTTGGCATAGTCAGCAATATTGAGACCGTACAAATCCGCATGACACGCCCAATCAAGCCCGCCCGCGAATATAGGTTTTTATTCCCCATCACAAAACTAGAGCTGGAAAGCATGGATTCTATGAGCTCTAGATGACGATACGACAAATACACCAACACCAAGAGCGATAGGACCGCCAAAACAAAACACCCCAACACAACCAGATCCACTACACTAATTGTCATGGGTTTAGACTACGATAAAGTACGTCACCAAAATATTCTCCGCCTTGTCCACCTTTCTCCCCACCAATCTTGCCACCTACAGTCCCGCCCAATACAGCACACGCTAATGCACCACTGCCTCCAGTAGGAATACCCAACACCGCCGCGCACACCGCTGTAGCGATAGCACCTCCAACCGCTCCCCCAACGGTGCTGCCGCCAACGCTACCTATCAAAGCGCCCCCTTCGACATACCTGGCTCGCGTGCACTCATCTTCTCGCCCAAAGGTGCATGCTTTATGGATACTCAACCCTGTTGCAGCCACATCGAGTCCGATGCCGATATAAGTGCCCTTCTTTATGAGATTTGCAGCCTTAGAAACTCCAGCGACCTTTTCCGCATACCCAACAATTTCACCGGAGTGCAGATAACTCTTCGTGGAAATCCCTAGCGTTCTTTTAGTTGTACCTTTTTTACGCAAGCCCGAGCCGTACGCCGCCAGCCTATCCAGTTGCTCTTCCAACCTGATAAACAAACCCATCCGCTTGGCATAAAATTCATCACGCGCTTTGATTGTGCCACTCCCCAAGTAATCACGATGAAGCTGCTCGATCTGCCCGAGCGTTCCCTTGATTGCGTCAAGGTGCCTGCTCCAACCATCACTTACTGCTCCTGCCCCCATCGACGCATGGGCTAGAAAACTTTGCAACATCTCGTAGTTATCCAACAAAAAGTCATCGACCCCAGCACCATTGACCTCGAGTTGATGATGGATCCCTTCTGCCTGCGACATTAAAAATGCTTCATGACTTGTACAGGAGGGCGTGCTTGGATCGCCTACAATAATCAGTTCTCCACCCACCACCACACTATCGACGATATGTGCATTCAATACATCAAATTTGGCCCGCTGATTGGCCGACATCGGCGTATCGGCCTTCAGCGACTCATACGATTGCGCGTGTGAATTGATGAAGCTGCGTGCCTCGGACATGGTCGCACCTCACGCATACTTCTTGTTGTTGATACGGTCCCATCCACCCGTCACGTTTCCACCGGCACTGCCGTCGAGGCGCTTCTGCCGCGTGTAGGTGGTTTTGATCCGCCCGTAGTTGAGCTGTACGGCCTCCATCGGCACACCGGAACTGGCGCTCTGGGCGTAGTCAGCGATGATCACTTCTTCGAGCACGACTTCGTAGTACTTGAGCTTGTCGGTACCGGCGCGACACACCACCAGCTTCACTTCCTTCAGGTGCTGGCCCGCACAACTGGCTTCAAGAAGCTTGCAGCTGGCACTGTCCAGGTATTTGGTGAAGGTGAAATTGGTGAGGGTGGTGCGCCCTGAAGATGCGCCACCCGCAGAACTTGCGGTGGCAGAC
>NZ_JBHFCS010000055.1:0-2765 GCF_044143025.1 Pseudomonas sp. TR47 | reverse complement strand
CGTATAGTCTCCTCCGTGTTTCCAAGTTTCTCTGCCGTCAGCAGCATATCTCCGCCGCTAAGCTTTATATATTGATAGCTTATATTTTTTCTCCACTGGGTTGGATTAATCCATACCGTATTCGGAAGAATCATTCCAAGGTGTTTTTTGAACGCCCTTAAAGCGGATGTCGAAACAACAGAGATACTATCTCTGCTTCGGTGTGTACTCACAGGTATCGGAAATGCTAAATCAGTTTTTTCATTAGCGATAAGCCAGTCACGAATCTTTAGGTGCTTGTCAAATACCGATGAGAAGCGCGCTCCGAACTCGGGCAGCACTGTCTTTCCCTTAGCCCTATACTTAACCCCGGACATGCGTTTACCTTGCGTTGTAGGCACGATTTCTAAGGAAGTAAGGCGGAGTTGTTTAGCGACGCTCGTATTGCAACCAGTAGCCGCGATGAACGCAAGAAATCCGGCTGTAATTGCGTGGATACCTAAACGGATTCTTGTTAATGATCGTAAGTCGGAGTTCCGATCTTCTATGCGATAGCGCGTTTGATCGAAACGGGATCTCTCAATCACCGTCGTTGCGGCCCGCCAGTCCAGCCCATAATGACGTGTGACATCGGGCCAAGAAGGAAAGTGAGGTGATGACTCTAATAGCTTGGCGATAGAAAAATGATCAGGATTTCTTGAAGCGAAGTGGACGGACCAAAGATAATATGTAGGGTTGTCTGGCGAAACTATCTTTAAGGGAAGCGGAGCGCCTTCCACAAGCACGCGATAGGCTTCCTCTACGTAGCAGACTAACGTTGCGAATGTCCTCGCTTGAGTATCTGAGTCGGGGAGCTCAAGACTGATATGTCTAGAGTTATCTCGGCTTTGAGTGATGTAAGTCGCAAAGCCTTTTATTTCATTCTCGCTTAGCTCTGTGGTCGACGCTATTATGAAGCGCGCTGCACGTTGGTATGATGATGCGGTGCTTAGCTTGATCGGGCTGTCGTTAATTCCTGATTTTCTTACCCGCATCAATAGATTGGCAGTATATGCGAAGTAAGCGCTTCGCATGGATGCTAAATTATTGAATTCGTATGCTTGTTCTTGTGCGTCAATCCAATCCATAAACCTTGAGAATTCACCAAACATTCCAATTGCGGTGCTGGCTGGCCTTCTGCTTAATTCTTCAAGCATGAAGCGCGCTATTGGTATCCTATGTTTATCTAGCGAGGCGAGGTCAACGGGACAGCTTAAGTGCTGAGGGAGTTTACTGCCTCTCTTTGTATAACACAGTGAGCCAATATCCAGGGTGCGCGAGCACGAAGCGTATTTATTGAATACGTTCAGAACTGAAAGCTCAGGTCGCATTATATGTACGTTGTCATCAGCAGGCAGGAATTCCATAGTCTTTCTCTGGATGAGAGTCTGTTTCATTTTATCTGCTCTCCCGAGATGCTAGTGAGAACATGCTTGAAGAGCTCCTCTTCAAATTCATGCTGGATGCTTTTTTTCCACTCCATTCTTGTCTTGTAGTTTAGGTATTGTAATGTGGTGTTCTTGTTTGTGTGCCCCATGCGCTGCTGGACATGTTCAATTGCATAATTTGTGCTCGTGTTGCCAAAATGCTTAATTTGGCTTTCCATAAGATTCATTCCAAATGTGGCGCGCAAGTCATGGAATTTGAATTTTTTGAAATTTGGATGAGTGCGAAATATTCTGGGAAGAAGTATTTGCTGGATGTGAACACGAAGGGCGGCTCCGTCTTGTATATTTACTTGCTGCGCTCTGCGGCTCATATTCCCGTTCGATGTGAACATTTTCTGGCTTTTGCTCGATATTTCTCGCCTGCTTGTGTAGTAAGGAATTCCACTCTTGCTCAAAAAAACATAGTTGTCTTTGGAGTCTCCGTAATAAGAGCGTAGTCGCCGCTTAATAGCTTCAGGGCACCTGCTATAAATAATTATGTCTTTCACTAACCAGCCTGGGACTAATAGTGTCATTTTTTTATTTTTCTTTGTATCTATTAAGGTTCCAGAGCCTATGGCGAGCCTTAAATTTCCATCGGAGTCGAGCCTGCCTTCAAAATCTCGTATTCGGAGGGTACCAATTGTCTGGATGCGTGCGCCCGTAAATAGAGCAAGATAAAATATAAGCTGATATTCACGCGAGGAGTGATGTAACGTTTTTAGAACGATAGCTTGCTCGTCGGTGGTTAATGGGCGAAGTTCCTCGTCATCTTTGATGTACTCGGCACAGCTTTGTTTAGATCCTCCCTTGAGGGATAGGTTATGAGAGGAAATCTTTACTTTTCCGGCAGCTCCGTACTCAGTCTTAACGAAAAGCTCTCTGTTGATTCTCGTGAAAGCTATGCCGTCACCGCATGGCTGGTTTACTAAGCCCCACTTTGTGATGGCGTCATAAAAATTAACTACAGCGTTAATTCTGGATTTTGCTGTGCTTGTTGAGAGTTCTGCATTATCCACAAAGTTCAGTAATTGCTCTCTATATCGATATGTCACTTTCAGACGATCATTTTCCGGAAAGTGAAGAAAATTAAGTTTCTGATCCTCCAGGAAGCGCAGATAGTCAAGTAAGTGGTCCGCAATACCTCTGTATGTCTTCGACTCATATCCAGGCTCACGTTCTAGTTTCGTCGTCAGGTAAAGATTTCCGATGAGCCATGGCTCACCATTACCCTGTATTAAAACTGGAAAGTTTGGGTAGTAACCACTTTCGCTGCGTGTGAATATATCGTCCAGCGCCTTCGTCGAGTCGAGGGGGAAG
>NZ_JBHFCS010000054.1:0-2794 GCF_044143025.1 Pseudomonas sp. TR47 | reverse complement strand
AAGGTCTTTGGCATCATGGTACTGCCGAATAGCATCAATCGCCTGCTGGATAATGGGCTCGTCGGCTTCTAATATAATGAAGGGGCCCTTGTCCACTGCCATGCTCCGCTCACTTGGGCGACCAGTATAGGTGCCCTTCGCACGCTAGCCCAGCCATTCGACTTCGCTCACGCGCTGCCGCTGAGGCTACGGGAGGCAGTATTCGCGGCCGCCACGCATGACAACTGCTGCAGGCCTCATACCCCATTTTGTGGTCTCAACGAAACGGCAGTGTCGTCTGACGAGTAAATCCTGTAAAAGTTGATGCCAATGGGCCATCACTTGTGCTATTTATCGCGCCACTGCCCATACATCCTATAAGGACAATCAGGAATGGCCGCGTCTAACTATCTCGATCAGATCCAACAACTCTACGTAGCTTATTTCGGGCGACCTGCCGACCCGGAGGGGCTTAATTTCTGGTCCGAGCAAGTGGATCGTGAAGGTGGCAGCCTCAACAGCGTCATCTCCGGCTTCTCCGCATCGACTGAATCCCAGGCGCTCCATGGCAATTTCACCACCGCTCAAGTGATTCAGGCTATCTATGCCAACCTGTTTAGTCGCGAACCTGACCCTGATGGCTTGGCCTTCTGGCAAGAGCAGATCGACGGTGGGGCGGTACCTCAGGCTCAAGCTGCCCTAGCAATCATGAGCAGCGCACAGGCGATAGATGGCGTCGCATTGAGCAATAAGCTAGCCGTCGCCAATGCCTTTACCGCACAGATCGACACCCCAGCCGAAATCGCGGGCTACAGTGGAGCCGACTCTGCCAGCATCGCTCGTGCCTATTTGGCCAAGGTGGACGCTACGGATGCGTCGGTGACCATTGCCAATGCAACGCTGAGCAGCAACGTTGCCGCAGCAACAGGGACTGGCACCAGCACACCTTTGCCGCCGGTAGTTCCGGCTCAGCCGTTTGTTGCCACCCTTGACTCGGTGAGCCATGCAGTATCGTTCAGTGGAACGGCCACTGGTGATATCACCGTGACCTGGAGTGGTACGGTAGGCGATTCGGAAGCTACTTTCAGCCGCGGCGGCTTCTCTGCTGAGCCAATCACCTTTGGTGGTGTAGCCGCCAACAGTATAACCCTGGCGGATAACCAGACCTTGGTAGGTTCGGCTAATACATTGGTAGGTTTGACAGTAAACGGCACAGGCGCTGTGCACCTGACGGATAACGCCGTCTTCCTGGACGCCACAACTTTTTCTGCAAACACAGCGAATGATGTTCTGACCGTTACAGGAGACGCCTTCTCAGGATTGCCAACCGATCTGACCAACCTGACCGGTTTTGAAACGATCAACTTGGTAGATTCTACTTTACCGCTGTTCAATAACTTCACTATTGCGAATGGCGCTGGCACCACCATCAATGCCGACATCTCAGTTAACGTGACCCTAGGTGCGGGCGGCCAGGTGTTCAATGGCAGCTCAGGAGATGACATCGTTCGCGGCGGCAGCGGCAACGATACAATTGCTGCTGACGCGGGACTCAATCAACTGCAGGGTGGCGGTGGCGACGACACATTCAACATTGCCGGTGGTTCATCCAACATTATCAGCGACTTGAACACAGGTGACGTTCTGGTCGTTGAAAGCTCTGGCTCCGTTACCGCCAATGGTGTATGGAACTTCACAGCCACGGCTCAAACAGTCAATAATGGCGCGGTTTTTATAAATACGCTCGTTACCTCCTCGATCAACCTGTCTCAGGCACAAGGTGAAAACGGATTTACCGTTTCCGGCAACATGATGAACGATACAATTACGGGTTCCGCAATGAGCGATACCTTCATTATGACCGGCATTTCGTCTGGCACTAACGGCTGGGACACATTCCATGGCTTCACGTCGGGTCTCGACAAAATCCAGTTCAGCCTAGCAACGGTGAATGCGGCAACGGCTTCTTCATTGGTTGTGGGAAGCTTGGACGCAGCTAATTTTGTCAGTGGCCCGGGCGCAATTGCGGACTCGGGGTCTAGCTACTTCATCTATGACACCGGCACCGGCACGTTGAGCTGTGACGCCGATGGATATGGCGCAGGTGCAGCTGTAGAGCTCTTGACTCTGACGGGTGTTCCGCCACTTCAGGCTTCGGATATCATTCTCGCGGTATAAAGCTTCAAGACTTGCGGCAGAAAGTGTAAAAAACCCCACTACCTGAAAGGGCTGTGGGGTTTCTTTTTTGGGAATCGCTCCTTCTTGTCCTAGCCGCCTATGCACACCGCTCGCACTCGCAAGCAAAGCGACGGAGTACGCAGGCTGCACGATGGCTTAAGGTGCTTCGGCTCCCACAAGAGCACCACCACCTGGCCAGCCTTTTCGTTCATCCTCTGCCATCAGCGCCCAAGCCATATCCTCATCCTTCACCCCACCCTTGCACGCCGCATAGCGCGACCCACCACCGACCCGCAGACCGGCGAACATCAAGCCAGCCCGTCGCTTGTCCGCTCCCAGGGCGAGCAGCATCTCGTAGAACAGCGCATCGCACACGGCGCGGGGTAACTCGTTCTCGCAATATGTGAAATCGTGAATAACTCCAGCGCCGCGATCCTCAAGGTCGTCGAATAGGGGCTTTACTAGCCAGGGCGTTGAGGCTAGGTCGGTGATGAAGTACTTGGGGGCGGTATAGATAACACCATCAAGCGCGTGATACCTGAAGTCGCTCATCAAAACCCATTCGCCTTTGTCGTAGGCCTGCAGAACCAGCGGATCAAGAAAACTCCCTCTCATCATGCTCTTTTGCCCTCGACTT
>NZ_JBHFCS010000053.1:0-2804 GCF_044143025.1 Pseudomonas sp. TR47 | reverse complement strand
TCTGGCTTTATACACGGTATTTGGCTCGTTTCGGGCGGCCCTTTTCCTATGCAAGCCCACTACCCATAGCTATCATGCCAGCCTTATTCCAAGTCGAGACTGGCATGCTGAAGTTGTTGAATCTCCTCAAGGATGGCCGGTTCCATTCCGGAGAAGCCTTGGGGGCAGCCCTCGGGGTGAGCCGCAGCGCCGTTTGGAAGCAGCTGCAGCATCTGGAGAGTGAGCTGAATCTCACCATTCACAAGGTTCGTGGGCGTGGCTATCAGCTAGCGGCGCCCTTGGCCTTGCTCGAAGCAAAGGCAATTGCCGAATTTGCTGGTGGTGAGCAATGGCCAATGTTCATCCACGAAACCATCGGCTCGACTAACGCTGAAGGGTTGCGGCTCGTGGGGGAGGGGTTGGCAGCTCCCTTTCTGGTGCTTGCCGAGCGGCAGAGCGCTGGGCGTGGCCGTCGCGGTCGTCAGTGGGTAAGTCCTTTCGCGGAAAACCTTTACTACAGTCTAGTGTTGCGTGTCGAAGGCGGCATGCGTCAGCTCGAAGGGCTGAGTCTGGTGGTCGGCTTGGCGGTAATGCGCACCTTGGAAGGGTTCGGTGTTAAGGAAGTTGGGCTCAAGTGGCCTAATGATGTTCTTGTTCGTGGGCAGAAAATTGCCGGCATCCTGCTTGAGTTGGTCGGTGATCCGGCGGACGTCTGTCACGTTGTTCTTGGCATTGGCGTCAATGTGAACATGCAGGTAAACGTCCAGGTCGATCAGCAGTGGACATCCATACGACGTGAGGTTGGCTCTCCCATCGATCGTAATCGCCTGGTGGCAATGCTCAGCCAGCAGCTGCACCACGAGCTGGCGCGTCACCGACGTTATGGTTTTGCCGCTTTTCAGGAGGAATGGGAGCAAGCACATCTATGGCAGGGGCGTAATGTATCGCTTGTTGCCGGCAGTACCCAGATCGATGGAGTAGTGCTTGGAGTGGATGGGCAGGGTGGTTTGCGCCTGGACATCGATGGCGTGGAGAAGAGCTTCAGTGGTGGTGAGCTCAGTTTGAGGTTGCGTGATGATTCTTGAGCTCGATTGCGGTAACAGCTTCATCAAATGGCGAGTCATTCATGCTGTTGACGCCACTATCGTGGGTGGCGGCATTGTGGATTCGGATCAGGCGCTTGTGGCTGAGGTCGGTACTTTGGCTTCGCTGCGTTTGTCGGGCTGCCGTATCGTCAGTGTGCGTAGTGAGGAAGAAACGGCAGCGCTCTGTACGCTGATCGGTCAGGCGTTTTCTGTGTTGCCGCGTGTCGCGGAACCGGCCCGTGAGATGGCCGGGGTGCGCAATGGATATGATGATTTCCAGCGCCTGGGCATGGATCGCTGGCTCGCGGCGTTGGGCGCTTTCCACCTGGCCAAGGGTGCGTGCTTGGTGATCGACCTGGGTACAGCTGCCAAGGCCGACTTCATTGGCGCTGATGGTGAGCATCTTGGGGGGTACATCTGCCCAGGTATGCCTCTGATGCGCAGCCAGTTGCGCACGCACACCCGGCGTATCCGCTACGACGACGCATCTGCGGAGCGTGCCTTGACCAGCCTTGCTCCTGGGCGCTCGACCGTCGAGGCGGTCGAGCGTGGCTGCGTCTTGATGCTCCAGGGCTTTGCTCGTACGCAGCTGGAGCAAGCACGCTCGCTGTGGGGGGAGGACTTTACTGTATTCCTCACTGGGGGGGATGCACCATTGGTGCGTGAAGCAGCACCGCAGGCGCGCGTGGTTCCCGACTTGGTATTCGTTGGCTTGGCAATGGCCTGCCCTTTGAGCTGAGGTGTTTATGCGTTGGTTGTTTCTGCTATTGCTGGTGCTCAACGTCTTCTATTACGTCTGGCACCAACAGGAAGCCCCGCTAAAAGCCAAGGATGTCGCCCCGCTCTCGTTGTACAAAGGCAATCAGCAGGAGATTCGTCTCTTGCGTGAAACGGGTGTGGCTACGCCGCCCCGTCGCCGCGACGAGTGTCTGGTGGTGGGCGGCCTGGCAGGGCGAGATCAAATCGATGCGCTGCGCCAGCGCTTGTTGAGCTTGGATATCAGTGCATTGCCGGTATCTGGGCAGCTGCCCGGCGCTGATGGCCTCTGGCTCAAGATTTCCCCGGAAAGCGAGCGTTTGCTGGATCAAACGGTCCTCGCCACTCTTTCCAACGATTTCAAAGACTTAAAACATAAAATTATTTTCTGCCAGGGTATTGCAACTGGCGAATAGCTTGATAGAATGGCGCCCGCTTCACAGGGAACACCACTGAGGTGGTAGAGCTGGAGGCAGTGTCAAAGTAGCTAAGTTTCAGATTTGATTGAAAAAATTTGAAAATAAGCTTGACACTAGGGCGGCAGACAAATAGAATGCCGGCCACATCTGGAGGGATTCCCGAGCGGTCAAAGGGGACGGACTGTAAATCCGTTGCGAGAGCTTCGAAGGTTCGAATCCTTCTCCCTCCACCAGTTTTAGCGAGAGCCGCAAGCTCCGCGGGTATAGTTTAGTGGTAGAACCTCAGCCTTCCAAGCTGATGATGCGGGTTCGATTCCCGCTACCCGCTCCAAGTTTGCCGGATTTTGCACAATGTGTTTCGCTCTTGTAGCTCAGTTGGTAGAGCACACCCTTGGTAAGGGTGAGGTCAGCGGTTCAAGTCCGCTCAAGAGCTCCATATAAACAAGGCAGATATGAAAATATCTGCCTTTGTTTTATCAGCGTAAGACTATTTCTTCTGCGGAGGATTGTATCGATGGCTAAGGAAAAGTTTGATCGTTCCCTTCCCCACGTTAACGTCGGCACT
>NZ_JBHFCS010000052.1:0-2817 GCF_044143025.1 Pseudomonas sp. TR47 | reverse complement strand
CTCTGGGCCACCTTCCGAGCCGTAGCCCGAGTCTTTAACACCGCCAAACGGCATTTCAGGAACCGGAGTCGAAGGCTGGTTGATCCAGAGCATGCCCACTTGGAGAGTTTGGGTAAGAAGGTGAACGTTGCGATATGAACGCGTGAAAGCATAACCGCCCAGGCCGAATGGGAGACGGTTGGCCTCAGCTATCGCTTCCTCAATATGATCGAATCCACGTACAGCTGCGATCGGACCAAACGGTTCTTGAGAAAGCACTTCAGCATCCAACGGAACATCTGCTAGAACAGTTGGGGCGAAGAAGTTGCCTGTCGAGCCGATTCGCTCACCACCAGTCGCTACCGTCGCGCCCGATTTACGTGCGTCTTCAACCAAACCTGCGATTGCCTCTACTCGACGAGCATTCGCTAGAGGCCCATAGTTAACTCCATCTTCGAGGCCATTACCGATTTTGAGGCCTTCAGCGTATGCGACCATGCCTTTCACAAAGGCATCTTTGATGCTGTTATGCACCAAGAATCGTGTCGGGGAGATGCACACCTGACCGGCGTTCCGGAATTTAGAGGCGCTTGCCACCTGGATAGCTAACTCCAAATCGGCATCCTCGGCGATGATCACTGGTGCGTGTCCACCCAGCTCCATCGTCGCCCGCTTCATGTGCAGGCCAGCCAGGGCAGCCAACTGTTTACCGATCGCAGTGGAACCGGTGAAGGTGATTTTGCGGATCACTGGGTGCGCGATAAGGTATTTGGAGATCTGGTCGGGGTTACCGTACACCAGACCGATAACTCCCTTTGGTACACCTGCGTCGGCAAATGCACGAATCAGTTCGGCTGGTGAACGCGGGGTCTCTTCAGGAGCCTTCACCACGAAAGAGCAACCTGTTGCCAATGCAGCACAGAGCTTACGAACCACCTGGTTAACCGGGAAATTCCATGGCGTAAAGGCTGCTACCGGGCCAACTGGCTCCTTTACGACAATTTGGCTAGCGTTGATATTGCGAGGAGGAACTACACGACCATAAACGCGACGACCTTCCTCGGCAAACCACTCAATGATATCTGCCGCAGAGTTGACTTCGATACGCGACTCCAGCAATGGTTTGCCCTGCTCTTGAGTCATGTACCGGGCGATCGTTTCGGCCCGCTCCCGAATGATGGAAGCGGCTTTGCGCATGATGGCAGATCGCTCGTATGCAGGTACATTACGCCAGACATCGAATCCAGCCTGTGCCGCATTAACAGCTTGTACAAGGTCACCTTCAGACGCATGGGCAACGGTACCAATTCTCAAACCGGTTGCGGGGCTAACAACATCAATAGTTGATCGACCTTCAGCATCACGCCACTCTCCATTGATGAAAAGTTGAGTATCTGGGTACGTCTCATTAATCATAAATCACCTTTTTAATTGTTAGCTGAGTGCCTAGACCCTTGCGGTATCATGGCATGTGATTCGCGGTGAATCCGCCTAAAAATACACGGCAATCAAGACAGTTTAAAACTGACTCGCAGAATCATTAAAACGACTTTTTTTCCTTCATCCAGTCCTTATCATTGCAAAACCAGGTCTACCCTTATCCTAGAGCCAGCCAAGGATTATCAGATCCACGCAAGCTTTAGGGATGGTCTGAAGTAGTCAGGTATTTCTGGCTGACTCCAGCCCTTGCCGATTTCAAAACGGTAATTCGGCTAAAAAACGATCAAATCATCCCCTCTTTCCGGATTTATAGCCGGCGCGAGCACCTCGCGCCGGCCATTTCCCGCATTACAGACGCACCTCTCCTGCATTCGTCAGCAAATGTCGGCGCGCCATCCACAGGTTCGACAGCGCGAACAGTGTCACCAACTGCGCGGTGTTCTTCGCCAGGCCACGCAAGCGTGTCTTCACGTAGCCGAATTGGCGCTTGATCACCCGGAACGGGTGCTCGACTTTGGCGCGCACCTGGGCCTTGGATTTCTCGATCTTGCGCTTGGCTTTGTACAGCGCACTGCGCTTACTCAGCTTCTTGTACGTACTGCGGCGGGCCGCAATCTGCCAGATCACCTCCCGGCCTTCATGTTCCGGGCGTTTCTCTACGCCGGTGTAACCCGCGTCGGCGCCGACCCTGTTTTCCTTTCCATGCAGCAGTTTGTCGACCTGGGTAACGTCAGCAACGTTGGCTGCCGTCCCCACCACGCTGTGCACCAGACCTGACTCGGCATCCGCGCCGATGTGAGCCTTCATGCCGAAGTAATACTGATTGCCCTTCTTGGTCTGGTGCATTTGCGGGTCACGCTTACCGTCCTTGTTCTTGGTCGAACTCGGCGCATGGATCAGCGTGGCATCGACGATGGTGCCCTGGCGCAGCGACAGGCCCCGATCGCCCAGGTAACCATTGATCACCGCCAGAATCCCGGCCGCCAACTCGTGCTTCTCCAGCAGGCGACGGAAATTGAGGATGGTGGTTTCGTCGAGAATACGCTCTAGGTTCAGCCCGGCAAACTGGCGCAAGATTGTGGTCTCGTACAGCGCCTCCTCCATCGCCGGATCGCTGTAGCCGAACCAGTTCTGCATCAAATGTACGCGCAGCATCGCCATCAGCTGATACGCCGGACGACCACCTTCACCCTTGGGGTAGTGCGGCTCGATCAGGGCAATCAAACCCTTCCACGGCACCACCTGATCCATCTCGATCAGGAACAACTCTTTGCGGGTCTGCTTGCGCTTGCCGGCGTACTCGGCGTCGGCGAAGGTCATTTGCTTCATCGGGAAACTCGGGCAACGGGATCGGCGTATTTCACCAGATTCGGGAAGTCTTTTTCAGACCATCCCTAG
>NZ_JBHFCS010000051.1:0-4661 GCF_044143025.1 Pseudomonas sp. TR47 | reverse complement strand
CACCCACCCCTTCGAGTCCTACCATACAAGCCGGCTCGCCGGCGATGAGGCCGGTGCAGATGCCCGGTAATTCAGCCCTTCAAGCAGGCTCTGCTTCTTTTGTGCGAGCCGTTTTCGTTATAACCACTTCCCCCGTCTCCGGTGCAAAGCTGTCGCTGCGCGCCATCCGCCACATCCGCGCATAGAACTCGCTTTCGATCGAGCCGCTGAGCAATTCGCCGGGCTTGAGGAACTGATGCAAATCCGAAAACAGGCTGATCTCGCTGGTGCTGATGCGCCGTGCCAGGTGCTTGGGCTTGAGCTCCGAGGGGTGCTCCAGGCCGGCGGCCGCCAGCATCTCGGCCAGGGCATGGAGGGTGTTGCGGTGGAAGCTGGCGACCCGCTGGGCCTTGTCCGGCACCACCAGCGCACGCTGGCGCAACGGGTCCTGGGTGGCCACACCGGTCGGGCACTTGTTGGTATGGCAGCTCTGCGACTGGATGCAACCGATGGCGAACATGAAACCGCGCGCCGAGTTGACCCAGTCGGCGCCGATGGCAAGCACGCTGGCGATATCGAAGGCGCTGACGATCTTGCCCGCCGCACCGATGCGGATGCTCGAGCGCAGGTTCAGGCCTACCAAGGTGTTGTGCACGAACATCAGCCCTTCACGCATGGGCACGCCCATGTTGTCACTGAACTCGCGCGGCGCCGCGCCAGTGCCGCCTTCCTTGCCGTCGACGACGATGAAGTCCGGCGTGATGCCGGTGGCCAGCATGGCCTTGGCGATGCCCATGAATTCCCACGGGTGGCCCAGGCAGAACTTGAAGCCCACGGGTTTGCCACCGGACAGCTCACGCAGTTGAGCGACGAAGTGCAGCAGCTCCAGCGGCGTGCGAAAGGCACTGTGCGCCGCCGGTGAGATGCAGTTCTCGCCCACACGCACGCCGCGAGTGGCGGCGATTTCAGCGCTGACCTTGTGCCCTGGCAGAATGCCGCCGTGGCCGGGTTTGGCGCCCTGGCTGAGCTTGATCTCGATCATCTTCACCTGCGGGTCACAGGCCTGGGCGGCGAAGCGCTGCGGGTCGAAGCGGCCTTGCTCGGTACGGCAGCCGAAGTAACCACTGCCGATTTCCCAAATCAGATCGCCGCCATGCTCACGGTGGTAAGGGCTGATGCTGCCTTCACCGGTGTCATGGGCAAAGCGGCCCATGCGCGCGCCCCGGTTCAGCGCGGCGATGGCGTTGGCGCTGAGTGCGCCAAAGCTCATGGCCGAAATGTTGAAGATCGACGCCGAGTAGGGCACCCGGCACTGCGGCCCGCCAATGGCGATACGGAACGAGGCAGGGTCCGGGGTTGCCACCGGCACCATGGAATGGCTGATGAATTCGAAGCCGGGTTTGTAGGCATCGTTGAGAGTGCCGAAGGCTTTCTCGGCGCTTTCGTTCTTGGCCCGGGCGTAGACCAGCGACCGTTGCGAACGGGAGAAGGGCAGCTTGTCGTCGTCGCCTTCTATCAGGTACTGGCGGATCTCCGGGCGGATGGTTTCGATCAGGTAGCGGATGTTGCCCAGGATCGGGTAGTTGCGCCGTACTGCGTGATGGCTCTGGCGCAGGTCGTTCAGGCCAACCAGGCTGAGCAGGGCGGTGATCACCGTCAGCGGCCAGAGCCAAGTGAGCGTGGCAAGCAGGGGAAGGCTGGCGCAGGTGAAAATCAGGCAGATGGCCAGGCAGGCGTAACGGCTGGGTAGAGAGTGTTTCATGGGTCCATCGCAGGCAGGATGACCGGGGCAAGGATAGGGAAACTGGGCGCGCGGAAAACCATGGCAATTGGTAAAACACTGTTACCTGATGACGGGCTGGGGTGTGGTTGTGCGCGATTCCTGGAATTAAATGGACTCTGGGTCGAGTAACGGGCGCAGCGCCTCGTCGCACCTGTTCAAGGTATCGACCACCTATCGCCTCCCTGGGCCTGTGCGCCGGGGCGTGAAACGCAGACCAACATCCGCGCGATTTCCAGTCCTGCTGGGTTCCCTGTGACGGTTTGAGTGCCGGGGCGATCTATGGAGATCCGCGGAATACGTCGGTGACGGTGAGCACGGCGTTCTGAGAAATACAAAGGCCCGCATCGGCGGGCCTTTGTGCGGTGTGCTTGCAACTGTCATTGATGTGAAACGCTTTGGCGCGTTGCCAATTTGGCATACCCATTGGGTAGCTGGTGAGCGTCCACAAAATGTCGGGTCTGCAGTTCAAGGACCATACTCATCAGGTGTCCCACAGGTTCAGCCACTCCCCATGCGACGGCAACCTTGTCGTATCGATTGAGTTGCTGCGCCCTTGCCACCAGCTTTTCGTTCACGTTGCGGGACAGACCCTGCCATTTGGCGACCAGTTTCTTCATCTGATCGGCCCGCTCCGGTTTCATGCAGGGGAATCGGCGAAGCCGATCCACCAGATACATGAGTCGGCGTTTCCTGACGGCAGCGAGCCCAGGCGTTTTAAGGCGGTCTTCCACGGCTTGGTGCATATCTTCGTTTTTGTACCAAAACAAAAGCGCGAAGGTTTCTGCAACGGCCCTATCAACCTTTTCCAAAGGCATTTTGGTTGCTTGCACCACCAGGTAATCCAGCGCTTGACGGACGCGCTGATCGTGCACTGGCACATCTGGCGATGCAAACGCCCAGAGCTTTCCAAGCCGGCTATCGGGCTGAACGGTATCCAAAGCGTTGGATACCGGCGTTTCCTTCAGGTTGGAAGCCTGAGGGCTGCAGCCTTTGTCAGGGGTTACGGTCTTTCTCTCGCGCTTCATCGAGGATCAGCCTCAGACAGCTGGTTACGTTGGAGCAGAAGGCTCGCTCGGCGATGCTGGCCTGTTTTGGGGAAAACCCAAGGAGCCTTCCTTACGGTGAACCTTGTTTACTCTTACCGTTCGGCACTTATTCGGACAAAGACTACAAGGCGTGGCTTGTGCATTGCTGAGCAAGGCCCTACCATCATAGTACGCCAATGACGTATAGCAGGGATTGCATGATCTTCATAGAAACGCCCATTTTTACCCAAGATGTGAAGGAACACTTGGGTGACGATGAGTATCGGGAACTGCAGTCGTACCTCGCTGGGCAGCCAATCGCTGGAGACCTTATAGAGGGTACGGGTGGCCTAAGGAAAATCCGCTGGTCGGCCAAGGGCAAAGGCAAGAGTGGTGGCGTGCGAGTGATTTATTACCATGTATCCTCGGCATACCAGATACGAATGATTCTGATCTATCGCAAGGGCATCATGGATACCTTGACTGATAAACAGAAAGCGCAGCTTCGCGCAATCAACAAAGGGTGGAAGTAATGGAAAAGAATCTCTTCGATCGTCTAGTGGAAAGCATGACACAGATGGATGAGATCGATCGTGGTGAGCGTCAGCCTTCGCGCGAGTTCCACGTTGACGCGGTTCAGGTCAAAAAAATCCGCCAAGCAACTGGTCTCTCCCAGGCTGCGTTCGCCAAACGCATCGATGTTGCTGTAGGGACCCTACGAAATTGGGAACAAGGCCGCCGCGAGCCGGAAGGCCCCGCTCGTGCTCTGCTTCGTGCAATACACAATGACCCTGAGCATGTGCTTGCAGCATTGAGCTGACATCTTCGGAGGCAGGTTCAAGCTGGTCCAGCCTCCTCAAGTTAGTGCCAAGACGGAAATACACGATGGAAGGCGGGTTTTTCGGGGTACAGATTTTGAAAGCTTTCTATGGAGCCTTGGATGGCGGCACCAAGAGTCGAACTAATTTTTATGTATATGATTTTTATGAGTTTTGTCTGATTTCTTTGACCGATTTATCCCTAAAAGTATCCTTTCTCCCGCCGTTGGTCGATTAGGTTCCGAGCACCTGATTTTCAGCCATGGTTTACCGTATTTGGATTGCTCTCCAAGTTTTCAGGTTGAGCTGCTTATAAAAACCAGTGAATAGAGATACGGGCTTTGTGATGCCTTAGCCCACTCATGCCTGCTTTCGGTAAGATCTAGGATATTTCAGGGTTGTCGAAGGATAAGAAATGGACGTCAATCAGATGTCGGTATCGCTGCATGATCTTGGCCTTGCCTACCGCAAGGCCAAGGTTGATCTCTACTACTCAACCAATCCCTTGCTGTTTGATATCGCTAGCTATGAAGACAATCTGAGCCAAAACCTCGCTCGCCTGAAGGATCAGATCGAGGCAGCGAGCGAGGACTGGGTGAAGTCCCCCGCATTTCTCGGCACTTGGACGCTGGCCCCTAAAGAAATTAAGGTCGCAAAGGTAGAGAAGGATCAAAGCCTGATCTTCGCCTCACCGGAGGCCGAGTGGATAAGCGCGATTGAAGCCGGCAACCCTCCCACAGCCGTATTCCGCCTTATGGCCCGCTGCAGCATCGATTTTCACGTGCTGTCATCACTATGGATGATGGAGGTCGGCGACCTCATCGACAAACAGCTCAGCAGCAATGTATTTGGAGGCCGCCTGCGCCGTAACCGGCACGATGAGATCAATACATGGGCCCTTGGATCATTCAAGCCTTATCTCAGACCCTTCCGCGAATGGCGCGACGGCGGCATCAAGGCGATGCGCACAGCCCTAAGCGAGAAGAAAAAAGTATTGGCACTAACTGCTGATGTGAGCAGTTTCTATCACGAGCTAAGCCCCGGCTTTATGCTTGA
>NZ_JBHFCS010000050.1:0-4684 GCF_044143025.1 Pseudomonas sp. TR47 | reverse complement strand
GTCACTGGCTTCGCGGACCGCCTCGAGCTGGGCGAAAAGATGGTCACGCAGGTCGCTGAGCTTATTTTTCATTCCTGGTCTTCCTCTTGATCTCTTTCTTCAGTTCGTTCTGCAGGTAGAGGATGTCAACGATCTCCTCCGGCAGGTCCTTGTAGTGCTTGTTACGGCGCAGCTGGTTTTCTGAGAATGTTCTCAGGCACAGGTTATCCAGCTCCGTGTTCCTCACGTTTCCGTCCTTGGCGACGACAATCATCCCTTCGGGGACCGGCCCGTTCGCTTGCTCCCATACGTGTGTATGCAGAGGCTTCCAAACGTCTGGCTGGGCAACTTTGATCAGGATGTATCGACCCTTCCTGTGGGTTGCCCCTATCGGCCTAGGTTGCTGGCCAGGCTGTATGCCCTGGGCTTCGCAGGTCGCAAGGAATGTCTGTCTTGATATTGCTGATCGGTGCTCTCTTGTCTTCGTGATACCGAACCCGGCCGCTCGCAGCGTAATGGCCGTTTCCGTGCGGCCTGGCAGCAGGACGCAGAGTTCTTTGTTAGTTGTGCTGGGGTAGAGCAGGCGTAAAAGCTCATCCTCTGCCTCAATGGCACTTGGTCGCTGATCAACTGCGCGAAAAGTACCCCAAGATCGCAACGCTCATGGACGGCTGCGAGGATGAAGTGCTGGCGCACATGGCGTTTTCCCAAAGCGCATCGACAGCAGTTGCACAGCACCAACGCGCTCGAACGCCTGAACGCCGAAATCAAGCGCCGCACCGATATTGTGGGGATTTTCCCCAACGATCCGGCCATCACGCGGCTGGTTGGGGCGATGCTGTTGGAACAGAACGACGAGTGGTGCCTGCAAAGACGCTACATGCAATTGGAGGCTTTCGAGGCGGTCAGCGATAATCCTCAAGCCAAGCTGTCGGCCGTGATCAAATAAACGGCGAACTCAGTGGCCAGAGCCATGATGAGTTACACCACTTCCCGGGACACGATCGATACCAATACCTTTTAACCAATACAACACATCAATTACTACTGATGATGAGGGATTGTGGGTAATTGCGTCAGCTTCGATGGCCTACCGCCAAAGTAATAACGGCGATACTCTATTGTCGCAGATTGCAGCCGGACCGACCGGAAAGGTAGCTACTGACCGAAACGGGACATGGGCGATAGGGGCGTATCGAAGCTCCGACAACGGCCTCAACTTCGAGAGCTCTGGCTCACCCGCCCCGGTTCCAAGTAGCTTGGCCGCCTCGTCTGCTGAAACTTTCATTGCAGGCGGTACATCTGGGGCATTGCGGCGCAGTGTGCCGATTTTCACTTACGACACGGCTACTCAGTTCGCCGTCCCCACCCTCACTTCCGCCATTGGCACCATTGCATTCATCAAAGCGAAGGAGCTTGCATGATTTTTACCTGTGGGATGTGAATGGAATTTTCGTTCGGGCGGTCAGCGCTGATGAATCAGGCCCGCTTCCTGTCCGTAGCATTCCGAAGGTACCGCCAGAGCTGACCGGTACCGAGGTCGCTCGCTGGACGGGACAGGGCTGGGAGGTTCTGCCGGTCGCGCCGGAGCCTGAGCCAGTAACGGCGCCGGCCTGGCCAGCTTTGATTGCTGCGCGCCGCTTCTTGGCAGAAACCGGTGGCGCAGTCGTCAAGGGCCTGGCGGTCAACACCGAGCGCGACAGCCAGTCTCTGCTGACCGATGTTGCATTCGCTGCCTCGCTTGATCCTGACTACCGCATCAAGTGGAAGACGGCGTCAGGCTTCGTTGAGCTGACGGGCGATCAGGTCATCGCGCTGGCCACCGCAGTGCGCGCACACGTGCAGGCCTGCTTTAATCGGGAGGCCGAGTTGCTGAGTGCCGTGGCTGACGGCTCGATCACCGTCGAGATGCTGGAGCAAGGATGGCCGTAACAGCCTGACGTAACCATCCCCAACCGCCTTTGTCGCCCGCTCCCTGAAAAGACGAAGCCCCGGCGAACTGTGATCACCAGGGCTTCTACTTTCTCTGATGGGGACAAAAGAGAACGCTACGCAGATAGTAGCAGTCGCGCGCCAAAAAGCAAAACCCCGGTGGTTCGCAATCACCGGGGTTTCTATTTTCTCCAGCGCCCTTGTTTTCGCATGGAGAACGTGGGGCGAATCCTAGCTGAAACAAGGTCGAGGATCTATTCAGACGACCATAGTGTTAGGCGATGGGTGCGGCTGGATCCTAGTGTTATATTGACCGCCGCCATGGTTGGAACCCTCGCTCAAGGAATGAGAATGTCTCGACTTATAGTGTTCGCACTCGCAGCGCTGCTAATAGCAGGCTGCTTCATCACCTGGTCGCTAGACCCCTCATTGGTCGCCCCAGGATGGCGTCCCCTTTAAATTCATATCTCAACCGCCCAAAACCCCGCCATGTCGCGGGTTTCTTTTTTTCGCCTGGAGAAACCCATGCCGCAACAAATCCGCGGATCGCGCCTCGGCAATTGCCCCGGCGCTCAAACTGCTGCCTGCGAAAATGTCGGGTTGGCGCGCTGAGCAGATGCTGCTAAGCAGCGGGCTACAGGAAAGCCGGCTGATCCATCGTCGGCAGATCGGCGGCCCGGCCCAAGGCCTCTGGCAGTTCGAAAAGGATGGCCGTGTCCGTGGCGTGCTCGAGCACTCCATCACCCAAGCCCTGGCGCGCTCCGTATGCCAGGCCAGGGGCGTGCCGGTGACCAACGCCGCTGTCTATGCCGTGCTGGAGCACGACGATGTGCTTGCTGCCGCGTTCGCCCGGCTTCTGCTGTGGACCGATCCTGCGCCGCTGCCTGCGGTGGTTGAGGTTCAGCAGGCCGCACCGGCAGACCTGGGATGCTCTGTATGCCCAGGCGATGAAGGAGCTGGTATGAAGAAAACCATTCTGCTGGCCGGCATGCTCCTGGCGCTTCAGGGCTGCGCTGTCCAGGCCCTGAGCTACGCCGCCAACGCTTACTGTGCGGCTCCAGCGGATGTGCGCACCGCCAACCGCATCCTGGTCAACGCCTCGATCGCGCCGAATCGTGTCCAAGTCACCTGCGGTGGCGTGCGATGAATGGCCGCTTCCTCGACCCGCTGCTGCTGCGAGCGTACGACAGGGGCGAGTGGGTGCTGACCAGCGACTTCCGTTACCAGGCGCTCGACGGTACCGTCTACACGGTGCCGCGATACTTCATCACCGACCTCGCTTCGGTGCCCTGGGTCGTAAAGCCGCTGTTCCGGGACATCGAGGACCGCGTGGCCGGAGTCATCCATGACTGGCACTATTGCGAGAACGAGTTACCCCGCGCCGTGTGCGATGCGCTGTTCTACGAGATGCTGCTCGCCCTGGGCGCAGACAAGCGACGGGCCGGCTTGATGTACGCCGGTCTGCGGGTCGGCGGTGGGTCGCGCTATGCGGCGTGCAAGGGCGGGGTGAAGGATGAGGATATGGCTTGGGATCTGATGGGAGAGGATGAACGAAAAGGCTGGCCAGGCGGTGGTGCTCTTGTGGGAGCGGAGCCGCAATAAACCGTAGTACAGGCCACGTATTCCGTGGCGTTGCTGTGAGAGCGGGCGCAGCCAGCGACCCGCTCAAGGGGAGGATGGCCTCCTCAATTGTTTCTGCCGGCAAGCAGCCACTTACCGTTTACCAGAACGAAAGTGTCCTGCTGTTGCATGCTTTGCTGTCGTAGGGCCAGCGTAGCTGTCACTCTGGCCCTTGCGCCAGGTAGAGATTGGACATTGGTCACCTGAACGCCTTGCACCTGCTGGTGCATCTGGACAAAAGTGGCGCAAAGCTGTTGATCGGTGGTTTTTAGCACTGCAATCAACTCGTCCCACTGGCTTAAGGAGCGCATCTCATTACAGTCAGTGGATTGCCAGAATATGGCAAACGCTTCTGCGACCGCCTGTGCATCTGCTGTTTCCTGTTGAGCGTGTTGGGCAGGCTGTGGGGCATTTGCCGCGATCGCCACATAGTTTGCGATTTTGGCACTTCGCTCTTGAAGATAAGGTGTTAGCTGTCCTTGATGTTCAGTGGGTGCAAAGAATTTGAGAAGTTCTTCTGCCTGAGCGAATACGTAGCCTTCCTTGAACTGATTGCCGCGAGGAATGCTTTGAGCTCTCGTAGTCATGTCATCGACGTGCATCGTGGCAAGACTTAACGCCACACAGAACTCCACATCCTCTGCTGCCGAGGCTCTGCTCAGCCCGGACGAGCAGTCATCAACGGCTGCTCCCATTCCGGCTACGCCTGAATCTCTATAGATCTCAACAGCCTTCTGCGAAGCAGCCATGAGCAAGATTTCGTCTTCCGAAGGCTGCGCTATGGCAACAGAGGCCAACAAAGGCAGCGGCAGAGCGGCGAGCAAAATCTTCTTCACGATTTCTTCCTTGACGGCTAAAAGTGGCCATATGCCATCTATTTGCTTGATCTAAAGCGAGCGGTAGAGCCAAAGGCGGCCATGGTACTCTCCGACCAACTCGCACGGACTGATGCTCGAGCGGGAGAACTGGCAGCAGCGCTTGAGCGAAATCGAATAGCTGGGCTGGCGTGCGAAGCGCACCTATAATGGTCTGACCACGTGAGCGGAGCATGACAGTGGACAAGGACACGTTCATTGAATTGGTAGAGGCCGACGAGCCCCTTATCCAGCAGGTGATTGATGCTATTCGGCAGTACCATGATGCCAAAGACTTG
>NZ_JBHFCS010000049.1:0-5674 GCF_044143025.1 Pseudomonas sp. TR47 | reverse complement strand
GCCGGCTTTAGGTCCCACCCACCCCTTCGAGTCCTACCATACAAGCTGGCTTGCCGGCGATGGGCCGCAAAGCGGGCCCAAATCGCTTAACGTCCAGGATTCACTCAGCGCCAGACGGGATACCGGGGCCGGCGTACCGTCAGCTCTCATCTAGCAAAAAATGCATAAAAAACTGCATTGAAATTGCCAATCGTGCTGATGCGCAGGATCAATTTAGGGGGGCATCCCACGCTCATTATCCTCTGCGGGCGCATTCAAAACGCCCGATTGAGCCTATGGAGCTTCTCGATGACCCCTGTGCTAAAGCATTTCCAACCCGGCCGCCTGCTGGTTGCAGCAAGCCTTGCCGCCAGCCTGCTGACGATGTCCGTCCAGGCCGCGACCCTGACCCGCGACAGCGGTGCACCGGTTGGTGACAACCAGAATTCGCAAACGGCCGGCGCCAACGGCGCGGTGCTGCTGCAAGACGCTAACCTGCTGCAGAAGCTGCAGCGCTTCGACCGCGAGCGCATTCCAGAGCGGGTGGTGCACGCCCGTGGTACCGGAGTGCACGGTGAGTTCACCGCCAGCGCCGACATCAGCGACCTGAGCATCGCCAAAGTCTTCCGCCCAGGTGAGAAAACACCGGTGTTCGTGCGCTTTTCTGCCGTGGTGCACGGCAACCACTCGCCCGAAACCCTGCGTGACCCACGCGGCTTCGCCACCAAGTTCTACACCGCAGACGGCAACTGGGACCTGGTAGGCAACAACTTCCCGACCTTTTTCATCCGCGACGCCATCAAGTTCCCGGACATGGTGCATGCGTTCAAGCCTGACCCACGCACCAACCTCGATGACGACTCCCGCCGCTTCGACTTCTTCTCCCACGTACCAGAAGCCACCCGTACCTTGACCCTGCTGTACTCCAACGAGGGTACCCCGGCCAGCTACCGCGAAATGGACGGCAACAGCGTGCATGCCTACAAGCTGGTCAACAGCGAAGGCCAAGTGCACTACGTGAAGTTCCACTGGAAGAGCCTGCAAGGCCAGAAGAACCTTGACCCCAAACAAGTCGAGCAGGTCCAGGGCCGTGATTACAGCCACATGACCAACGACCTGGTCAGCGCGATCAAGGACGGCAAGTTCCCCAAATGGGACCTGTACATCCAGGTGCTCAAGCCCGAAGACCTGGCCACGTTCGACTTCGACCCGCTCGATGCCACCAAGATCTGGCCGAACGTGCCAGAGCGCAAGATCGGCCAGATGGTGTTGAACCGCAACGTCGACAACTTCTTCCAGGAAACCGAGCAAGTCGCCATGGCGCCGTCGAACCTGGTGCCAGGTATCGAACCGTCTGAAGACCGCCTGCTGCAAGGCCGCCTGTTCGCCTATGCCGACACCCAGATGTACCGCATTGGCGCCAACGGCCTGAGCTTGCCGGTCAACCAGCCGCGCATCCCGGTCAATAACGTCAACCAGGATGGCCAGGCCAACGCGGGCCACACCACCACGGGGGTCAACTACCAGCCAAGCCGCCTGCAGCCGCGTGAAGAACAGGCCAGCGCCCGCTATGTGCCGACCCCGCTGGTGGGCAGCACCCAGCAGGCGAAGATCCAGCGCGAGCAGAACTTCAAGCAGACCGGCGAGCTGTTCCGCTCCTACAGCAAGAAGGAACAGACCGACCTGATCAACAGCCTGGGCCAGGCCCTGGCAGTGACCGACGAGCAAAGCCGCTACATCATGCTGTCGTTCTTCTACAAGGCCGATAGCGACTACGGTGCAGGCCTGGCCAAAGTGGCCAAGGCAGACCTCAAGCGCGTTCAGCAGCTGGCAGCGAAGCTGCAGGACTGATTGCCATGACTGAGCGGGCCGACGGCCCGCTCTTCGTTTCTACGCAGGTAAACACCATGCACAAATGGATGATGGCAGCCGTGTGTGGCTTGCTGATCCTCACCGCCCAGGCACAAGAGCCACTGCCGCCCCAAGGGCAAGACACCAACACCGAGCAGCGGTTGCGCGATTACTTCTTCGGGGCCGCACGCCGCGGGGATGAGGCAATGATCAAAACATTCATCCAGGCGGGCTACAACCTGGATACCCCTGACGAAAAGGGCTACACCGGCCTTATTCTGGCGGCCTACCACGGCCAGCGAGCGGCCGTGGAACAACTGCTGGCGGCCGGCGCCGACCCATGCGCCCAGGACAAGCGGGGCAACACCGCACTGATGGGGGCGATATTCAAAGGCGAGGTGCGCATTGCCAGGCGGCTGATCGACGCCAAGTGCAACCCTGACCAGCGCAATGGCGCGGGACAGACGGCCGCCATGTATGCGGCCATGTTTCAGCGCAAGGAATTGCTCGACGCGCTGACCGCCCATGGCGCTGATATCGAAGCAACAGATGCACTGGGCAACAGCGTGCAAAGCCTGCAACAGGGTGAGCTCAACGGCATATCGGCGCAACGCTGAGGGCTGCGCATTCTGCAATGCCACCTGCCAGCACACCGCCAGGGAGCTGCGATAAGAAAATTGGATATTGCGTAAGATAATTCCGCTACTCGGTCGCCGGGAGAGCGTCAAACTGACCGAGGACGCCAGTTGAGCCCCCTCTAGGCCCGCAGTCTGGCGCAGGCATGCTAAGTGATCACCTGGCGGATACAAGCCATCAGCGCGGCCGCCGCCGGTGACTGCAGGCAGCCACTGCGCTGCATGAGGCCGATGGCGCGGGCAGTACCGGGCAGTGCCAGCGGCAGGCGTTGCAGCTCGCCGCTGGCAATCTCGTAAGCCAACTGGTGCGTAGACACCGCCGCCAGCATGTCTGAACGCACCAGCAGGCCACGGATAACCGCCAGATCAGCGCTTTCCACCACAGGCCACGGCGCTGCCAAACCAGCGGCGGCGAAGCAGTTGTCAAGCAGCCCGCGCGCCGGCGAACCGGCCCGCGGCAACACCCAGCGCGCCTGGTGCACGCCCTCGAGCGACAGGCGTGCGTGCAGCAACGGGTGCCCCCGGCGGGCCAGCAGCACCATTTCCTCGTTGATGAGCGGCTCGCCCACCAGGTCGCTGGCATAGTCGTGAGGCCGCAAGGCGCCTAGCACGAAGTCCACATCCCCCACCCGCAATTCGGTTGCCAGCAGGTCGAACGGGCTTTCGTTGGTCACCACCCGGACCTGTGGATGCTGGGCGGTAAAACGCAAAATGGCCTCCGGCAGAATGCGCGAGCGGCCCAACGGCAACGCGCCGGCATGCACCACCCCGCGCAGGGTGCCTTGCATCGCACTCAGGTCACTGTCCATGTGGCGCAACTCGTTCAGCGCCCGGCGGATGGGGAAAAGAATGCGCGAGGACGCCGACGTCGACTACCTGTTCGCGCAGGTGGTAGTGGACGAAGCGCGGGTGGACTACGGGCAGAACTGCGGCAACATCCTGGCCGGCGTCGGGCCCTTCGCCATCGAGCGCGGCCTGGTGGCCGCCAGCGGCGCAAGCACACCGGTGCGTATATTCATGGAAAACACCGGGCAGCTCGCCGTCGCCCAGGTGCCGACCACCGATGGCCAGGTGGAGTATGCCGGCGATACCCGTATCGATGGCGTGCCGGGCCGAGCGGCGGCGCTGGTGGTGACGTTTGCCGACGTGGCCGGAGCCAGTTGCGGAGCCCTGCTGCCGACAGGCAACAGCCGCGACCGGGTCGATGGCGTGGAAGTGACCTGCATCGACAACGGCATGCCGATTGTGCTGCTGCGTGCCGAAGACCTTGGCGTGACCGGCTACGAGCCGTGCGAAACGCTGGATGCCGACAGTGCACTGAAAACGCGCCTGGAAGCCATCCGCCTGCAACTGGGCCCACGCATGAACCTGGGTGATGTCAGCCAGCGCAATGTGCCAAAGATGTGCCTGCTGTCGGCACCGCGCAACGGCGGCACGGTCAATACCCGCTCGTTCATTCCGCACCGTTGCCATGCGTCCATCGGGGTGTTTGGCGCGGTAAGTGTCGCCACGGCCTGTTTGATCGAAGGGTCGGTTGCACAGGGGCTTGCCAGCACGTCCGGCGGTGATATCCAGCGTTTGGCGGTGGAGCATCCTAGCGGCGAATTTACAGTGGAGATCAGCTTGGAACGTGGCGTGATCACGGGGTGCGGGTTGGTGAGGACGGCGCGTTTGCTGTTTGATGGGGTTGTGTGTGTTGGGCGGGATGTATGGGGTGGGCCGCAGCAGTGATTGCCACAGTTTCTTCAGCACCCTTGAGGTCGAGCGCCGCCCGCGCGGCGCATCAAAAACTCAAGAAAAAAACTGCTTCGGTTGCATAACTGAAGATTTTTGCATCCTCGGCAAGAAAATTTCGCCACACTGGTCAGAACTGAAGAAAAACCCAGGCACACATTTCGGACGTTGCGAGCCCACCTCACATGCCCTGTGGAAAGTGAAGAAAAAAACGGCATAATCGCGAAATCTGAAGATTTTGTGAGCTGACTTAAAAAAAACACAGCGCTCACGCCCAAACTGAAGGAAAGGTACATGCGGGCAGCGGGATATTCGCTACTACTCGATAGGCTGCAGATCTCTGCGGTCGCACTCAAGCGCCCTGCGATCGTACAACCGGTCACCCGGATTGAGAAAATCGGGAACACGCTCGCGGTGCCCCATCGAATGGCGCCCTCAGAGGACGACCTGCTTGGGAATGTGCTTTTTGCGCTCAAGCACGAAGGTATCAACCTTTCAATTCTCGCCCAGGCTCTGCCACAGATCCCAGCTGAACGTTTTTCGCAAGCGCTGGAAGCATCACCCAATGGCGTTTATATCCGTAAGGCCTGCTATCTCCGGGAAGCCTTCACCGGTGAAGACATTGAGCAGCCTTCACCTGTACGCGGCGGCTTCGCTCAGCTATTCGACCCAGAACAGTACATTACTCGACCAGGTGAGCGAAATTCGAAGTGGCGGGTGGAGTTCAACGGGCTCGGAGATCTGACTTACTGCGCGACCGTAGAGCGCACTGCGCAAGTTACAGAGCTTCTCGAGCATGACATTCTCGGCAAGGCGAAGAACTTCATCGGTTCACTCCCTCCGCTGATGATGGACAGGGCTATCAACTGGGCGTATCTGCACGAGACCCAGGACTCGTTTGCAATCGAGAAGGAAGCCCCAACCGAAGATAAATCCCGCCGCTTCATCAAGCTCTTGCGCCAGGCCCATGAGCGCCACCCACTGACTGAGGATTATCTGGTTACTTTACAGAACGCCACTGTGGCAAACCCTCTGGACCTTGCGGCGGCATTTCGACACGAGCAGAACCACCTTAGCAATGGCATGCATGGAGCAGCCGGGGTGACCTATGTACCCCCTCCCCCGGGCCTGTGCCGCGAGTTGATGGAAAGCCTGATGCGCTTCGCTAATGAAGGCCCTACCCAAATCGATCCGCTTGTGGCGGCAAGCATCATTTCATTTGGGTTCGTGTTCCTCCACCCGTTCATGGATGGAAACGGGCGCTTGTCGCGCTTTTTGATCCACCAGGCTCTTTGCCATTCCGGGGCGCTTGAAAACGGCCTGTTGCTCCCAGTTTCGGTTGCGATGAAACGCGAAGAGCGCCTGTATCTGGAGACACTTCAAGGATACTCCGGGCCCGTGCGTGAATACTGGCAAGTGCACTGGATCGATCACGAGCAGTTTACATTTGAGTTCATCGGCGCTGACGCGATCTA
>NZ_JBHFCS010000048.1:0-6056 GCF_044143025.1 Pseudomonas sp. TR47 | reverse complement strand
AGTTCTACAGCAACTATCGCGTAAGCAGAGACCTGATTGAATTGAGGAACCTTGCTCAAGTAGCGGAACTGATGATCAGGTCTGCCATGAAACGTAAGGAATCTCGGGGTCTGCACTACACGTTGGACTATCCAGAGCTGCTGCCAGAGGCGAAGGATACGATCCTTACACCCGACAAATGAGGCACGTTAGGAGCCATAGCGTAGCACCATGGGGCCCCAGTTTGTAACAGCTTTGGCGCACATTTGTCCCAACGCTGAGGTCCTTATCACCTGCCCGCAAGGGTCCTTATCGTGCGCCTGAGCGAGCATGCGAGGGCCTATGGGGGTAAGCGCGCAGGTTAGTAGTTACAGGTGGTCACTCAGATTTTTGTGCCAGATCCTCATGAGGTGCTCTTGAGGCACCCATACAGCCAGAAGGCCACATGAACACCAACGCAGGCCCGTAGGCCGCGCTAAACGTGTCCATGAAGTTGTCCTAAGAGTTAAGGGATCGGTGAACCGTCAGGTTTGTGAGACCGTATTGAGTGGCAATCTCAAGGATGCCCTCATAGGATTTAGGCCAGCCTCCACCACTTGAGTCGTTGGTGGCCCCTGACTGGAGCAGGGCAAAGCAAACGGCTGCATATGGGGTCAGGTGATCGACTTGTATCTTCGTAACCACCCGTTTGTCCTTGTAGGTATAACAGAGAGTAAAACTCATGGCTGGCCTTGCCGTAACATGGTCGATGCCCAAGCATAGCAACTAAACAGCTCGCCCATGAGGCCCATTACGGACCTCATGGATACAGCGGGTGTTACGGCTTGACGACCACACGGGTGATCAGCGGAAAGTCTACGGTCTCGACCTGAAGTTTCTCAGTAGGGTCCGCTGGGTTTGCCAGCTTCAGCTTGACCTTGGCCTGAGCCATTACGTCAGCGATACCGGTGATTTCGATGTCCCAGCCCTGTACCGAGGCGTTACGGCTGGCGAGGATTGACCACACATCACCGTCGTTACCTTCACGGAACGACAGGGAGGCGAAGCCTTTAGGGAGCATGAAGACGCCACGGTTGCCATCCGAATAGAACTGGGTACGGCAGCCCAACAGGTCCTCAATATCATCTACGCCTGCACGCTGGGCAGCACGCTCAAGGATTGCCTGTTCGGTCATGTGCATCAGCAGCACGAAGTCACTCAGGGAGTTGCCCACTGAGTGGTTGATGCTCAGTGTTAGTTGGTCAATCCAATCCTCAGCACGATCACGTGGTCCAGTGCCAGCAATGGTGACTTCCTTGACCTCGACACTTGGGGACTTCAGGAGAATGTCCACGATGGTAGAGCCGCACGCTTTCTCAAAGTCCTGCATGGCCTTATCCAGCATTTGGCCGATGGAGTTGCTGGTGAAACCTGCCACCACATGAGCATCTAACAGAGTCATACGGTGCGAGAAGAACGCGGCGGTATCAGTGGGCTCCGTAAAGATCACGTCACCGGCAACAGCTTCACCCTTTGTAATGGTCGAGGTGTCGTAGATCGACTTACGTGGGTCGAACTCGACGTTGCGGTCGACCATGTTGACCAGTTGCACAGGGGTCGGCTCAGTGCCCTTAGGTCGAAACTCACACGGGATAGCATCAACGGCGTTCTGGTGCCATTCGCCACCATTAAAGAAGTCGTCAAGGACCGCAACGATACCTTCAGCGGCGACGCTGCCGTCACTGCATGGGGCGCTTGTGGATGCCTGGGTGTTGAACTGAAGGTTACCACCATTGCCCCACACGGCCTGCTCATAGGCAGTCGGTGCGCTGTAACGGTCAGTGTTCTCGCGGTGGTCGGCGGATTTGAAAGCGTTCTGTTTACGAGTAGGCATGATTGAGTATCTCCTGAAAGTTTACTTGAAGGGGTTCAACGGGACGCCAACAAGAGCCAGCGCCACCGGAGGCAAGACGGTGTGAGTCAGTAGGTTGCCCGTGAGTCATTCCCACGAGGACCATGAGGACCGGCCATTAGCGGCACGGATAGCAGCACCACGTGCACGGTATTCAGCTTCGCGGGCCTCACGCTTGGCACGGCGACGGGCGACCTCAAGGGCCGTAGGGGTCGCATAGGAAGCAACGCGCTCAGCATGGGCACGAGACTCAGCTAACTGGCGCTCACGCTCGGCTGCTGAATGGGCCTCACGAGCACGAACTGCTCGGACCACAGCGGGGAACGCATCAGCGATCAGACCAGCGTCAAGGTATTGCTTAACGATGGCCTCACGGGCCGAATCATTCTTACCTGCACCAGCGATCAGCCCAGACAGCATCACGCCTTCAGCGAAGGTACGGGTCACGCTCTGGCCTTGGACTTCAACAGTTTCGGGCGTTACGTTTTGAATGTTCAATTGCATGGTAGGTGTCTCCTAAATTCGAGACATTGATTCATGGCCCTGCCGCATAGAGGCAACGTGACCAGATGGCAAGGAGTAGCCGCACGGACCTCTCAAGGACATGATCAATATCTTCTGGGTTTGGGTTGGTGCGATCACGGGTCTGTAACTTGGCGGGGTGTGATCTTGGTGCCGATGGCGGACGGCGTTACAGTAGATGGATGATGCGTTGAGCTTTCCCTAAAGGGACCTTTAAGCGTGCACGGAGTACCGCGTCGATGTGGAGCGATGGTGACCCGATGATCGACTTAACGAAGGCGCTCAGACCGGGGTGATTGGCTTCGAGGTGGGCCAGTAGGGAATCCAAATGGACCCCGCATGATGACTCGCAATAGAAGCTGTTACGGGCACGTCGATCACGCCAGATGCCTCGGAGGGTCAGCAACTTCACGCGGGACGCGGGGGTGACGCACAGGGCATTGAGCTGGTCGAGGAAGGAACTGCTCATAGCTATGCCTCCTTGCATGCACGGCCCCAGCGATCCACACGGGATGCCTGAGTGGCCTTCTTAGCTTTGGCCTGAGCGGCCTTGGCTTCAGCTACGCCGACGTTGATGGTCTCAGTATTTGCACGCAACCAGTCAAGGCCACGGGGTTTGACCCTCCAGCCTTCACGGTTGCCGAAGTCCGATGAGATCGCCACAAAGGCGCCTGATGAGAAACCTTGCTGCTTTGGTCGGATCTGACCAGTACGGCTACCAAAATCGTCACAGACGTGAACGAACATCGCCCCCTTTGCGAGAAATTCAAGAGCAAGTCGAGGCTGTTGAATACCAGCCACACGGCAAGCCTCGGTCCATGTCAGACCCGCGCCGCGAGCCTTCATGTCGAGAGTCGTAGCCTTGGGCATGTTTGCGTCCAGAAGGGCATCTTTATGGCGCAGCTCACGGACGGCACTGTTACGCATGGCGATGAACGCACGAATGACCATCAGGTAAAAGTCGGTTGAAACCCACATGGCGTATGCAATTGCGCCCTCTTCTGTTGCAAGGGTCCCGTTACCGTGGGAGACATGCAAATTTGCATCTTTGATCAGGGCAGCTTGAACAGCATTACGCCACTGACCCGGTTCCCGAACATTCAGAGTCTTGGCGATCTCGTTGAGATTCCACATTCCATCTTCGTTCGGCTTGAAGGTCTGCCCCTCAATCACGATAGGCAGCAGATCAGTTTGGTTATTGGTGTTGGCCAGCATAGTAGTGGACTCCTTTTGAATGCCCCCTGAGTTCGCTCCCACAGGCCGACCGTCAAGGCCCCACTACGGGCATCGACTATGGCTCAAGAAGCATTCAGAAAGACTTGACGTTGATAAAAGCCCAGCGACGGGCGTAGAGGAATTCAGAGCGACCGATTAGCTTAGCGGTCTGTCCCTGTTCTTGTGAGGGTTTTTAATCTGGTCATACTGGAGCACCAACGAGCCGCTACGGTCACACTTCTACAACCACGACATCGAAGGTAGACCCAAGATCTTAATGATCGACCTTAAGGTAACTCTAAGAGCATTCTCTTTAAGTTTTTATTATTTATAGAACTAAACTAATAAAACTTAATCTTAGAGTCATCTTGTAGAGATCTTTAAGTTAAAAGGCCCCTTTATACTGTGCGATCAGAGATAGGAGGCCCAAACCTATCAAGGGTCTATTCACACGAAGTGCGCAGACAGAATCGCTACAGTGGACCTGATGCTGGCCCCGCAGATCCCGTTAGGGCTGCGCTTGGTGGTCGTGGTGTCTTGGACATTGGTCTACCTGAAAGAGGTAACGTTGATCACTGGACGTACACGCCTTGCCCGCAGAGGGCCACCTTTGAGGTGACCTTGCGGCATCTTGAAAGGAAAGCAACGCTGATTTAGCCTGTCCCTCTTTGGGTGAGGGTTTTTAAATCTTCGACGAACGTGTAGCTAACACGTCAGGACTCACAACCGCTCGCATGTCCTTATCGAACCTAACGGCTGGTCTTCCCTGAAGTGACATCAAGGTAGACCTTATTGTTGACTTTCATACCGCCGCAATAAGTGAAGTACACACCTTCGCCACGATTCGTTGAGGCCATCCAGCCACCAATTTCCTTGAAGTCATCCTCAGTACAAGTGCCGTCATCTATCAATGCCCGCGCTGCTTTAGCAAATGGGTCCTTATAAATCCTATAATCGTCTGAACCTTTTACGAGAGAGTAATCTCCACTTGCATCCTCTGAAGGGTCCTTAGGGCGATCTCGGCTAAAATCTTTGCTCTGAACCCATTCAGCAAACTTCCCGTCCTTGATGCCATTAACGGCCGTACAGGCTTTATTTCCAGACTTAATGTACTCGCTGACGCCGCCAGTACAGGATGCAGAATAGGTTTTAGTAATACGCACCCACTGACCTTTACGCTCTAAGATGTCAACGCCTTCCCTGAACATAAGACGGCCTGCGACCCCACACTCTGTAGATGGGCAAGTGTGTCGATCAGTACGATCTGTGGTGACCCATAGTTTTTCCTGCCCCAGCGCATGAGCCGCAAAGACTTGAAGCACTGCACAAAGAGCGAGGCCACTGAAGAAACGTCCATTGTTCAATTGACAGCTCCGTTACTTAGTTAATGTTCCATGATGTCCGCATACTAAGCGCTCGTTGGCGACCAGCATAGATGCAGCCTTAGCTTACCAGCTTCAAAGCTTTCACCAGAGCGTCCGCCATACGGCCCACCTCAACGGCACTCCCAGCCCCGTACAGGTCATAACTGATAGACCCTGAAGCGTGACCCAAGATGGACTCAGCGGTTCCCACAGGCACCTCAGCGGCCTTCAAGGCACCGGCCAGTGAGTGACGCAATGAGTGGAAAGTCTGGGTCCGATCAGCGTTCAAGCTCAAGACATCCCGTAACGCACCATTAAGCAGGTTCGAGAACTGACCAGCGCCCAAGGTGAACAGCCGAGAGTCGGCCTTCCTGACAAACTCAAGGAACGCCTTAAGGTCGAAGCCATAGGCCCCGTCAGTCAGCGGTACGACACGTAGAGCATTCTTGGTCTTGGCTGTCTTGCCATCGTTCCTATTGATGTCGATGACCCACACAGTCCCGACCTGCTTAACGTCAGCCTTGGTCAACTGCCTGAGTTCCTCAATACGGGTCCCAGTGATCACTCCAAGGGACAACGCCCAGCGCTGCCAAGCGTCCACTGGAAGCGACTTAGCGTGAGCCATCAGGGCCTTTACCTGATCCTGAGAGAGCGCCTCACGGGAGCTGTCAGCTCCTTTAGTTGGCTTCAGGCCCTTATCGAAACTCTTATCGAGGTAGCCATTGTTCACAGCCCAATCCATGACCGTTGATAGCCGGGTCAGCAGCTTCTTAACTGTCGAAGGCTTACGGGCCTCAAGGAGCTTTTCCCTGAGGCCCTTCATGTCCTCCCGTGTGTGGCTCTTCATGTCCAAGTCACCAAGGACCGCACCGATGGCCTCACACGATGACTTCACGTCCCGCATGGTGCTGGCCTGAATGCTGTCCTTGCGTTCCTCCATGTAGAGCGCAGAGAGAGACTTAAAGGTCAGACCCGGAGAAGCATTTACAGATTGGGAGAGAAAGAGGGCTTCAGGCGTGCCACAAGGTTCATCGTTGAGGTCCTTAACGATCTCGACCAGCTTCCCTGAACGGCCCCGCATACGC
>NZ_JBHFCS010000047.1:0-6421 GCF_044143025.1 Pseudomonas sp. TR47 | reverse complement strand
AGCGCCTTTCTGATCCTTTCAAAATTTGCTATCGGCTCTGCATCCACTCTGTGGGGTCGACCAGGTGCCATGATTGTGCCTCGCGATCAAAGTCCGTCCATATCTCCTGCAGCTTGGCACGGTCATTCATGCCAATGCCAGGTATCGTGCTGAAAGCCTCAGGCATCCCCGACGCGCCACTTATGCCATCATGCCTTCATGCCTCCGCCATCTGGGCCGACTCGGTTGGCTGCAGGATACCAAAATAGTGAGGAGTTTCTTCGGGCTATGCGTTCAGGGCAGTGTCGCTTTACCGGGCACCCTAGGAGCTCGCCTTGCTATTGGTCCCAACGCACCGCGCAAGCGGCACTTGATCGTTGAGGGATGTAGATTTAAAGGCAAACACGTCCGACACCGCGCCATTCCAAGGCATGAGTCGTCCGCTATATGGGTCAAAAAGAAGCCGGTAGTAGATGATCGCACTCAACCCAAAGCAGTCGTTCGTGGGGAGCAGCAAACGGCCAGAGGCTGCCGGTCGTGAACGGCTGCACCTTCCATGAAGATGTCCCGGCCATGCGTATGAGGGAAGATCCTAACGAAGAAATTTCTCAGGATCCTATAGGTCACGCAGAGGTTCTGTGGCATCAGATGCAGCAAACCATGCTGGCGATACTGTAGTGTGCCTTGGAGGATGGCATGATGGCATGACTGCACCGTCATTAACGTGACCTGCACGACAGTTATGGGCAAAACAAAGGGCGCTAGATGGAAACTACACCGGATGTATCCCCTTCGATCGATAAGAAAGCCTTGGAAGAGCTTTTTGCCAAGCGGATGCGATGGGCATCACTCCACCTGCCCCTGTCTGAGGTGGAGAGCGTTGTTCCAGATTTAATAATGGATCTGAAGATGTTTGAACAACGCGCCAGCCTTGCGCTGCTGGCCGGACTGCTTACGCATCCCGATTACCAGTCAAATACATTGCGCTTGGAGTTGCTGGTTGCATTGGCTTTCGTGCATGCACGTGGTGTGAAACAACCCGAACTGGTGGATGCTGCTAGATGGTTTGAAATGATTGATGAATCCGAGGCGACTTCGGGGGAGGACGCAGCTGAAGATGTTTTCGTGACCTTGGTAGCGGATGATCAGGAAGACTTTCTACTTCTCGAAGGCCTCTGGGAGAACGCAGGTTTCTACACTCAATGCTGCGTACACCTGCTGTCAGGGATGCCTAACACGCCTCATTACACTCGTCTTTGCAAGGAGGTACGAGCACTCTTAGTCGTCGCGGATGAGGTCTGTAAGCAATCAGGCCTGACCCGGTACCAGACTGGTTCAGATAAGATCATGGCCCAGTTGGTTGTTGAAGATCTACCTCAGTCGTTTGAACTCCAGCAACGTGCCTTTTTAGCATTCGACGTCCTGAGGTCTAGAGGGGTCCAGCGTAAGGATCTGGAGCCTTTTCTTAATATTGACGTGGATTGCGAAGTGTTGCGAACGCATGAGCCGGGACTGAGTCAACTTGACCGTCAGCCTCTGTTGGAGACGGCCGATGGACTCATCGTAATGCTGCCTACCTCGATATCGATCGCTTTGCGTGATCACGTGATTGCGTACGTATTGGCGACCGGTCAGGTACAAAACTTCAACCGAAATTATGCCAAGCTTTTAAGCCGTAAGATCTTCGAGACCCAGTTGTTTGGCACTTTTTCGGGCTGTCCGGTGCATTGGCGTTCTTCAGGAGTCGACCAATATGCCAGTGCTATGATTGAGTTCGACCACGGGCACCTTCTAGTAATGCATTTTATTTTGCCGTCAATAGTGATCCATCGAGATGGCGGCTTCAAATATATGGCGGCTCCGCGTGACAGCATGACGCGAGATCTTCAAGTGGCCGTCACGGCGTCGTTAGCTCAAGCAAATAACTCTTTCCAGGCAGGCATCCACCTATTCGTACTTTGTGGTTGGGGCAAAGGGATGGGTATTAAAGTTCCACACATAGAAGACTCGCGCTGGAAGTGTGAAACTATTGCGCTGGCCGACCTGATCCGGTTAAGCGATCTTGATTCCATGGTGATCAGGCGGTTCTGGCGTCTACAGAAGTCCGTAGACGCCCTACATCCGGCAGGGGTTGAAATCTTAAACCTCAACGGTGTCGTGAATTTGATCGGCTGGGTCGAATTGAATGACGGGCATCTGATACCCCATGCGCAGCTGGAAGAAGGGAGAGTCAGTCCAGAATCCCCACTGGTGATTTCTCCACCTCTCAACCTCTTACGTGACATACGCGCGCGAGCGGATTATACGCGTGATTTTCACGTACAAAAGGAAAGCAGTGGAACAGCTCATTATGTGGAGCGCTTACAAAAAAAACCGTACTTCCCGAACGCCGCAGATTCCCGCATCTATGTTTCCTTGACCGCGCTACAGCAGGGTGAACTAGTTGCTGCCTGCTTGGGCAAGCCCACCATTTGGGTACGCCTCGCTGCCCCGGCATTCACTTCACGCGATCTGGTGTACAGGCTTTGGGAAATGCTCATCGCGCGCGTGGCCCGCATCGTCGATGCTACGGAAGAACTCGCTCCTCTATCCGCCACATACTCGCTGTTATTTTGCTTTGAGGACTCACAAAAAGAGTTTGAGCGCTACGACGCTGAGATCCCCCAAGATCTCAATACGCTTGTCCGTTTTCAAAGCACGTCGGCTCACGAGGCAACCATAACCTTCTTGCCAGGTTATGTTCATGCATTTCAAAGTACGCTGAATATTGCCGAACATACACTTACCAAAATCACGGTCCAGGCGTTAGCTGCGCTGGTAGCGAAAGCACCTATGAGCGCTGTGGCTAGCGAGATCTTGGCTCGCGCCGTGCCGAATGATCGCGGCCGGCATTTTCACCGCATGCATGCTCACGCCTTTACTGACTATGTCCGGGACACCCTACCGGCCAAACCTCTTATTTGCGACGAAATTGATAGCGCCATGCTGCGGCTTGGCCTTGGGTGGACGGTTCACGAGGGGGCCAATCACATCGAAGGGGACGCTGAATGCCGTGCATTCCTAAATGCTTTGGTCGACAAGCGGGTCGAGCACGTGATCGCTCAACTGCAAACTCTGAATCGCTACGAGCTGACCAAACGCTTACTGGTCAATCACGCAGTCGGAGAGGCTGAAGAGCAGCATTGGAAACGAACCTCCGCCGCTATACTCGGTTTGCATGGTGACACACCTGCCACGCGCTGCACTGTCGTCGAACAGCTGTCGGCCTTGGCGGCTACGCAGATATGCAGCCGAATTCTGATTGAAATGGCCATTTGTGCGTGCCCCTTAGGCGATGGCCGAAATCCCTCAAACCTGGAAATTGAAGCTCTGTTCGCTGAGATATCCCTGTTAAACCGCCTGGGCAGCTGGTCCGATGGCATCTACTATGGCGCTTTGGAGCCGCGGCTGAAAATTTCGCCACTAGGGGAGATCTTACTGGCCGACGCGTTTGCTGAGGCTGTGGTAAACCCTATGCTCAGTACAGTCATGGGCGACCGCTACGTTCGATCAGCACCCGGCCATGACCAGTATTATAGTGCTCCATTGACCTTGGACTCCACGGCTCATCTTTTAGAGGATGAGTTCCTCCGCGCTTGGAATACGGAAATGGGGTTCACCATTGACGACGGCCGAAAAATGCTAGATGCCCTCGAAAACGATGGTATCGTCAAACAAGAAGCGGTACTAACTTTGAAAAAAAGTCAGTTATTAAACGTACTAGTTAGCGCCACTAAACTGCCAGCAGCACTCCACTTCCTTGACCGCTTCGCCTTGGCCACGCGGCAGTCTTGGAGTACGCCACCCAGTGGCTTCAAAGGGCGGGACATCTTACCCTGGAGATTTGGCCGTCGGCTCTCTGTGGTAAGTCGTCCCATAATCCAGTTGGACCTGAACGAAGATCCGATATATCTGGTTTCACCTTCGCTCGTGCGTCGTGGCTTTTTTAACGTGCTCCGCGGCGCCCATGCCGGAACGATCGACCAAGACTTCTTCACCACCCCAGAGATGCGCGACGCATGGTGGGGTAAGGCCAACGAGGGCCATACCTTCAATGCAGAGGTCGCACAGACGCTCCGGTCTGCTGGCTGGCAAGCGATAGAGAACATCGAACTTTCAGCGATTCTCAAACAAAAACTGGAACGCGCCTACGGAGATGTCGATGTGCTGGCTTGGCACAATGGCAGGACAGAAGTACTGGTTATTGAGTGCAAGGACCTTACCTTCCGCAGAAATTACTCGGAAATCGCTGCATTGCTTTCGGATTACAAAGGGGAGCGAAAGAAAGGTAAGCCAGACAAGCTACTACGTCACCTCATGCGCGTGGATCGCCTTCAACAAGGATTAACACAGCTAGGGCGCTATACAGGTATCGAGTCCCCAAGGATTCGCTCATGTCTTATCGTAGGTGGCGTCGTGCCGATGCAATTCGCCAAAGTTTCAGCGCTTGAAGGTACCTTTGTAGGAGACGTGCAGACGCTTCTCCAAAACCTAGGTCATGCAAACTCCAGGTTATAGCCCGAGGTCTGTCGCCATAAAGTAGCCTCTCGTTATGGCTGCCCGTGGAGATTATGCGTCCAAATAGGCGGGTATGGGTATGGATATGGCTGCGTGACCTTGAAGCTATCCTCAACGGCAGCTTCTGGCCGGTCTCTGCGCCTACGAACGGCCGGTTTGGGTCGTAAGCAGCCATCTACGACTGGCAGCTTTCGACCCAAAGCAGCCCTTCAAAAAGATCAGCTAACGGCTAATAGCAGTCATCTAGTGTCTATCAAGGTGGGGCGAGTTAAATAATCTTAATGGCTGAAACAGCGTTCATAACGCTAGCCTTTTGCTGGCTGATCTCCAGTAAGAGACCTTCATGTCGCGCTCCTTTGGACTCGCTCAACTAACATGAGATACTAGTGAACCTCTTGACTGGAGTCGCTCATGACACTCGTAGTAGCTTGGACTAGAAAGACCCACACTGGTCGTGAACTTTGGATGCTGTCTGACAGCAGGCTTAGTGGTGGAAGAATTTGGGACTATGGCCCCAAGATATTTGGTGTTGGTCGAAGTGACGCTATTATTGCGTTCGCTGGAGACACCTCTTGGACATACCCATTAATTGCCCAAATCTCCTCATATGTAGAGTCATTCATTAACTTGCGGGATCGAGTCGTCGACGTAGCGGACTTATGCGATCAGATCCTCCAGATGCTGAATGACTCGCTCTCCTTCGTGACAGATACCGCCCATCCTTCCATGGCGGTCCCGGAGTGCTCGTTTGTCTTTGCAGGCTATTCAGCGCGCAGGAAGGACTTCTTTGTCCGACGGATTGAATTCCAGCCAAAAATTAATAAATTTGTACCGACTCATCCCAAGTCTTACGGCGGAGAGTTGGTAGCATACGTAGGCGACGAGGAACCTGTTAAAGCGATTGTCCGACGGATGTCCGATATTCTCAAGCTAAGTAAAGTAAGGCGCCGAAAACTCGACATGGTGCCGGCAGAGGCGTTTTTCGAAGTGCTCTCATCCGAGAAATTTAGAGATATTGGCGGAGCGCCTCAAGTGGCCAAGGTCTATGAGCACATGAATATTCGGCACTTTGGCGTCTACTGGCCCCCGACCGTTCCCAATGAAGAGCAGCACATCTTTCTGCGAGGTCGCCGGCTTAAGCCGCATGAGGTGCTTGATCATCCATGGGTCTACGACCCAGTATTGACCAAACTCTGGTGGCACGACTTCTCTCCGGATCAACTTCGCGAATCTGCAATCGCAAAAACGACCGCTCTTGTAACAGACGAGGCGACATTTTAGGTGACGATGTTGATGGCGTCCGTTTGTGTACCGATCAGCCCAGTTACGCAGTTCGCTGTCGACTATTTATGGCCGTTAGTCGACATAGGCCAACGACCGCTATGGGTCGAAAGCAGTCTTTCGTCACTGATTGCGTTCGCCCCATCGCGCCTTCTCAGACTAGACGGATGCCGAGTCTGAGAGATCCATGGGTAGGGTCAGCATCGGGTCCATACACCGGCAACCGCCTCGGCTAGCACGTGGCAGTTCAACGTGCCACTATAACGTCTACCTAGGGGGCACCTACAGAATCATGCTAGCGCGACGTCACAGCTGTCCCGAAATGGGTACGCAATCAATCAAACAGGGAGTTAAGAGCTACATGAAAAAATCGAGCGATCCACAATCATTGTTAGTAACGGTCCACGAACCTTTGTCGCTTGATTGGAATGAGGACAGATTGATTATCGAAAAAGCCGCGGGACAGCCTACGACGGCTGATGGGTACTACCATCTTGCGACCGCAATTCAGGCGCTGTTCGATAGACTCACTTATGGCACGTCAGCGCAGCCGCAACACCCACAGAGGATAGGTCTGCTGCGAGACGTACACGATGAGCTGTAT
>NZ_JBHFCS010000046.1:0-6768 GCF_044143025.1 Pseudomonas sp. TR47 | reverse complement strand
TATCCCATCGCTCACTTCGCGAATCTCTACTTCACATCTCCAAAGAATGTTGTCATCCAGTGGATCGACGGTAATCAGCAGCACGACGCAACAGTTAAATACACAGGAGAGGGATCAAATCAGTCGGATATACGCTATCTCGAAGTCACTACGCTTCAGGGCAAAGAAGATGCTGATCAACTTAAAGAGCTTTCGAGGAATCCTGGTGTTGCAATTATGGTCAGCGAGACAGACCAGGAGAAGCATGACAGAAAGATTGAGCAGCTAAAAAAAATTCTAAAGAAAAAAGCAAAAATTGCCTATCCAGAAAAGACCGCTTTACTTGTTTATACCGACGAAGACCGATTTCGTCAGTTTTCTTTTGGAATACAACCGCCACAGATTGATAAAAAATCAGATTACGAAGCAGTGCTTCGTGATTTTGAGGCATCGTTGGGCAATTTCTCCCACGTTTTCATTTTCAGCAAGAGCGAAATCTACTGCGCTTGGATCTCGGAGTCTGGAAGTGAATAGGACCTCAGTTTCGCAGAGACTATCAAGTCCTAAGACAGTCTTCCACTGAATGTGAGATCGTTCTCTGTTCGCCGATTTTCGGCTACTGCGAAGGGCCGCTTTGGGCCGATAGCAGTCAGTCGCGAACGGCTGCAGTCGACCCATAGCTGCCCTTCGTTCGGGGCAGCAATCGGCCATTTACGGACGGTCAGTGATTGCGCCGAAAGGGTAGCCTAGTCGAAGATTTCGCTTAGCGCGTGCTAGGCAAGGACGTGGGAATGCTCAAGTCATGTCTTGTCGTGTCGTGCTTGCGCTAAGGGCATATGACCAGAGGTGTGTTTAGATCTTAAAGTCCCAATTGCATGCGGTTTCGACTAGATGATAGGATCCAGTCATCCTGGCGACAGGCTGCCTGTCAGCGTGTCCCTCATCGCGTCACTCAGTGATCTCTGGGATACCCCTAGCTGCTCGTCATGGGCCATGGGTTCTCCTCGTTGGTTATAAAGCCATGCGCTTGCGCTCGGTCAGCCAGGATTTACGATGAGTAAGTAATCATGAAGAAATTTGATTACGACCAAACTCAAACGCGTATATGAGTTGGCTACCAAAGTTGTCTTGATGGTTACAGCCATTCTGAAGCTTGTGGAAGCAACTCTGCCGCTATTGAGCGTGGCTTTTAACTATTCCGAGCGCTCGTTCGATGCAAAATACTCATAAGTGGCTGAGTAGATTTCGTCTGAAATCAGATGTATGGGTTTATGTACCGACGCTCGAAACGATAGCAAAAGGCAAAGAGCTCAAGAAACAAATTCAGCTGAAGTGGCGGCCCCCTCTAAATTACTATCATTTAAGAGGCGGTGGCCATGTAGAGTCTATAAGGTCTCACGTAGTAGGGAAGTATTTTATACATGCTGATCTAAAAAAATTCTTTAACAACATAAATCGAAGCAGGATTACTCGCGAGCTAAAGCCATACTTTGGCTATAAGATGGCTCGCGCAATTGCAATGGAGTCCACCGTATCTATCCCTGCCGAATTTGGACAGACCTTTGCTCTACCATTTGGTTTCGTTCAGTCTACTATAGTCGCATCACTTTGCCTTCATAAAAGCACCCTAGGCAAGATGATGGATAAATTGCATCGAAGCCCAGGCACAAGAGTCAGTGTCTATGTAGATGATATAATCATATCAACTCAGACCTTGCAAGCGGCAGAACAGGCGCTCCACCAGATAACGGAAAGCTGCAAAAAGTCAGGCCTAACGCTTAATGAACAAAAGCTGGAAGGCCCCTCTCAGAATATTACGGCGTTCAATATCAATCTTGATGAGTTTTCAACTTCCATTGATGTTGCCCGGTTTCAAATTCTGAGGGCAACGTACAAAAAACCCAAAAACGGAAAGCAAAAAGAAGGCATTAGAAGCTATGTCTATTCGGTGAATCCTGCTCAAGTACTCGCGCTTGATATTTAAGCTAGGCGTGACATCTGGAGATGATCTACATCGCTTGGTGAGCGCACCAAGGTGCATTCGGATAAAATGTGCCCCTTATTTCGCTTTCCATCAAGCTCGTCGATAACAGGAAAGTAATTGACTTTATGCACTCAGTGACATTCTGGAATATTCGTAAAGGCGCGGGTGGGCCTGATCCTGTCGTCCAGCTTGCGATGCAAGTTGCGAACGATACAACTTTATCTGGCGAAAACGGTGAGGCGATAATCTGCTTGGCTGAGCCCGGCAGTATCGATACCTCTGCGCTACTTGATTCTTTACATTCAGAAGATCCGAAAAGGAACTGGTGGGTTCATCGCCCAAGCTCAGATAGGTTCGTTCTTCTCGGCACCATCAATAGGGCATCGATCCGAGACGGGTCGGAAGCAGGTGGAGGCGCAGCGTTCATCGTTACCCGTATGAATGAACACCAACCTTTGGCTTATCAGTTATTTTTTGTCCATCTCGCATCCCCGCTAGGGGCAGGCAATGCAACGTCACATTCTATTCAAACAGCCGCAGGGTTACGAATCGCAATAGAAAAGCATGAAGCTCAAGAGGCTAGCGGCGACAGTCTGGTCATTGGTGATTTCAATATGCGGCCCTACGACGAAGGAATGGTTATACCTCTTGGGCTTCATGCGGCACCATGCAAACATGCAGCATCCAAACCAAGGATTATAGATGGGGTAACCCACTCATATTTTTATAACCCTATGTGGGAGCTACTTGGCAATTGGTCAAAATCCAAACAACCAGGAACCTTCTATTGGCCAAATAAAACAGACTCTGTGAGATGGCATTTGATAGATCAAGTGATAATTCGCCCAGCATTTGCAAAAAAACTTACTACAGGCATCCCACATATTCACACCAAAGTTGGCTCGATTAGCTTGCTATCTGAAAAAGGGGTAATCCGGAAACAAATTTCCGACCACCTTCCCCTCACGATTTCTCTGTCTATTTAAGGATTTAGCCAATGGAAAATCTGTGGCCGCTGGATATTTTAAGCCCCAATACAGATAATGACTCTTACTTAGAGTCAGCTCACGAACTTTTAGAGGCGCAAGCCTTAGGGATTTCTGCGCGAACTAACAGATTGTTAGGTGCAAGAGTAGATATTGACCAAACCCCATTAGGAAATACTGCATCCTTCTATTTATTTCCCGCAAGCAATCCTACGAAAAGTGTACAGCTTCTGGTATACCGAAGCGGTGAAAATGAGTTTCCTGCATTACTTGAGGTTTTTCATCTTGGAGAAAAAACCAGGGTGAGCGAGATTCAATCAGTCAGTAATTTAAAGACCAAGCTAAAAAAAGTATTCGCAGATCCTACGACGATCAAAATAGTTAAAAACTTAAGAAACTTGTCCGCTCACGGGGCTGATGACAATGCTATCAAAGCTCACTATAGGCCTTTGGCTATTGGCAAGGTTTTTGCATTTAATGATGGCTACTTCTCTCAAGTCAATATTTTCGGGATGTCAGGCTTTGTAAGTAAAAAAGAAATTTTTGAGCTGTCGCTACATGAGAAAAAAAGCAAAGCAGTACAGCAGCTCAATAATGAGTTCATAGTAAGCTTGTCTTTCTCCGATAAAGTAAAAATGACCATTTCCGCTGATGAGCTAAAAATTCTTCAATCGCAAGCAAAAAAAGCCCTGTCAGGCGACTAATTGCAATAAAAAGGGGGATGCATTTATTTTTCACGGTGTGACTGACCGCTCCTGGCCGCAAGCAGCTCTATACGAGGGGCTGCATTGGGTCGAAAGCAGCCGGTCGTGAGTGACCGCTAGCGGCCCGGAGCTGTATGCAGCGAGAGATAGTGAATGGCCAATGGCCGTCACCGATGGCACGAGGGCCAACGATAAGGCCATATCTTAGCGTTGGCTTTGCTTGCTAGGTATTGCGTGGTTGCCACTTATGCGCCCCTGCGGGCGACGAATGTCTACGGCCAGCCTTAACATTACGGGGTTGAGGCGAGTCGTGGAGTCTTAACTACCGAAAACACACCAACCTAGCCCATAGATTCTATTATTGCTCCTCACCACAGGTACAGCAACAACCGTATTCTTCGCTGATTACGTTGCCCTTACAACCTTCATCAGAACAATGCACCCGGTTTACTAAGTGCGTGTCGTTACAGACGAAGCACCACAGAGTATTGGACGTAGGCTTATTGGGTTCTAGCACAGCATAGTGTGGTACGGGACCGTCGAACTTTACAGACTGGCATCTACAGACCGGGCAAATATACTTGCGAATATTAGCAACCCTGAAGTATCGCTCGCGCTCAGATTTGGAAAGCAGGTTGAAGACTGCCAAGAACTCTCGGACCAGTACTCCATCCATGTGCTCGTTGTCGTAATAAACCTGAGCCTCTGGAGCTGAGAATAGGAACTCTTTTCGAGCCATTACCCAGCTTTGATCAGGAAAGAGGTGCTCGTGTGCTTCAAGAATGATCAAAATGACTTCTTTTGGTGAAATTCGAAGCTTCGCATTCACTGAATGCATGGCTGAGTTTCGAACCCTCCGCACCCTCTCGAATAGCTCCACGAATTTCGTGTCGAACGGTTTAGGGCTCACCATGTTATAAGCTTTAATTAAATCCTGAGCATCGATGGTCTTAAACTCTGAGAACTCGATCCCCTTTCCGGTTTTGTCCTTAGGCCAATCCGATGGAGATCCGAGTAGCAAGTATGGGCTGAAGGCTACGAGCCTCCCTTTGATCGCGAGTTCGACACCTTGTTGCGCAATGATGAGTGAAGTAAGAACTCGCTGCCGGGCGGCTTCCCAAAACTGCTCCTGGTCGTCTTTTTCCACTTCGACGTACTGACCTGCTTCATCCAATGCTGTCATAAACGAAATGACGATATCCCAGGCAAAGTCGAACTGCGCGTAGGCTGCCGATGCGAATTCATCGCTGGTCGGAATTTCTGTAATCATCTGTATCCACCTCGATTCTGCGAGAACCTAGGGTATAAGGGTGTAGGTGGATGGGCAATGCGACTGAAAGGTCAGCAAAAATTTTTAGCGTCAGCGCGTCAATTGTGCTGGTGGCACAACTCCGTCACGAAGGCTCTACGACACCAGGGCGGGGTGCTTCAACGCGGGATTACTGAATCGCCCCCCGATTTTAATGGCTCGTTGAAATTAGCTCTAAAGCCTTTCTCATCTGGCTCAGTTCACCGAGAGTCGATATTGACGCCCTATGAGCGTCTGCTATCGACCCGGAGCTGCCGGTGGTAGCCGGCAGATATTTATCCCGGGAACCGCTAACACGGCTCTCCCACGAAATGCTCATTGGGTGCTATTGCTCCCAGATCCAGAGTGGTTTTTTTATCGAAGGCGGTTTCAACACTGATATTGTCGTTGGATATTTTTATAATAGCCATGTTTGGTACAAGTAGGAGTTGTTCGTATTGGCTGCTGCCAATAAAGCTCTCGTCAGCATCAGAAAATGTTACATCTACCTTGATGCGACACTCAACATCCAACCCAAGCACCCAAATCGTTTGGTTTGCGTCGTCCCGGATAATCGAAAATTGCTTTCCTTCATCATGTTTTATCGAGACGACATCAATATCTGCGCATCGGGCATTGTAGAAATAACTTGTCCTAGCAGTAAACAAGAGACAATCTTCTAGCCCACTAATAATTTTATCACCAACCGCAGACGGAAGCCCTCCGCTGTCATTAAACTCTTGGAGCCTCATGAATCGCTGACTCGAAATTCCCTTGATATCGTCCTCTACCGAATTTATCAATGCTAGCGCGGTAGGTAAATCCGGAACGCAATGAAGTTTCTTGCTTTTAGATGCATGACAAAAAGCGATCCAATCCTTATCCTCTGACACTACTAGAATACCATTGTGTGAGGCGTATGCCTCTAGGCACAGAAGTGCTGCAGCATCGGGGAATTCGAACTTTTTATCATTGCTCCTGTGAAACGGAGGTTCATTGTTAAAATATAGCTCGTACAGTTTTCGCGCCGACACTTCCTCGTAAGAAATTACTTCAGCATCGGTCGCCAGGTAAAAATCATTAAATTCATGGAAAATTATTTGCTCTGGATTAGGTCGTTCGTCGAGCTCTTCGCACAACTCATCGCGCAGATCGACACTCAAGTATTGACTCACAAGTGCAAAGGCATCATCGACCTTTTTGCTCTTTGCTCGGTGCATGTCCAACATGTGCTTTTCGGCTTCATCGCGCACCAACTCAGTGATCACCAGCTTGATGTTCGAATTTTTTAGCTGACTCAAATGACCTATCAGTCCTCCCCTGAAGGTCCTCCCATTACGATCAAAAGCCTGCGTGTCAAAAGTGACCGCCGTTATTTCACCACAAATAAGTTTTTGACGCAGAGCTTGAAAATATGCAGGATCGATATTCATGCCGCTTTCACTTTGAATTTGAACGATAACTACTGAATCAGGATTTTCTGATCCCGGCTATCATATTGGGTGATTGAGAGGCCAATTCGCCGATCTTGGCCGGTTTAGCGGGTTCGACACATGAGCCATCATCCCCCACTACCTCAGTTGTGCCCTGCTCTCCGAGCAGGCGATGGATGGGGCGAAAACGATAAAATTCCATTGGGCTTTCTGCGGTCATCAACTCACCCTTGTATTCCTGCTAAAAGGATTATTGCTTTGTAGTCAATCGCATGGATTGGATGATGGTATTTTGATGGCCTGGTGACTAGCGTTGTGAGCTGATCGCGGAAGGACGATTAAATGCTAGCCTTCCGGGTAATGACCAGATGACAGTATTCAGGCCTTCTCCAGC
>NZ_JBHFCS010000045.1:0-7490 GCF_044143025.1 Pseudomonas sp. TR47 | reverse complement strand
CAATCCGCCCTGGGTCAAATTTCAATCGGCAGGGTGGGTCAATTTTCCATCAGCGCCAACATATCAAGGTGAAAACCTCGATGAGCGTTTGCGCGCTATCTGCCCAGATGGGGTTGATGCCTATTTCGACAACGTTGGTGGCGACATGCTCGATACCTTGTTGATGCACATGGTGCCGCGCGGCCGGGTACTGGTGTGCGGGGCGCTGTCGACGGGGTATACCGAGATGGTGAGCGCCGGACCTCGCAACTTCATGCGGGTCCTGACGCATAACCTCACCATCCAGGGCATTCTGCTGTCGTTCTATCGCGATCGAATGGCAGAGGGAGCGAGTCAGATGGCACGTTGGGTCAATGAGGGGCGTCTGCACGTCGAGGAGTGCGTGGTGGAAGGCTTTGAAAAGGCACCAGAGCTATTGCCGACTATTTTCGGCGGCAAAGCCCCCGGTAAGCTCGTGCTCAAAGTGACGGAGACACCTTCGTGACGCAGGGTCCAAAGAAGCCGGCAGTGCTGGTAACAGGTGTCTCCAGCGGTATCGGACAGGCAATTGCCGAAGACTTGTTGGCGCACGGCTACAGGGTCTTCGGCAGTGTTCGCCGCGAAGCTGATGCGGCATCGCTGATTGCCCGAGGCGGTGAATGCTTTGTACCTTTAGTACTCGATGTCACCGAGCCAAGTTCGCTTGAGCATGCTGTGGACCAGGTCCGCCTCCTTCTCGATGGCAGGGCGCTGCATGGGCTAGTCAACAACGCGGGGGTCAGCTTCGCTGGCCCTATCCTGCTGCAACCGATCGAAGAAGTGCGAAAGATCTTTGAGGTGAACGTGCTTGGTCTGCTGGCAGTGACGCGTGCTTTCGTGCCGTTGATGACAGGCAATGCGGCTTCGGGGGAAAGCCCCGGCCGTATCGTCAACATCAGCTCGGTCTCAGGTGGCATTACTGTTCCCTTCCTGACGGCTTATGCCGGATCCAAACATGCCGTCGAGGCTATCTCTCAGGGCCTTCGACGGGAGTTGATGCCATACGGCATTCACGTTGCGTCTATCCAACCGGGGTTTATCCAGTCTCGCCTTTTCGAAAAAGCGCAGGCATGTGGTCCAGACCATCAATACGTCGACACCGATTACTCAGTCTTATGGCAACGCTTCAATCAGTCGTTGCGGCAACAGGAACAGAAGGCGAAGCCCGCGCAGTGTGTAGCACAAACGGTTCGCCTCGCTCTCCAAGCATCGAGGCCGCGTACGCGCTACCCACTTGATGTGCTTTGGTACCTAGGGAAGGTGCTACCCAATCGTTTGTTCGACCGGCTGATCTTCAAAGCGCTTGGTATCGACCGGCTTATCAGGGGCTGATCGCTAAGAGGGGAGTCCGTTCAATGGCCAGAAAAACCGTTGACGAGGCGGCCGTCACTCGCGCCGCCTTAATCAACGCCGCTATCGAAGTATACGCAGGCCAAGGGTATGTAAATGCCACCCTTGAAATGATTGCAACCAAAGCTGGGGTGAGCCGTGGGGCTGTGTATTGGCACTTTTCCGGGAAGCGTGCATTACTCAAACACATTCTCGATAGCCATTCACTACCGTTTGAACGGTTCCTGACTCATCAAGGCAGCTTTCAAGAGGCGCTCCAGGCGCTACGTGAGGCCATCCTGGCAACGGTTACGCAGCAACCGTCACGGCAGTTGTGCGAAATCATGCTGTGCAATAACGAAGGGCGAGCACGGTTTTCATTGATCGCCGCGCGTTTTGACCAAGCTCAATCTCGGTTTTCCGATCAAGTCAGGCAGATGCTTGTTCTAGCCATCGAGCGAGGAGAGTTGCATGAATCGCTCGATGTCGGTGTTACATGCCAACTCATGAGGATTTTCCTGGCGGGATTGATCCTGGAATGCTCAAGCCAGGAAACGCTCGCATTCGAATATGTGTTCAGAAGTATTGACGTCATAATTGCACTGCTGTTTGAAACGTCGCCTATGCTCCTAGGCTCCCAGTCATCAAAGGGCAAGATATCCATACCCACCGTCGACCGCCTAGAAGCAGGCGTGCTGGCGACTCTGAGTTCTGCCAATGAATGCCCAGATACGTGAACCCCTGAACACCGTACAGGCCAAGCCGTGTTTTAGTCAGCAACGTCTAGTCGCATTAGAGCTATTCGCGGTGCATGGTTTTCGGCAGGTTAGTATGCGCGACCTTGCCAAAAGCCTGGGGCTAAGCCACGGTGCTATTTACAACCATGTCGAGAGCAAAGAACAGTTGCTTTTCGGGTTTTTCGAAGAGCTTTATAGCAACCTAAATATTCACCCGTCACTGGACGATCGTCGTCTATCACCACCACTGCGCCTGCGCAAGGCGGTGGAGTGGCATGTATCGCTCCACGAGTCGATGGCACTGCATTTTCGACTGGTGGAAAAAGAAAGCGCCAACCTCACCGCTGAGTTCGCGCCGCGTTTCGAAGCACTCCAAAATGAGTACCTGCGCTGGATCTGCTCGCTGATCCAGCCCTGTATGAAAGCTCACGACAAAACTACGATACGATCTCGTGCACGCAGCGTAGTCACGTTGCTGAACCAGGTGCCACGGTGTTTGCAGCAGGCTAACGTGCCGTTGCTGGATCCAGTCGAGATATTGTTGCCGATAATCATGCGAGCGCTCTGTTAAATACCGGTGTTTGCTCACGTGCACATGCGCGACTGGTGATTCAGACAATCGTGGCGATAAGCGCCGATCGCGCCCTATTGAAGTTACGCGGGCACCATTGACCATAATGCTTGAATTAGAAAGGTGAGTTAGCCAGACGATTACGAGGTACGGAGCGTAAAATTAGGCCATTCGTACATGGAACGATTAAACCAATTCTTATAAAAATACGCTGAGAAGCTCAGATGGTGGGCGGCGAGACCGTTCTGGACAGCGAAAACTAAAAAAGCCGATCAATGACAGAACGGCCTTTTCGCTTGTTTATTCCGAGTAAGGTGGGTAATCGACGTAGCCGTCTATACCACCACCGTAGTAGGTGTCACGGTTTGGCTGCGCCAGAGGCCAGCCATTTTTGAGTCGTGCCACCAAATCTGGGTTCGAGATGAAGGGTTGACCGAATGCGGGCAGGTCAATGAGGCCAGACTCTATAAGCTCTTGTGCACGCTCAAGCGTCAGATCGCCCGCCAGGATCAGTGCGGTAGAGCCAAGGTCTTTACGGCAATTCTGGAGCAGATTCTTTAGCGCTTCATCACGCGCTTCGGCGGTTTCCGAGCGGAGGAAGAAGTTGGTCTGATCCATCACATGGACGTAGGCAATGTCGCGCTGGCCCAAGCCGGCGCACAGTGCGCCGTAGGTTTCATCGATCTCTGGATACAGAGGCATGTCCATGAGCTGGCCATATGGCGAGATGCGGATGCCCACGCGATCTTTGCCGATGCGAGCACTTACAGCGTCTACGACTTCGAATACGAAGCGCAGGCGATTTTCCAGGCTGTCCGAACCATAACGGTCAGTACGGTCGTTGACGAGCGGGTTCAGGAACTGCTCGACCAGATAGCCGTTGGCACCGTGAATCTCGACGCCATCAAACCCTGCCTCGATGGCGTTTGCCGCGGCTTGTGCGAAATCTCGGACGACGTGAGCCACATCTTCGGTGCTCAGCTGGCGTGGTACCGAAGTCTGCAGGAAGCCCGCGACGCCGTCTTCATCGTAGCCGAAAGCTACAGCACCCTGAGCAACCTTGCTGCTCGCGCTCACTGGGGCGGCGCCGCCTTCTTGGATCGAGGTGTGAGAAACACGACCTACGTGCCACAGTTGCGCAAAAATTTTGCCGCCGACGCTGTGGACGGAATCAGTCACCAAGCACCAGCCGGCGATGTGCTCCGGGGTGTAGATGCCTGGGTTGAACAGGTAGCCTTGGCCTTCGCGAGAGATCGGAGTGCCTTCAGAGACGATCAGGCCGGCAGTGGCGCGCTGAGTGTAGTAAAGCGCGGTCTCGATAGCTGCAGCGTCTTCTGGAGCACGCGAACGGGTCATGGGTGCCATGACGAAGCGGTTGCCGATAGTGCCTTGACCAAGTTTGTAGCTTTCAAACAAGCTCATTGAGAGTCTCCGTGGAGGTGAACTGAAATTTCCAGCTGAGCAACGATGCTCAACCGAGCGATTCGTTTACCGGAGGTCATAGATACAGCCCGTTGTCCTGAATCACGGCGAAATCAGCTCGCTTCTTTTGAGCCTCACCATAACGACGCGCTGCGATTACTGCTTTGCTCCGGCGATCCTTTCACCTAGCATATTGGAGAAATTGCCGATAATTTGCGGAGATTATTACGAAGTGATTGGAATAAAATTCACTAATCAAGGTGCGTGCAATGTACTCATCTGAGCGCCTGAAGGGCATCGATGTTTTCGTTACCGTCGCGGATCTGGGGAGTTTCACAGCTGCCGCAGAGCGTCTGGGGCTGACAAGCTCAGCGGTCAGCAAAGGAATTGCCCGGCTTGAGAAGCGAATCGGTACACGCTTGTTTAAACGTACAACGCGTCAACTGTCGCTGACAGAAGCGGGCACAACGTTCTATCGCACCTGCACCTCAGTGCTGGCAGACTTGGAAGAGGTCGAACTGGCGATCGTCAATGAGAGCAATGAGCCTCATGGCAGGGTGCGCATAGACCTTCCGCATCATTTGGCCGTCAACACGTACTCCCGTTGATTTGGGATTTTGTTCATCAATTTCCACTGTTGCAGCCTCACATCTCTTTTTCGGATCGATTTATTGACCCCGTCCACGACGGCGTTGACATCGTGGTACGTATCGGTGGAAACGATGCTTGGTCAGCAGCACTGGGGCATCGGTACTTTGGAGCTCAACGTCTGATTTTCTGTGCATCTCCCGCATATATCGAAGCCCATGGTGCTCCCCTTAGTGAGCAAGACCTAGACAATCACCACTGCATTGGATACCTGGAGGAAGACGGCCTGGTGAGTCCATGGTTCTTCAGGGGACATCAACCTGGAGAGATGGAGCGACGTATCATGCATTCGAGAATTGCGGTCGGGGACGGGCAGGGAGAGGTTTCTGCAATTTTGGCGGGACATGGTATTGGCCAGCTTCCCACATGGGGCGTGCAGCCGCATTTGGAGAGCGGGGATATTGTCGAGGTGCTTTCAGATCTTTCTACTGATGGACTGCCGATGAATCTGGTGTGGCTCAAGAGCAGGGAGGGCTTACCGAAAGTTAAAGGCCTGTTGGATTACCTTGCCGAACGGCTTGGCCCACATGGGGCCAAGCGGTCGGTCTAGACATATAGTCTTAGCATGCCATGGATGGCCGGCCAAAGAACATTTGGGCATCCATGCTAATCAACAAGTTATGAGCGGGAAATTGAATTTGTACCCCCAGCAGTACCCCTTTCTGCAGTGGTTACGAGTGGACGATAGTGGACGCACTGAAGGGCGGTGTTGGACGTGCTATCACTCGCCAAAGCGTGCCGCTTACGCTTTGGGCTCGTCCCAGTGGCTAAGCGTCGCAGCAGTCAGCGCATCCCAGTCATCAGGAGGGTTGTCGCGGCCCAGCATCTTCTCGAAGACCGCGTAGGGATCGGATTTGCTGCCTGCGGAGCGTAGGGTGTTTTCGTCGTTGACCCATGCATAGACGATGACCTTGGACCTTGAGTCGTAGCGAAAGAACAGCCGAAAGCGCCTGCCGATTTTTGCGCGGCGCCAATGTCTGTAGGCGGTGCCCAGCGTGTTGCCTTGGCGGAACTCATCACGGCCTGGGTCGGCAGGTACAGCCTCCATGATCAGATGGCTCAATGCCCGAAACAGCTTGACGTTGGCGTTGCTCTCAAAACCTTGCGGATCGTTCTGTTCAGCTCGGGCGGCGGCTTCGTGCAATTTGCGTAGCTGTAAAGTCACACCTTCATGGAACAACAGTGTCCAGCCATTTCGCAGCATCAGATCGCGACCTCACCATCGATATCTGCGTCGAGGTTTACGTAGAGGTTTGCGTTGGCGAGCATGGTTTGCGCCAGGTCTTCCGGCAGGGTGGTGAGGTTGCGGCCTCCTCGGATATCAGCCTCCAGCAAACCCAGGAACGCACCGATGGCAGGGTCTTCGTGGGTGGTTTCTACGCGGCTGACCACGATTTCACCGCCGCGTACGTCGAATGCAATTTTTCCACCTGTGTCAATGCCCAGTAGCTGGCGAACGGATTTGGGCAGTGTGACCTGCCCCTTCGAGGTCAACGTGGCGATTTCGTGGATGGCAGGCATCAGCGTTCTCCCGGATGTATTGATGGATGGTAAGGAAAAATCCTTACTTGGTCAATCTTGGCATCTGCTGATCAGGCCCTAATCTCCAAGCTTCCCCGTAAATACGTGATGATCTGGTCGACCGCGTAACATTCATGGGGTTGAGCCACTGCCCTTGTTTCGGCTTCCTCAAGTGACGAATATGACCGGATGTGACGGCTCACCATGCAACAGGAAACGCCTGAGCACCCCAAAGCTTGTGCATGAGCCAGATGAGTCTCGCACAACCGACCAGCCACTTCAGTTCTGCTGGCAGTATGCTATCTTCGGCTTCTCTCACGGATGGCGAGGACGAAAACAATGGTCACAGGCAAGTCAATTAACAGCGTCAACAGAATCATCGCGCACTCGCATGGTGCTCGCGAGATGCTGTTTGTGATTGAGCGAGACAAAGTCGATCAAGACGCTCAGGCGCGGCTGGCGATTGCTCACCTCGAAGAAGACGGTGATTCGATCCTTCCTGCGGTGATCGGAAAAATCAGCGAATTCAATGCTCGTGGCAAGGAGATTAAAAGGCGAGATCTCCCGCTAATCAAAAAATCAGTCCCGCAATACCGAAGCTGGAAAGACTGGCATGGTCAAGAGCACAGCGGTGTGCAAATTCGAACAATGGATGTGTATCCCATCGACTTTGTTCGTCCGCCCATGGAGCACCTTTCTCTAAGCGTCATCAATGGGAAAGAGTACATTGCGACTCGCCGGGTGAAGGTCGATGAGCCGCCCGCAGCGCTTGTTCACCTGGCGAACCTCATGCTCGAATTCTTCCAGGAATTTGAGATTTTCGACGTTGAGCGGCAGCGCATCGCTAAGGTGCAGGCACGCCAGTTGCAATGGGATTTGCTCCCCCCTGGGAAATACCCATGGAAGAGTGCTGAGGCCATCGTAAAACCCTATCTGGCCGGTCTGCGGGCGTCAGTGCAGGGAGTGATCGAACACCGGATCAGAGAGATCACTCGGTTCGAGCCCGATTTCTTCGCGACGGGCCGAGGGGGATATCAAGGCTACTTCGTCTTTGGCTTTTCCACCCGTGGGATTTATCTCCTTGAGAGCTCACATTTGGATAACGCCACCTATAAGTTTGGTGAGGATTGGGAAGTCCTTTCGACCCTGACCAAGGACGAGATCATTAACGGTGATCACGAGCATCAACGTTTCATCCACGATAAAACCTGGGGGCGTAAGATCCGCCAAATGCTCGCATACGC
>NZ_JBHFCS010000044.1:0-8301 GCF_044143025.1 Pseudomonas sp. TR47 | reverse complement strand
CCGGAAACAGTGGAAGTGAACAACTGGGATGCCCAACTCCCTGGCAAAGTGCCAATCCAGGCACTGTATTACCGACTGGGTGCGCCGGGGGGCTTATGGCGCGGGCAAAGGAGCCAATTAGCCTGGTATCAGGCAACGGGAGAATGGCTACCACTACTTCGGTATGCACCGGATGATGCCCTGACACCTTTCGGGTTTGCCCAACAAGAGCAGCTATTTGCAGGTTATGAAGTAGCGTCGCGGATCAACGCGCGCTTCGCTGATACGGCCCCCAGCTGCCCCGATGGCACAAGCCGTTATAACTGCAACGGCGTTTGGGTCAGGACGACTGATGTCGGGAGTTTTAGGGCATGGAACGTGAGCCCCTCCTCAATCAGGGGGAAGGGTGTATCTTTTAGTTATGTTGCCGCAGACATGAAAGTTACGCGCACTTATAAACCCCAGGGCTTTATAATGCTTCCCTCTGGGATTCCAGTGCAGCACCCGCTTACGTTGCGATGCATGTATCCTTACGACAGCGCGACTAGCCGTGCGACTGATATGTGCACCTTCAGAGGGGCGTGCGCTGCAATGGGCATTATAACAGCTCAACAGTGGCTGAATCGATACCGCGCCAATCCCCATTCCTCGTGTGCTTTTGGTACGGATTCAGAAGCTTTCGCTACCGTTGCTGAGATAAGGTCGAAGCCCTCTGACGCGCTCGGCTGGAATGAATTAATTATGTCCCCTTGGCCTAGTAATATTACGGCCAGCCTGCCGCTGGAGGCTTTTATCTACAGCCTGAAGTCCTATGTGTCCGGTCAAGGTCTCGCAGGCGGGCAGCGTTTTCAGCGCGAGTATCATGCAGATACAGGTACGGGCTATCTGCCACTTCTGCGCTTTGATAGCGCCGCTCCAGACGGGCAGCTAGTGACTTATCGACCTGAAGATCAATATCTTGAGTAGCGCCGGCGAGGCGCTGGCATTTTCTAGTATGTGGTTTTTAAACACTATCGGTCATTGCTAATAAATCCGATCTGCTGAAATTCGTAACGTTGGGTTCGACTTCACACCCTGCATCCAATTCACTGAGGAAATCAGTCATGGTTGACAACACCGCCGAAGCTGGCCTGCAACAGGATATTGACGATTTCAATGACTACCTTAATAAGCTCGATCCAAACAGGTTGTCTGCCAGCCCCCTTGGCCATGTCTACATTCCAGACGCTGTGCGCCCCCTCAAGACCAAAGGGGCCGATGTTGGCGTCAGCGGAGACCTGATCAACGAAGGAAGTGCCGGCTTGCCAGTGGTTATTCAGTCCTACTCGAAAATGCAAGTAGATGATGTAATCAAGATCTACTGGGACGACGATCTGGTTTGGACCCATAAAGTACGCGCTGGTCAAGACGGCCAGCCCCTGACGTTTAATATCCCGACCGAAGATATACCGGCGGGTATCACCGAGCTTTATTGCAGCGTGACGCCTGTTGACAGCGAGAATGAAGAGCAGTCCCCACACCTTAGCGTGTTGGTACGCCTCAACTATCCGGGCGAAAATGCCGCGAACGAAGATAGTCTGGCGCCCCCCTTGGTGTCCCATGACAAAATCGAACTGGACAGCCAGGGCGTGCAAGTAACTGTTCCGGTCTACAGCAAGATGCGCCGATACGACCGCATATACCTGAGCTGGTCGGACCACACGCTTGAGCATGAGGTCAAGAGCAACGAGGTGGGGAAGGCGGTTGTGATCGATATTCCCGATACCGTGGTGGAGGGAGCCTCGGATGCCGATCTGGATATCAGCTATTACGTCGTCGACGAAGTAGGCAACGAGTCCGCTGACTGGTCGTCCAGTAAGGTCATCCCGAATGGACTGGCGACGGGGTTGCCAGCGCCGTTCGTGGTCGATCCGCAAACAGGTACAAACGTTTTGCGGCTCAAGTCGGGGGAGCCTGGCAGCGCTGGGCTCAGTGTGGAAATAGACCCGCCGACAGAGGGGTTTGCGCTGGGTGCACACATCCACGCGATCTGGACGGGTGAGAGTGCACAAGGTGAGATCACTGTTGTCGATCTCGGTACGCAGGTGGTGGTCCGTGGCAGCCGCACCTTGGTGTTCGACCTACCTGCCGAATACCTGCTGGCTTTGTGGGGCGGGCGCGGTACGGCTAGCTACGAGCTTGTTCAAGGCGCCCAGGTGGAGAAGTCCAAACGCACCCGGGTCATCTTCGCCGGTACCCCACTGAAGTTGCCACCGCCACAGCTCAACGGTATCAGCCAAGGTTATGTAGACGCCGACCTCGATCCGGTCATGGTGATCATTCCCGCGGCATCCAAACTGCAGGCCAATGACATCGTCACCCTGACATGGCGCGGTACTCTGCCAGACACCACGCTACTGCTGGAGAAACCTGCCGAACTGCATATCAGCAGTGCCCGGGCCGGAGAGGATGCGGTCTTCCGGCTCGACGGTGCGAAGGCGCTGTTGCCCCTGGATGGCGGCACGCTGGAGATTTCCTACACGGTGACGCGAGGCAAAGCGCAACTACCGTCTGAATCGGCTTTACTGGACGTCGGCGATACGCTGGAAACTTTGGCGCCACCGTCGCTCGACCCCGATCCCGCCAATGCAGTCCTTGACCCTTCATTGGCGCAGTATGCTGCTGGCGTAGACCTGGTGGTGCCTCTTCCTGGCTCGATCGCTGCACCCTATGACGTCGAAATCGAATGGAGTACGTCAAGTGGTGAGGTGTACTTCGACACCCAAAGCGTGACTGACGCGAATGCCACCAGCATAAAATTCCAGATTCCACGGGCGCAGCTCGACCCTGGTCTGATCCAGGCAAAGGACGTAGCGGTGTATTACCGGATCATGCGGGCCGGCCATCCAGACCTGGTTTCGCACGATCTCGATCTGGTACTGGGCAAGCAACCGCAGTTGGACCTCCCTGTGCCCATCGTCAATGAGCTGCAAGAGGATAGCCTCGACCCGTCTGGCCTCATCCATGGTGCAACCATCACCATTCCAGCCTCGGCCCGCCTGGCTGCCGGTGACAAGGTGGTGGTCTACTGGAACGGCGACCAGGCTAACAGTGTGACCGAGGTCTATGACTGCGTGGCACGGGGCGAGGAGGGCCAGTCGCGCATCTTGCCGATCGATCTGCGTTATGTGCTTGCCAGCGAGAATGGCGAAGTGGATGTGCAGTACGAAATCATCCGGTTCGGGCACAAACGCCCCTCGGACTGGTCGGGCCTGATCAAGTTTCGAGTGCAGCGCGCAGGGCTGCCGCTGGCCGTGATCACCGAAGCAGTTCAAGGCAACATCAACCCGTTCGACCTCAAAGGCCAGGCTACCGTGGTAATCGCCGCTGCTGCCAAACTGACTATTGGTGATGAAGTGGTCGTAGAGGTGTTGGGACTGGCCTCCAATCACATGGACATCATCACCCACACCGTTAAAGCAGGTGAACCAGGCCAACCCCTGCCTGTAGTGATACCACCCGAGATCATTCTCGCAAATCTCAATCGCGGCCTGAAACTCAGCTACCGCATCGAACGGTTTACCGATGGCCGGGTTGAACAATCAGCGGAGCAACTGTACTCGGTCAGCCATGTGGTCAGTGCGGCGCCATTGCGAGTCATGGGCGCGCGCTACGGTGTCGATGGCAGGGCCGATATAACGCCGCCCCGCCACCTGGCTGCGGTCCATGCAGAGACATCGACTCCGATCATCGCCCAATGGCGCTATATGGGAGATGCCAACTGGACATCCGCGCAGCGTTGGCACGATACGCAACCTGAACGCATGCTTGAGGTGCGCACCCACGCCAACAGCACGGTGCTTAACGTCGCAAACGTGTTGGGAAACACTCTTGGCTTCACAGCAATGATTGACACCTCGAGCCCGGGTGCCTACAGCGTGCGATCCTGGGGAAGCATCGTTGCCGCACCATCGCTCAATGACGTGGTCGATCTGTCCGTCAATAGTAGGGCAATGGCGGCAAGGCGCCTCGATGGTTCTATCACTTGCTGGGGCGATGCCAGGTATGGGGCCACCATGAGGCCTGAAGATATCGGCAGGCGCGACTTCCTCAAGGTGCGCTCCAACTATTTAGCATTCCTCGCGCTGTATGGCAGTGATCATGGCGACCGCCGCTTGACTGGCTGGGGGGACTTGAACAACGGCGGGAAAATTCCACAAAACATTCTCGACCTTCGCGATGTTGTTGACACAGCCGCAAGTTATTACGCATTTGCAGCATTGCGCAGTAATGGCGCCCTGGTTGCCTGGGGAAATGGGCGCTATGGCGCTACGCTTCCCCCCGCGTTCCAGGCCTTCGACGATGTGGTCCAAGTGCAGGGGAGTGGCCATGGATTCATCGCTCGGCGAGTGACATCCAATGGTCGCAAGCAAGTGTTCTCCTGGGGCAACGTGCCCGGGGCTGGCAACATGCCGGCAGCCATCAGTGAGCGGGACGATATCGAGTCGATCGAAGCGCATGCGCTGTATGCATACTGTCTGCTGACCAGCCAGGGCCAGGTTCTGGCGTTCGGAAATTCGAGCCACGGCGGTAGCGTACCTGTCGAGATAGCCAGGCTGACCGACATTGTAGAAGTGACTTCCACCGTGTCTGCATTCTGTGCTCGCCGCCGAAATGGCCACATCGTGTCGTGGGGGCTTGCGGCCAAAGGGGGCAGTCTTCCAGCCGACATCGCCAAGCGCGCAGATGTGATTCAGGTCGCCGCTACCGCCGGAGCCTTCGCGGCCCTGTTTGCCGACGGCTCAGTCAGATGCTGGGGTGACGCTTCGACAGGTGCCAACCCAAGTGCCCTCACCGGGCAGTTGATCAACGTAAGGGCTATCTATTCCAATTACAACGCGTTCATCGCGTTGACTGACGATGGCCGGGTCCTGAGTTGGGGCAACAGCCATTATGGCGGCAACAGCCTGCCGGCACAGCCCTATCTGGTACAGAAACTGCGCGCCCAACGCAAGTGACAGCCCCGAACAGCAGGCTGGCGCACCAAAGCACTGCGCCGCGCCCTCAAGAGGAGATCCCCGCATGAGCAAACTCAACGCGCCAAGTTCCCAACACACCGTCGCCGGGTGGCTGGACCCCGACCAACTGCCGCCGCAAGGCGCGGCGATCGACATTCAGCTCGAAACTGTGGATGCAGGCGAAGAGCTGACAGTGGTGCTGGCCGATGCAGATGGGACGCAACTGGCAAGCAAAAGCCTGCCGGTCAACCATAACGACCAGAACATCACCCTGCGCTTTGCCAGCCAATTCTTCACCAAGGCTAGCGGCAAGCTGAAGGTTTATTACACGGTAGGCAAGTCCGGTCCGAGCGCTGCCCTGGAGTTCTTCATCAGTGACGGTTTTACCGGTGGTCACGTAGTGGATCTCTCAGCCCTGCGCGTGCCCGTGTTCTATCACAATGGCACGATCAAACTGCCCCAGAGCCTTCCCGCACAAATGCATTTTGCCCGGCCGCTGTCCGGTGCTACTGGCTACAAGAGCAGCAACGCAAGCGTCGCTACGGTTGACGGCGCCGGTAATGTAAGCGTCCTGCGCAATGGCAGTACCACCATCATCGCAACCTTGGCCAGTGGCGCTGAACAGCAATACTCGTTGACTGTCACAGGGCTGGTCGGGCTCGAAGTCCTCGCCAGCAGCGCAACCTTGAGCAATGCTGAGAAAACCTGCAAGGCGATGGGAATGCGAATGCCGCAGCAGTCCGACTTCGCTTTATTCAAGAGCGCCTACGGTAGTCAGATGGGAGAGTGGTTGCCAGACCTGGCGATCTGGGGAGAGGCAATCGGCGCAGACAGCGCATGGACTTTCCACCCGCACACGGCCGTGATTGTGGGCGAGTCAAGCGAAAACGGCGCTTTGCGTCAGGTGGCGGGCATGAACTGAAGCACGTTGGCAGGCCGGCTGGGGTACAGGCGCGTCGGCCAACCAGGCAACGGCTCATTCGTTGTATAGGTGCGGCGAGAGTATGTTTGGGAAATGGACTATAACGAAGAGAGAAACTGACCAAGGCGCTGTAATCAGTATGGGCCGCGAGGCGGCCCCTGCAAACAGGTGTCCGCTCAGCGGGCGAAAGCCGGCCAGTCGCGACCGACTGACACCTGTCCAGAAACCGGGGTCTTCTATGGGAGAACGGCGAACCCTGTGATAATGGGGGCAATTACAAGGGCCATGTCATGCTGACCATCTCCAATAACGTGCATCTACCGGATGCCGAAATCGAACTGACATACATCCGCGCGCAGGGCGCGGGTGGGCAGAATGTCAACAAGGTGTCCAGCGCCGTGCACCTGCGCTTCGACATCCCTGCCTCATCGTTGCCCGAGTTCTATAAAGAGCGGCTGCTGGCGCTACGCGACAGTCGCATCACCGGCGAGGGCGTATTGATCATCAAGGGCCAGCAGTACCGCACCCAGGAGCAGAACCGTGCTGACGCACTGGCGCGTCTTGCCGAGTTGATCACCACAGCCGGCAAGACCGAGAAGAAACGCCGCCCCACCAAGCCGACCCTCGGCTCGAAGACCCGCCGCCTGGAAGGCAAAGCCAGGCGGAGCAATGTCAAGGCGGGTCGGGGCAAGGTGGAATTCTAATGCTGGGATCTGCTACACCGCCTGCGCCAAAAGCGGGTAGTCGATGGTCACGTTGCTGAAGCAGTCAGCCACGGGTTATCGGCGAAGTTCTGCAGCAAACTGCGACGCCTTGAGTTGCAACTGCGCAGGCCCGCCCCAGAACGCGCCGTGGCGCACGATCACCCGTTCATGCAGCGCTGCCGCCACCGCAGCGGCAGCATTCGGGGCTTTGAACAGCACAAAACTCGCTTCGTTGCCTACCTTCAGCCCATAGCCCTTTTTACCCATCACCCCGGCACTGGCTTCGGTCGCCATGTGCAGCGCTACCCGCAGTTCCTCGTCAGTGTTGAAGCCCGAGCGATAGCTGACCAACATGGCCCGTTGCAGCATGTCGCCATTGCCGTAGGGCCACCAGGCGTCCTGGATGTTGTCGTTGCCGGTGAACACTCGCACACCGCCTGCGCGCAGGCGCAGCACGGGCGGGAAAGCGTGCTCGCCCGGGGCGTTGGTCATGATCGACACGCCTGCACCGGCCAGCACTTCGGCGGTGCGGTCCACCACGCTGTCGACAACATCACCCAGGCCATAGGCATGGCTCACCACCACCAAACCTTGCATGCCCAGTGCCTGGGTACGCGCGGCGATGCGTTCGAGCTGGGCTATGCAGATGTCACCTGGCTCGTGCAGGTGGATATCTACCTTCACCCCGTGCCGGTCGGCGATGCCGAAAACAATGTCCAGCTGCGCTTCGGCGTCACCGTCCAGGGTGGTCGGGTCGATACCGCCCACCACCTGCACACCTTCGCGTACGGCAGCCTCCATTACTTCGGCAGTGCCGGGGCAGGTCACCACGCCGGCCTGGGGGAAAGCCACCAGCTCGATGTCGATCAGGTCTTTCCACTTCTCGCGGGCTTCGAGGATGGCGCGCAGATTGGCAAGGCCGGTGGTGGCGTCCACATCCACATGGCAGCGCATGGCCAGGGTGCCGAAGGCGGCGGCCTGACGAATCAGGGCATCGGCGCGTTCGACAATAGGCGGGGCGCTGGCGAGCTCGCGCTTTTCCACCGCCAGCCGTTCACGCAGGGAGGCCACGCTCTGGTGCGGGCGCCAACGGTCGCCGACGAAACTCTTGTCCAGGTGAATGTGGCCATCGACGAACCCAGGCAACGCCAGCAGCCCTTCAAGGTCGATGGTTTCGCGGGCCGGCTCACTGGCGCGCTGCGGGCCGATATGGGTGATGCGCCCGTTCTGTACGGCAATGTGCAGGGGCAGGCCATCGGCGTCGATGGCATTGATGAACTCGCGGTCATTCATGGTCGGGCCTTTTTCCCAGGCTGAGTGATGACACACGGTAGGCAGGATCCGCACACGCCACAAATTAATTATCAGGATCGATTGCAGTGCATTTCTGGATGCAGGCAGGGCTAGGGGTAATGCCTGTCAGTTAGCGTTATCAGGGCTGCTACGCAGCCAATCGCCGGCAAGCCGGCCACACAGATACCATGCAGTTCTTGAGGTCTGCACTGTGCCTGTGATCGTGTCCCAGGAAGTGGTGTAACTCATCATGGCTCTTGCCATTGAGTTCGCCGTTTAGTTGATCACAGCTGACAGCTTGGTTTGTGGATTATCGCTGACCGCTTCGAAGGCCTCCAACTGCATGTAACGTCTTTGCAGGCACCACTCGTCGTTCTGCTCCAGCAGCATCGCGCCTACCAGCCGT
>NZ_JBHFCS010000043.1:0-12926 GCF_044143025.1 Pseudomonas sp. TR47 | reverse complement strand
GGCTTGCGCCAGCGCCTTGGGAACCTGCACCCACCTTAGGGTAGAACCGCGCCAACACTCAAGCCCTGAAGCCTAAGTTTCACGCGAACTTCCGACGGTTGGAGAGCATGGTTCCAAGTATAGTGAAAGTTATTAGTCAAGGCGGTAAGAATTACCGCCTTATACCCACTACCTGAAACTTCGGTTATTAACCACGCGGTGCATAGGCAAACACATCCGCACGCATGCGGTGCGCATCCATACCGGCCTCGACCAGGGCATCGAGCGTGGCATAAACCATGTTTGGTGAACCACTGGCATAAACATGAACTGTATTGAGGTCTTGCACGTCCTCGCACACGGCCTCGTGCAACATGCCGCAGCGGCCTTCCCAGCCACACAGGTCGCTCACCACCTTGTGCAGGAACAGGTTGGGCAGACGCTCCCATTCGTCCCAGTGCTCGATGGCGTAGAAGTCTTCAGGGCGTCGCACGCCCCAGTAGAGGTGCACCGGGTGCTTGAAGCCCTGGGCGCGGCAATGCTCGACCAGGCTGTGCATCTGCCCCATGCCGGTCCCCGCAGCGATGAGCACCAGTGGCCCATCGGGCAGCTCGGCCAGGTGGGTGTCACCGAATGGCATTTCGATGCGGGCGATAGGGTCACGCTGCAGTTGCGCCAAAAGCTGACGGGCGCTGTCTTCGCGGACCAGCACGTGAAGCTCAAGGTCGCGCCCACTGTGGGGGGCAGACGCCAGGGAGAAGGCAGCCGGCTTGCCGCCCTCGCGCTCGATCATCAGATACTGCCCGGCGTGATAGCGCAGGGGCTTGCCAGCCGGCGCGCGCAAGCGCACGCGCCAGACGTCGCCCCCCACCTCTACGCATTCAATGACGCTGCATGCCAGCTTGCGCACTGGCAGCTCGCCCAGGGCCAGCACACCATCCCAGAGCAGCACGCAGTCCTCCAGCGGTTCGGCGATGCACGTGAACAGCTCACCATGGTCGCGCACCTCACCGTTCTGGCGAACGCGACCTTCGACCAACAATGCGGCGCACACATGGCAATTGCCATTGCGACAGCTGTTCGGGCAGTCATAGCCCAGCCGCCGCGCTCCATCCAGGATCCGTTCCCCGGGTTCGAGCGCCAGCACCGCCCCGGACGGCTGCAACGTTACCTGCATCAATCTATTCCCAACTGGTCCCACAACTCATCGATGCGGCGGGTGACGGCCTCGTCCTTGACGATGACCCGGCCCCATTCGCGTGTAGTCTCGCCCGGCCACTTGTGGGTGGCATCCAGGCCCATCTTCGACCCCAGGCCCGATACCGGCGACGCAAAGTCCAGGTAATCGATCGGCGTGTTGTCGATCATCACCGTATCACGCTTGGGGTCCATGCGCGTGGTGATGGCCCAGATCACGTCATTCCAGTCACGGGCGTTGATGTCGTCGTCGGTTACGATAACGAACTTGGTGTACATGAACTGTCTCAGGAACGACCACACACCCAGCATCACGCGCTTGGCGTGGCCCGGATACTGCTTCTTCATCGTCACCACCGCCATGCGGTACGAGCACCCCTCCGGCGGCAGGTAGAAGTCGACGATCTCCGGGAACTGCTTTTGCAGGATCGGCACGAACACTTCATTGAGCGCCACGCCGAGGATGGCCGGCTCATCTGGCGGCCGGCCGGTATAGGTGCTGTGGTAGATCGGTTTTTGCCGGTGGGTGATGCGCTCGACGGTGAACACCGGGAAGCTGTCCACTTCGTTGTAGTAGCCGGTGTGGTCACCATAGGGGCCTTCCGGAGCCATCTCCCCCGGGTGGATCACACCTTCAAGGATGATCTCGGCGGTAGCCGGCACCTGCAGGTTGCTGCCTCGGCATTTGACCAACTCGGTGCGGTTGCCACGCAAAAGGCCGGCGAAGGCATATTCGGACAGGGTATCGGGCACCGGCGTGACGGCGCCGAGGATGGTTGCCGGGTCGGCACCCAGGGCAACGGCGACAGGGAACGGTTGGCCGGGGTTCTTCTCACACCATTCGCGATAATCCAGGGCACCGCCGCGGTGGCTCAACCAGCGCATGATGACTTTGTTGCGGCCGATGACCTGCTGGCGATAAATGCCCAGGTTTTGGCGGTCCTTGTTCGGGCCGCGGGTCACGGTAAGGCCCCAGGTGATCAGCGGCGCCACGTCGCCCGGCCAGCAGTGCTGGATCGGCAGCTGGCCTAGGTCGACATCATCACCCTCGACCACCACCTCCTGGCAAACGGCATCCTTGACCACCTTCGGCGCCATGGACACGACCTTCTTGAAGATCGGCAGTTTCGACCAGGCATCCTTGAGGCCTTTCGGCGGCTCCGGCTCCTTGAGGAAGGCCAGCAGCTTGCCGATCTCGCGCAGCTCCTCGACCGACTCGGCGCCCATGCCCATGGCCACCCGCTGCGGGGTGCCGAACAGGTTGCCGAGCACCGGAATGTCGAAGCCCGTGGGCTTTTCGAACAACAACGCCGGGCCCTTTGCACGCAGGGTGCGGTCACACACCTCGGTCATTTCCAGGACGGGGGAGATCGGGACCTGGATGCGCTTGAGTTCACCGCGCTGTTCCAGGCCACGAATGAAGTCGCGCAAGTCGCGATACTGCATGCATGAGCCTCGTGTTGGCCGTATCGGTCGGGGTGCAGAGTGTAGCGCCGTTCAGCGCTCAATGGCCAAAAATGACTTGGGGCCGCTCCGCGCCCCATCGCCGGCAAGACGGCTCCCACAAGGATCGCAGAGGACCTGTAAGAGCCGGCTTGCCGGCGATGGGCTGCGAAGCAGCCCCAATCACTGCCAGCCTGAAACGCTTACTTGCGCTTCATCGACAGGAAGAACTCGTCGTTGGTCTTGGTCTGCTTGAGCTTGTCGACCAAAAACTCGATGGCGGCGATCTCGTCCATCGGGTGCAGCAGCTTGCGCAGGATCCACATGCGCTGCAGTTCGTCATCAGCAGTCAGCAGCTCTTCACGGCGGGTGCCCGAGCGGTTGATGTTGATGGCCGGGAACACACGCTTCTCGGCGATGCGACGGTCCAGGGGCAGTTCCATGTTGCCGGTACCCTTGAACTCTTCGTAGATCACTTCGTCCATCTTCGAGCCGGTTTCTACCAGCGCGGTGGCGATGATGGTCAGCGAACCGCCTTCCTCGATGTTACGCGCAGCGCCGAAGAAACGCTTCGGCTTCTCCAGGGCGTGGGCATCGACACCACCGGTCAGCACCTTGCCGGAGCTCGGGATCACGGTGTTGTAGGCACGCGCCAGACGGGTGATGGAGTCCAGCAGGATGACCACATCCTTCTTGTGCTCGACCAGGCGCTTGGCCTTCTCGATGACCATTTCGGCAACCTGCACGTGGCGGGTTGGCGGCTCATCGAAGGTGGAGGCAACCACTTCACCGCGCACGGTGCGCTGCATTTCGGTCACTTCTTCCGGGCGCTCGTCGATCAGCAGAACGATCAGGTGGCACTCGGGGTTGTTACGGGTGATGTTGGCCGCGATGTTCTGCAGCATGATCGTTTTACCCGCTTTCGGCGGGGCGACGATCAGGCCACGCTGGCCCTTGCCGATCGGCGCGCACAGGTCGATGACGCGGCCGGTCAGGTCTTCGGTGGAACCGTTGCCGGCTTCCATCTTCAGGCGCTTGTTCGGGAACAGCGGCGTCAGGTTTTCGAAGAGGATCTTGTTCTTCGCGTTTTCCGGGCGATCGAAGTTGATCGTGTCGACCTTGAGCAGCGCGAAGTAACGCTCCCCTTCCTTCGGCGGGCGGATCTTGCCGACGATGGTATCGCCGGTACGCAGGTTGAAGCGGCGGATCTGGCTGGGCGAGACGTAGATGTCGTCAGGGCCGGCCAGATAGGACGCATCAGCCGAACGCAGGAAACCGAAACCATCCTGGAGAATCTCCAGCACGCCGTCACCTGAGATCTCTTCGCCGCTTTTCGCGTGCTTTTTCAGCAGGGCGAAAATCACGTCCTGTTTGCGCGAACGGGCCATGTTTTCGATGCCCATCTGTTCGGCCATTTCCAGCAGATCGGTAATCGGCTTTTGCTTGAGTTCAGTCAGGTTCATAAGGGGAATGACGTAATCATGTATGAAGGGAGGATTAAGCTTCTGGCTTAATGAAGCCGCGCCGCTAGAAGGCGATAGGATCGCGCACAGATTCTAATTAGGAGTGCGTCGGCGACGGCGTGCAGGGGGCACTGGAGAAACAGTGCGAGGCCGAATGTAACACTTGCTTTTTTCGACGTCTAGTGGGTTGGAAAAGAAAAAGCCCCGGAATTTCCGGGGCTTTTTCACATCACAGGTGGGCGTCGAGGAAAGCGGCCAGCTGGGATTTGGACAGGGCGCCGACCTTGGTGGCCTCGACGTTGCCGTTCTTGAACAGCATCAGCGTCGGGATGCCACGCACGCCGTGCTTGGCCGGGGTTTCCTGGTTATCGTCGATGTTCAGCTTGGCGACGGTCAGTTTACCCTCGTAGGTGGTGGCGATGTCGTCCAGCACCGGAGCGATCATCTTGCATGGGCCGCACCATTCAGCCCAGTAGTCGACCAGCACCGGGCCTTGGGCTTGCAGGACTTCGGCCTCAAAGGTGGCGTCGGTGACGTGTTTGATAAGATCGCTGCTCATGGATATCTCCAGGGTCGTAAGCAAAAAACGTGGCCCATCATAGCCGCACCCACGCGCTACAGGAAGTCGCGGACGATTGAGTGTCACTATAGTTGTGCAAGACGCCACGAATCGAAACTGTCACAGAAGTGTCATAGCATCGACTGGCACATTGCCTTGCATCAAGCCCTGGCGAGTCGCGCGTTGGCGGCAGCCTGCTAACGTGGCACGATTGCCGGGTTACCGACCGAGACTACTCAGATCATGCCGCATACCTTAGCGAAGAACCTGTCCCTGATTGCCGCCATCGACCTGGGCTCCAACAGTTTCCACATGGTCGTGGCCAAGGCTCACCATACCGAGATCCGCATCCTGGAGCGGCTCGGGGAAAAGGTTCAGCTCGCCGCTGGCATCGACGAAGCACGCATGCTCAGCGAAGAAGCCATGGTCCGGGGCCTGGAATGCCTGAAGCGCTTTGCCCAGCTGATCAACGGCATGCCTGCGGGGGCCGTGCGCATCGTTGGCACCAACGCCCTGCGCGAGGCGCGCAACCGCAACGAATTCATCCAGCGTGCCGAAGTGATCCTCGGCCACCCCGTGGAAGTGATCTCCGGCCGCGAAGAAGCGCGCCTGATCTACCTGGGCGTGTCCCACACCCTGGCCGACACCCCTGGTAAACGCCTGGTCGCCGATATCGGCGGTGGCAGCACCGAGTTCATCATCGGCCAGCGCTTTGAGCCGCTGCTGCGTGAAAGCCTGCAGATGGGCTGCGTCAGCTTCACCCAGCGCTATTTCCGCGATGGCAAGATCACCCCGGCCCGCTACGCCCAGGCCTACACTGCCGCGCGCCTGGAGCTGATGAGCATCGAGAATGCCCTGCACCGCCTGACCTGGGATGAAGCGATAGGCTCCTCCGGGACCATCCGTGCCATCGGCGCCGCAATCAAGGCCGCTGGCCTGGGCAATGGCGAGGTCAACGCCGACGGTCTGGCCTGGGTCAAACGTAAGCTGTTCAAGCTGGGCGAGACCGACAAGATCGACTTCGACGGGGTCAAACCCGACCGCCGCGCCATCTTCCCGGCCGGCATGGCGATTCTCGAGGCGATTTTCGACGCGCTGGAACTGCAACGCATGGACCATTGCGATGGCGCGCTGCGTGAAGGTGTGCTGTTCGACCTGCTTGGCCGCCACCACCACGAAGACGTGCGCGAACGCACCCTGAACTCGTTGATGGAGCGCTACCACGTCGATCAGGGCCAGGCTGCGCGCGTCGAGCGCAAGGCGCTGCACGCCTTTGACCAAGTGGCCAAGGCATGGGGCCTTGAAGAGGGTAACTGGCGCGATCTACTGGGCTGGGCAGCCAAAATTCACGAAATTGGCCTGGACATTGCCCATTACCACTACCACAAGCATGGTGCCTACCTGATCGAGCACTCCGACCTGTCGGGCTTCTCGCGTGAAGACCAGCAGATGATGGCGCTGCTGGTACGTGGCCACCGCCGCAACATCCCCAAGGACAAGTTCGCCGAACTGGGCGATGAAGGCGTGAAACTGCTGCGCCTGTGCGTACTGCTGCGCTTCGCCATTCTGTTCCACCACATCCGTGGCACCCAACAGATGCCCAAGGTGCAACTGCAGGCCGCAGACAATAGCCTCGACGTGGCCTTCCCGGCCGGCTGGTTGGAGCAGAACCAGCTGACCCAGGCCGACTTCGCCAACGAGGCGGAGTGGCTGGCCCGGGTCAACTTCGTCCTCAGCGTACGTTAAGTACCGGGTTGCTCAGGCGCTCCAGCAGGGTCGCCTGGGCACTGCGCGGGTTCTGGTTGCCGGTCGGGCTACTGCGCACATAGCGCCCGTCGGGCTGCAGCGTCCAGGCATGGGTGTTGTCGGTCAGGTAGCCTTCCAGCTCCTTCTTCACCCGCAGCAACAGCTTCTTGCCTTCCACTGGGAAGCAGGTCTCGACACGCTTGTCGAGGTTGCGCTCCATCCAGTCGGCGCTGGACAGGTAGATCTGCTCTTCGCCGCCGTTGAGGAAGTAGAACACCCGGGTATGCTCCAGGAAGCGGCCGATGATCGAGCGCACCTGGATATTGTGCGAAACCCCCGGGATACCTGGGCGCAAGCAGCACATGCCACGCACAACCAGGTCGATCTTCACGCCCGACTGGCTGGCCTTGTACAGGGCCTTGATGACCTTGGCATCGGTCAGCGAGTTGAACTTGGCGATGATGTGCGCGGGTTTGCCTTCCAGGGCGAACTGGGTTTCCCGGGCAATCATGTCGAGCATGCCCTTTTTCAGGGTGAACGGCGCGTGCAGCAGTTTTTTCATGCGCAGGGTCTTGCCCATGCCGATCAACTGGCTGAACAGCTTGCCGACGTCCTCGGTGAGGGCATCGTCGGAGGTCAGCAGGCTGTAGTCGGTGTACAGGCGAGCATTACCGGCGTGGTAGTTACCGGTGCCCAGGTGGGCGTAGCGGACGATCTCGCCCTGCTCGCGGCGCAGGATCAGCATCATCTTGGCATGGGTCTTGAACCCAACCACGCCATAGATCACCACGGCGCCGGCAGCCTGCAGGCGGCTGGCCATCTGCAGGTTGGACTCTTCGTCAAAGCGCGCGCGCAACTCGATCACCGCGGTGACTTCCTTGCCGTTTCGTGCTGCATCCACCAGCGCGTCGACAATTTCCGAGTTGGCGCCGGAGCGGTACAGCGTCTGACGAACGGCGAGCACGTGCGGGTCCTTGGCGGCCTGGCGCAGCAGGTCGACCACGGGGGTGAAGGACTCGAACGGGTGCATCAGCAGGATGTCCTGCTTGCTGATGACACTGAAGATGTTGTCGGCGTTGACCAGCAGCTTGGGGATCGCCGGGGTGAACGGCGTGTACTGCAGCTCCGGGTGGCTGTCCAGGCCGGTGATGCTGAACAGGCGGGTCAGGTTGACCGGGCCGTTGACCTGGTACAACTCGCTCTCGCTCAGGCTGAACTGCTTGAGCAGGTAGTCGGACAGGTGCTTGGGGCAGGTGTCGGCCACTTCCAGGCGCACGGCATCGCCGTATCGGCGCGAGAACAGCTCACCGCGCAGGGCGCGCGCCAGGTCGTCGACTTCTTCCGAGTCCAGCGCCAGGTCGGCGTTACGGGTCAGGCGGAACTGGTAGCAACCCTTGACCTTCATGCCCTGGAACAGGTCGTCGGCATGGGCGTGGATCATCGAGGACAGGAACACGTAGTTGTCCCCAGGGCCACCGACCTCTTCCGGCACACGAATGACCCGCGGCAGCAGGCGCGGTGCCGGGATGATCGCCAGGCCCGAATCACGACCGAAGGCATCGACCCCTTCGAGTTCTACGATGAAGTTAAGGCTCTTGTTCACCAGCAACGGGAACGGGTGCGTCGGGTCGAGGCCGATCGGGGTGATGATCGGCGCAATCTCGTCACGGAAGTAGCGGCGCACCCAGGTCTTGAGCTTGGGCGTCCAGTAACGGCGGCGGATGAAGCGGATCGCGTGCTTTTCCAGTTCCGGCAGCAGCACGTCATTGAGGATGGCGTACTGGCGCTCCACTTCGGTGTGCACCAGCTCGCTGATGCGCGCCAGCGCCTGATGCGGCTGCAGGCCGTCGGCTCCGGCCTGTTCACGAGCAAAGTTGATCTGCTTCTTCAGGCCCGCCACGCGGATCTCGAAGAATTCATCGAGGTTGCTGGAGAAGATCAGCAGGAACTTCAGGCGCTCGAGCAGCGGGTAGGACTCATCCAGCGCCTGCTCCAGCACGCGGATGTTGAACTGCAGCTGCGACAGCTCGCGATGAATGTACAGGCTGCTGTCGTCCAGGCTCGGGATGGCGATGGCCGGCGCGGGGGCAGTATGCACGGGCGCGGGGGCAGCGGCCTCTACTGCAGGCTCCGGGGCCTCTGGCAGATCCGGCGGGGTCTGCACCATCTCTTCGGGGACTGCCTGAGCGTCCTTGATCGCGACAGGGGTTAGCACTTCATTATTCATCTGGCGTTCCTGGAGGACGTTAACGCCCTATCATCAATTGAGCGGGACGATAAGCGGCCATTATGACGTCTGTGTTACATCTATAGGCAAGCCCGCGACTTGTGGCTGAAGCCATTGTCCTTGTACGAATTGTTCACGTCGAGACGCATCTGGACACTTTCACGAACGCGCGTGAAGGGGTAGGCTGCGCGTTCATTTCGCCAGCACCTCAGAAAATGCTTCAACAATTCCTGCAGGATTTCGGCTATTTTGCCCTTTTTCTAGGCACCTTCTTTGAAGGCGAGACCATCCTGGTGCTTGCAGGATTCCTTGCGTTCCGCGGGTACATGGACATCAGCCTGGTGGTGATCGTGGCATTCTTCGGCAGCTATGCCGGCGACCAGCTGTGGTACTTCATGGGCCGCCGCCACGGGCGCAAGATCCTCGCGCGCAAGCCGCGCTGGCAGGCCATGGGCGACCGCGCGCTGGAACATATCCGCCGCCACCCCGACATCTGGGTACTGAGCTTCCGCTTCGTCTATGGCCTGCGCACGGTCATGCCCGTGGCTATCGGCCTGTCCGGCTACCCACCCCGCCGTTATCTGCTGCTCAACGGCATCGGCGCAGCCGTCTGGGCCTTGGCCCTGGGCGCAGCCGCGTACCACTTCGGCGCCATTCTTGAAGGCATGCTGGGCAACGTGAAGAAGTACGAGCTATGGGTGCTCGGTGGCCTGCTGCTGCTCGGCGCCCTGCTGTGGCTGCGGCGGCGTTTTCGCACCTTGCGCGCCGAGCGCAAGGCCGCGGCACAGGCCCAGGCCGCCGAGGCTGAGCAGGCTGTAAAGCGCGAGCAGGGCCCAGACCAAGGGCGTAACAACCCCTAAGCCCAGAGCGCCAGCCAGATACAGCGCAGGCACATTCAACAACAGGCGCGCCAGCTCCAGGCGCCCTGCCCACGGCCGGTTTTCCAGGGCCGCGCCCAGGGCGAACAAACCCAGCGCCATCACCGCCCAGCCAAGCACCAGGGCCGCCGTCGGCACCTGCTCTGCAACGCCCATCAAGTAGCTGCCCAATGCCACGTATACGGCGAACTGCAGCACCACATAAACCTGCTGCGCCCGCCCCAGAGCAACCTCGAACTTACGGAACAGCGCCAGGTTCTGCTTGGCCTGTGGATAACGCGCGGCCACATCCGCCGGCCGCCAGCCAGTGGGCATGAACCAGATACGCAGTTTGTCCCACAGGCTATCGGTGCGCCGGGCATCGTCCCAGAGCTGGGCATAGAACTGCAGGTTGGCCCACAACGGGTTCCAGCTGGCCAACGGCGTGGTCACGCCAAACACCACCGGCTCGGCCGGGTCTTCTTCCTTGAAGGTGCCAAACAGACGGTCCCAAAGAATGAACACACCGCCGTAGTTGCGATCCAAGTAAACAGTATTTTGCGCATGGTGGACGCGATGGTTGGACGGTGTGATCAGTATCCATTCGAGCCAGCCCAACTTGGGAATGTGCCGGGTGTGCACCCAGAACTGATACAGCAGGTTGAGCGACGCCACGGTAATGAACACCCATGGCGGCACGCCGACCAGCGCCAGCGGCAGGTAGAAGATCCACGAAAAGAGGAAGCCGCTACTGGTCTGGCGCAACGCGGTGGTGAGGTTGTACTCCTCGCTCTGGTGATGCACCGAATGGGCTGCCCACAGCACATTGCGCTCATGCCCCAAGCGGTGCAGCCAGTAATAGCAGAAGTCGTACAGCACGAACGCCAGCAACCAGACCCAGACGGCGTGGTCCGGCAGGTGCAGCAGCGCCAGATGCTCCCACGCCAGTGCATAGGTCACCAGCCCTGCCCCCTTGGTCAGCAGCCCGGTACTGGTGGACAGCACGCCGGTGCTCAGGCTGTTGATCGAATCGGCCACGGTGAAATTGCGCTGGCCGCGCACACGGTCGGCGACCAATTCAACCGCGATCAGCACGAAAAAGAACGGTACGGCCAGCAGAATCAAGTCCATGGACAGCTGCCTCGAAGGGTATCCACACAGATTAGGATGCACCCACGGCAACCCCTATGGCCACATCTGCCAAACTAGAGGACATTTAGCGCCTCGACACTGGAGTAATGAGCATGACGAAAAAAGTAGCGGTGATTCTTTCCGGCTGTGGCGTCTACGATGGCGCCGAAATCCATGAAAGCGTGATCACCCTGCTGCGCCTCGACCAGCGCGGCGCACAGGTGCAGTGCTTCGCGCCGAACATCGCGCAGATGCACGTGATCAACCACCTCACCGGTGAGCAGATGCCTGAGTCGCGCAATGTGCTGGTGGAATCGGCGCGCATCGCCCGCGGCGAGGTCAAGGACATCAGCGAGGCCAGGGCCGAGGACTTCGATGCGCTGATCGTGCCGGGTGGTTTCGGGGCGGCGAAGAACCTGTCCGACTTTGCCGTCGAAGGTAGCGATTGCACGGTCAACCCGCAGGTACTGGCCTTGGCCGAGGCCTTTGCCGAAGCTTGCAAGCCGGTTGGCCTGATGTGCATTTCACCGGCACTGGCGGCCAAGATCTACGGCCCTGGCGTGGTTTGCACCATCGGGAACGATGCCGATACTGCTGCGGCGGTGACCAAGATGGGTGGCACCCATGAAGAGTGCGATGTGCATGACATTGTCGAGGACACCCAGCGCAAGCTGGTGACCACGCCGGCGTACATGGTGGCCAAGTCGATCAGCGAGGCGGCTAGCGGCATCTACAAGCTGGTGGATCGCGTGCTGGAAATGACCCACGAGGCTGACTGATCAGCCCTTGGCCAAGCGGGCCAGAATACGATCCAGCGCATTGGCGAACGCCTGCTTTTCGCGTTCGCCATAAGGCCCCTGCCCTCCGCCGGCCTGGCCCTGCTCGCGCAACTCGGTAAACAGGTTGCGCACTGCCAGCCGGTCGCCCATGTTGCGCTCGTCGAATTCATGGCCACGCGGGTCCAGCGCCGCTACCCCCTTCTTGATCAGGCGGTCGGCAAGCGGCACGTCGCTGCAGATGACCAGCTCACCTGGCACGGCGTGCTCGACCAGGTAATCATCGGCGGCATCCATGCCGCTGGGTACCACGATCAGCCGCACAACGGCGAAGGCCGGTTTGGCCACGGCCTGCCCGGCCACCATTACCACCTCGAGCTTGCGCTTGAGGGCGAATTTGACGATCAGGTCCTTGGCTGCCTTGGGGCAGGCGTCGGCGTCGATCCATATGCGCATTGCATTTTTCCTCTTGAAGCAGGAAGGGCGTTGCCCGATGCCGTTCAGTTGAGCGATTTGGGGCCGCTTTGCGGCCCCGAAACGGCCATGTTACTCGTCCCGGCGAAAGAAACACGCAATGGCACATCTATTTCAATGGCCCTGTGCAGTTGCAGAAGCAGCAATCGCAACAAATGGAGCCTGCGAAGCCTCAGTGAGCCTCGTTCATCCCCCGCTCCAGATCATCGATCAATGCCTTGGCCATCTCGCTGAGAATCCGCGCCGCGCTGCCAGCGATGCGGTCGTTTTCCATTTCTGCTTCGGTGGTGAGGTGGCGGATGCAGCCGAGCAGTACGGAAAGCTGCGAGAACGCATGATCGAACGGGACATCAGGCCTGAGGCTGAACAGGTCGAAGGTTTCTACGCCTGCCGTTGATGCTTGGTTGAGGCCCTCGCTCATTGTGACGCTCCTTGCGCACCGGCGTGCTCGTTCAGCGCATTGATCATCCGGCACAGCAGGCGGATGTTCATGCCCATGGCGTCACGCACAGGGCCTTGCGGGCTGTCGAGCAGCACGCTGGAGGTCTGTTTGATGGTCAGGGTCAAAGCGCAGATGAGTGCGTTGCACTCTTGGGTGTTGGGCGGTTCCGGGAGCGAGATGGCGGGAGGGTCGAGCAGAAGCAGGGCGGATGAAGGTGGGTCTGGGACGAGCTTTTTCATGGCGGATCTCCGTATGTTGGGCTGACCTGCCTTCCTCCTCGTCTCACGGATTTGGGTGGCAGTCGTGCACGGGGTGAGACCCGGGACATACGGTAACCCCGGCCAGACCGAAGCCTGCCCGCGCACGACCGCCATGGAGCGGCGCTACCGAATGTGAACCGGGTGTCTCACGCCCGATCGCCTTGCGAGGCGACCCGAGGACATTATTCCCGGAGCGCTTGCCAGCCAAGACGGCACCTTCCGATAGGCGTCGTAGGATAAGTCGCCAGAGTGAAAAAACTGAAGCATTTGGTTTCAGGTTCAGAAATGTCTTACGGCTTGCGACTGCTGCGAGGGCTTTGCCCTCGATCGCCGGCAAGCCGGCTTGTATGGTAGGACTCGAAGGGGTGGGTG
>NZ_JBHFCS010000042.1:0-13494 GCF_044143025.1 Pseudomonas sp. TR47 | reverse complement strand
GTTTCCGGCTGCGGCCTTACACTCACATCATAAAGCTTGTCTTGTGCCATAGCCTCGAAACGGTTCATCAGGATATAGCCGGTTTTCTCTGCAAGTGGCGCCGCCGTGATATCACTGCGCAGGTAAACGAAACGTTCGCTGCCGCGCTGGCTCGCTGCCGTGTCGTGCTCCCAAAAATTTCGCGGATGGCTCTGCGCCAGAGGCCTCGCCAGTACGCCGCTACAGGCATAGTCGGGTTGATTGGCCGCGCATTTTTCAGGGGTATCGGCCAACCGTAAATTGAGCGCATCAGCGGTTTCAGGCCCCGTCATGGCCCAGGCGCCAAGATTGAACATGCATAGCAAGACCATGCCGTAAATTCGCAGCAATACAGGTTTCATATTCCAACCCTTGAAGGAGGTAGCGAAATATTCGCTACTAAAGGTAAGGAGCGGCCGGCCAGACATTACACCCTTCCGCCAACGACTGTTGATGGGTTGCATCTGGCCTTACCGGTTCCAGGTTGAATGTGGGCTTATTGCGTATTGGCTTGCCGTTGTAGTACCCAGTCAAGTGACAGACCAATTGCCTGCGCATACCACCACCATACTTGTCGCCGCTCCAGCGAGGATCATCCCCGTATTTTCTCAGCAGCTCTGCATACATAGCTTCGGTCTCATCCGGCCCTACATTGCGCGCGTGTGTCGTAGGGGTAACCGACAGGCTCCAGACCCCGTTGCCCAAATGCGGGTCACCATCGCGCTGAATCCATGTCGCCTTCTCGATATAACTATTGGCTGAAGTTTTGTCGATGGGTCGAGGCAGGTCTCGATGTTGTGCATCCGCTTCGCAGGAGAAACTCGCCCTACTGTTTACGTCCTGTGGGAAACCCAGCTTGATTACTGGTACCCATGCACCGGTTTGCTGGTAGTAATCGAACTGATTTTTCATCGCTGCTTTTTTTCCTGTTGCCAGGCTGTAGAAAAAAGCTGCCACCGGTGCCTTGTCCTTTTCCCAAGCCACAACGCGCAGTTCTGTCTGCGTCGCTTGTGCATCGGAGGTGCTGGCAATGGCCTGTCGCGCTGCAATGAAGTCCTTGAACGCTTCGGTACGTTGTTCACGTGTCAAGTTTCGGCTCATGTCAAAGCCACACTGCTTTTTGTGCCGATCACTATTGCTATTGGCGGCAAGTGCATAGTAGTGCCTGGACCAGCCCGCAGCATCGGTAACCCCCAATGCTTGACAACTTGCCTCTGTCTCAGTGGTGAGCGAACTATCGGCGCAGCCACGGTTGGCCCGGAAGTCTGTCCAGGCATCAATTGGGAATGCACAGAATACGTTTAATTTTTTCTCTCGGTCCTGTACAAGCTGACGAGGCGTGAAGATAATTCCGTTAGCAGATGCGAGCCCCGGATCCTTGTAAGCGATACGATCAGCACGCATCCATGAAACCGAAACACCGCCTGAGTTGATGGAGGCAGGGCTAGGATTCCAGACATAGTATTTAAATGGGTCCGTGTCGGCAGGGATTTTTTCAGGGTTGCCCGTCTTCTCATCCCAACGGTGGGTTGCCCTCATCATAACGCCGCTGCAGTCAACTGCTGGATCTATACCGCATGCTGCTCTCGTATCTGAATACCACCTGGTGATCTCCTTAACGACGCCTTCGCACGTTGCAGCATCTGCAACAGTGCCAACCAATATTAGCGGAACGAAAAGTGCCGAGGTAATTCCGGCTTTTATGTTTCTCACAGTGGCATCCTCTCGGTAATTCATCCTTGATCCCGATGCTAGGGGGTACACTGTGGTCGTAACAACTGGTAAAAATGCTAGTTTTCGTTAACTTCCAGTGTTCTGTCCTCGATGCAAAATACTTCTCTATTTAAACTTTCACGGCCTCTTGGGGACGCAGGATCTTGACCAAGGTATCTTCACCTTTGGCGCTCCAGACATACCGGCATAGCTGAGCGTTGTGCAGCGCGCTAGACGCGCTAATGGATGCTGCTGATCAGTCGACCTTGCAGATAATCCATGGCGGCGAACAGCGTGAGTGTGTCGTGATGGACATAGTCATGCGTCTGCCTGCGAACAGGCGTCTGGGCTGATCCAATAAAAAACAGATGCGGTCACTTTAGCTGCGCTCGAGTCTCGGCATGTCGTTGCTCATCGACGATACAGCTTTGACAGGCGGTGACGGTAGATCATGCAGACAGTCTCCGTTTTATGGTGGCTGCGCGTGTGGGCACGCTTGCGTGCGCCGGAGTTTTTCGTGATTTTACCGCCGGTCTGTCAACCCACGTACAGCTGCCTCCCCCCGCGACGCGGATGCCCTCAGGAGAAGCGTGAAGATCTCCCGCAGCGTGCGAACCGCTTCGAGGCGCCTGAACCTAAGTACGTAGTTGTTGAAGACCAGCGGCTTGCCCTTAGCCTTACGCTTCTTGTTCAGCAGACTCGAGGCAGCGATGTCAGCATGCGCACATTGGCGCAGTTCAGCATCACATCGCCTTGCAGGTACGCCATCACGCAGCCTCTCTTCCCCGAAACGAACGCCCTACGGCCTCCAGCTCGCCACATGCATCTCCCTGAGGTACCAATCGAATATCCACCCGACGATTTTCTGCGCGACCATTCAGGGTGTCGTTGCTGCTGACCGGTTGACTGGCGGCAACACCTTGGACAGCAAAGCAACTGTCCGGGATATCGCCCATACGCTGCATCCAGTCGCGAACAGCGGAAGCGCGGGCACGAGAAAGATCGAGATTCTTGGCTGCATCCCCTCGCGCATCCGCATGCCCGGAAATAACGACCAGCCAGCCTGGTTGGGCTTTAATGCCAACGAGAGCATTGATCAACAGTTTGGTTGAACCGGGTTTGAGTTCGGCACTGCCAGGATCGAACAGGTTCAGGCTGTCGAGATGGATTGGATCGGGCACAGGGGGTTCTTCGGCTTGCCTGGCTGCCCACTCTTGCCAGCCCAACCACCCCATGAATGCAATTGTGACCATCAATGTCAGCAACCACGGTAATACGGCACGCTTCTGCGCCGCAGGCTCGACAACGAATGTATAAGTCGAAGGCGCAGAAGCGACAGCAGCAATTTGAGGCGAGATGGATGGCTCAGCAATTGTTGCCCAGGACTGCAGAGAAAGCGGCATCGCAGTTGCCCTACTTCCCGACATGCGTTGCAGAAGGCTGACTAACTGGTTTCTGAAGACCTGCAGCGATACCAATGGAGCATGACCATGGCGTTCCAAGCGGTGCTCCAGCCGGCTCAGCTCGGCAATCAGATCGCTCAGCACGGCCGTGTTTGAAGTGCCCCACTCCACCATGCGAACCAATGGATGCAACTGAGTAAACAACCATGCAATGAGATCGATGCGGGCTGACGCCTGCACTGGCCACAAGCTCGGCCACTCATTGCTCAGCGTAAAGAGCAGCGCCACACCCTCGGTCAAGCCCGCCACTCCGGTGCGGTAGCTACGCGCCAATACGAACGCCACCGCCGTTTGCAGCTCAACCCCATTCAGCTCGAAGAGTCGCAAAGACAACCCCTCAACTTTTGCCCAGTCCACATCTGGGCAGGCGGGATGGGTGAGCTTGGCCAGCTCACCGTGCAACACCTTGAACTCATCGAAGTTGCCCGGATCCCCTCCCAGGCGAACACGCATCTCAAAAAGCGCCGTCATCTGGCCCCCTGTTGGCTCTATTACACGCAAAGGTAGCCTTCCTGCTTGAGGTGACGCACTACAACCCTGCCGTCAGCGCCAAGCGTGGTTCCAAAGGACGCCCTGCTGCCGCCCTTGATGAACACATCAAGGGCGTATTCAAGATGGCCAGGACGAGACTGAGGTAATAGCTGAATGCTCACCTGCGCCAGGCGAGGCTCATAGCGGCGCAACGTTCGGGCGATGTCGTTCATCAAACCATGGGCTGAAGCCGGTAGCCCTTGCAGCACCGTGCCCATATCCGGCAAGCCATAGTCAGGCAGATGCGAGAGTGAGCCTGCACGGCTGTTGAGAATGCGCTGAATGTTGTCCAGCACCGAGAGGGTCAGCTGGTCATCTTCATTCACCTGGTCCAGCGCTAGCTCACCGCAAAAGTTCTGCAACAGGATTTCGTAAAGAGAAGGACTGGTCTCAGGCATGCATTCAGCCCTCCGCACGATGTTGAAGCGTCAGTCGGTTATCGCCCAATTCCAGCACTCTGGCCTGATCCGGTTCGAGGTCGTCACGGTGCAAGACGATGCGCCACGTATTTTCAAAAACGTCTGGACTTCGGAACAGAGCAACCACGGCAACGTATTTAGCTTCGCCTAGCAGTGGTGCACTCAGTTGCGCCGCCTCACCAGGCTTGACCACGACAACGCGCTCATCGAGCAGATCATCGCGCAGCACTCGCTCACCTTGGCCTACAAGATCGTCATAGGTAGCGTTCTCCAACGCCTTGCTGCCCTTCAACTGGTAGACCCGAACCAGCACTGGCACCGACAATCCGCTCATCTCTGCGCCATCGGTATTTATCGCTACCCGGCCATTGAGATCTAGATGCAGCGTTTTGACTTGCTTGTAGAAGATCGCCTGGGCAGTGGACGCGGTGCCGTCTGCCACCGTTTGTGCAAGGCCGCACCCACTCAAAACAGCAATCAAAGTTGGTGCCGTGAAGCATTTAAAAACGGTACGCAACATGTTGTACCTCCTTCCTGCGAGGGTTCAAATGCAGGCCTTGATATCGGCCCAGGTTGATCGTGATCGTGTCGTCTTGAGCCGATGGGAGTACGCTCTGCGCCCGCTTCAACACAGCGGTCATGCCAAGCATCGACCGAGTGCGTCCTAGTACAGGAGCCGGCACCATCTCGCGTGGAATTGAGAGCTGTAGCAGCGCTGTGCAACGCCACCCCAGATACACCTCAAGCAACACCCGCAAATCGGCTATCAGCCGGCCACCAGGAAGCCACTCACGCGCTTCATCCTGGTCCTCGGTATACAGCCGCAGGCGCAGCTGGCTGTTCGCGTCGTGCCCGACAGCGCCCAACGGCATGCCCTGGCCCAAAGTCACCGGACGATCTGGTGCAAGGCTGGCGGGCTGCTCAAGCACAACGCTCTGCGGCCAATGCCCGGTCACGTGCGTATCCGTGTGTGGCGCCAGCAACTTCACCAACGCACCAATCCCCTCCACGTTGCGCGTGGGTAGACGCATGACGCTAAGCAGGGCCAGAAAACGTGACATCGGTGTGGCGATACGCTCTGCCGTACCGGGAATGCCCAACCCGATCAAGCCCAATAAACACTGTGAAGTGGCATCGCGCCCGCCTGGTTCGAACGTTGCCGGGTAGGAGTACTTGCGCCAGATCCGATAGAACTGGGTGAATATTCGATGGTTGAATATATCGAGGAAGTGCTCCAGCGCCTCATGGCCTTCGCGTCGCAGGGCGATATCGTCCAGATAGGCCGTGGGCAAAGGAGAGTCGACGCCATACAAACCCAGCAGCCGGGTTCGCACTGTCAGCGGTCGGTGTGGAGCAGACTCGTCGATTTCAATGGCTTTCAACTCGCCTGCTGGAAATCCCATTCCAGGATCTGGCCGGAACCTGATTAGGTCATCGCCGGGATGTGCAGTGCTGCCCAGCGGTGGTTGTTCAGCCAACACCTGCTCCAGCACCTGGCAGAAGCGGTAGACGTTAGCCGTCGATACCTGTTCAGCCAACACATGCACAATGCCCTCGGCCTTCAACCGGGAATACGCTGACTGTGATGTTCGTTCCATCGCAGGCACCTCCCCGTCGGCTGCAAAATCATCGTCAGTTGAGTGCACAAATGAATGTCCGCATACAGAGCGAAGAACCGGCTGAGCATTTCACCGAACAGGCAGATATCCCCCTCGCCTGAAAAGCCATTGCTATCGACCGTCACTTCGATATCCACACCTCGCAGCAAGAAGCCTTTTTCAAATCGCTGAATCAAGTGATGCTTGACGTCAACAATGGCCTCCAAACGGCGGCGGTTCGTTTCGTTACCCGTCCACTCGTACAAGGCCAACGTGCCACGCAGTACTTCTGCACTGTTGAGCATCGGTAGAAAATTCGACCCCAGATGACTGAGCACGCGCCAGTGAAAACGATCGCGATTCGGCGGGTAGCACGGTAGGGTCGGCGCGGTCAGGTTGCGGACTCGCAAGCCTGCCTGTGTGGACTGCGCCGCAGCGTCGAGCAACGTACTGCGCAATGCTTTTCGCGGCAGCTGGCCATTGGTACCGGTCAGGCGCAACGACAGGCTTTTGCGATTGAGCAACACATCCTTGTCAAAGCCCTCCCCGCCAAGAATCAGCCAAGTGTCATGAAGACCATTGGCGCCGCGTCTCAGGCGGGTATGAAAATAGCGCTCGGGGGCCTCATCGCGAAGCATCCCCCCTTTGTGACGAAAGCTGCTGAACGGCACGTAATCCTGACGAACGCTGTCTTTCGCTCCAGAAACCTTGTCTACCGAGTAGATCTCTGTATGACCGTCCTGCAAGCGCATTGGGCGAAGCAAGTATTCATTCTGCAACGGGTCCAAGATGAGTGGATCGGCCTCTAGTGCAAATAAGTTGATCACGGGGACCGCGTGCAAACGAATGTGCTCTTGCGTCGGCGTAAACGTATGCGACCAGGGCTCACTGAGTACTACTTCAAGCTCGAACCACGGCGCGTGCGCAGGCAGCACGAGCGATTCCAGGCCGCAGAGCGTCACGAACATGAACTTCTCGCGGAACGTAAAGTACTCCAGCAACAACTGATAACCGCTGAAGGCGCTGTCGCCTTTAGGCCAAAGGCGATCATCGTCCGCAAACCCCTTTGGCTTGAATTGCCCCGCAAATGCCTTGCGCTGCGCCGCGCCTGGCAAGCGCACATGCAGCGCCTGCACGTTCAATGTCAGCGCCTGGTGCAACACACTGGCAAGCGCCGCGTCGGCATTCAGATACAAGGGAATGTGCGCAAGATCGAGTTGATCCCAGTCGGCCAGTGCTCCACGCGCGAAGCGTAGGCGTAGAACTGCACGTCCATCGGGCTCATGGTCAAGTCGCACGGTTTCCAGATTGAGCGGCCGTAGCGTCAAATCCTGCGTGGTGGAGTAGCGGCAGCGGGTACGGTGCTGCCCCACCGGCTGTGACAGCACCTGAAAACCTCTTGCGACCTCCTCGCTGCCCTTCATCTGATTGACATCTGGCATAAGCTCGACGATGGCCAGCGATGGGATGGTACGCAGGTAATGCGGCCACAGCAGGCTGACCAGCCCCTCCGTCAGCTCAGGCAGGTCATCGTCCAATTTCTCACGCAGACGCCCCATCAAGAACGCAAAGCCTTCGAACAAGCGCTCCACATAGGGATCTTCAGCGCCGGGTTTATCCAGGTTGAGCTGCGCCGCCCGATCCGGGAAAGCTTGGGCAAACTCCTTACCTGCTTCCCGCAAGTAGCGCATTTCAGCGTCGAAGTAACGCAGGGTTAGGTTGTCCGTAGTCAAAACAGATTCCTGATCAAAGTGAATTAACTGCACAGGATTGCAGCGCGTACCGGGTCAATGGATACGAGTGCTGCCAACTGGTGTTCCATTTGCCGCGCCAGCGCAGGCCGGTCTGCGTCGTTGCGCTGGCCCTTCAAACGCAGCAGCTTGAGTAAACGCGCCTTGACCTCGAAGAGCAGGTCGGGCTCCCAGTCGGCAAATGTGTGGCGTTGCGCGGCAGCGTCCAGCTCAGTGAACAAATGAATGGCCAGTTCGGCCTTGCCACACTGCTCGGCCACTCGCGCCATCAGCAAACGCAGTAACCAACGCTGTCGCCCGGTCTGCACATCGGGCCGACTCGCCAGCCAAGCCAGCGCCTGCTCGACACCATCAGCATCCGCTTGCGCCAGTGCCTCGGGTTCCAAGGCGAGTATTTCGCATGCGGCCGCCGACAATGCGGGGGCCGCTGCGGGCAGCCATTGTTCTGGGCGGTTACCGCTGACCTGTTGGTTGATCCACTCACGCGTGGCTTCATCAGCGAATGGCGAGCCATCGCTCCAACACAGCAGCTCCACGCCCGGCAGACGGTGCAGCAGCATGGCCAGATCGTGTTTGACGATATCCGCCCAGCTTTTGTAGGGCTCAGCGGATTTGCTCAAGGCCTGATGGAGATACCATTGCAGATCCAACCAGAAGTGGTTGACGCCTTCGGCATACATTTGCTCAACCTGATCAATCAGCTCGTTCCAGCTTTGCTGCAAGTGCAAGCGCTTGAGCTGAGCGCGATACTCGCCGCGAGGCGGCGCCAGGCGGGTAATCCCCTGGGCATTTTGCGGCGGTATCTGATGCACGGTGTCCCAACGCAAGCTCTTCATCAGCCTATGCGCTGCCAACCACCCTTCGGGTTGATCACGTAAATAGCTGGCTAGCCCTCGACCACTGTCCAGCAGATCTCGGCCCGACTTTATGGGTGTTGGGCTCGGGCCTGCCGCCCTACTGTCTACGGGTGAATCACTGCCAGTCTGAGGGACGATTGCATCGACACCTCCCGACACAGCGAGTCGGGCAGTGAGGGCACCGTACAACGCGTCCAGTCCTGGCCGTTGGTCTTCAGGCCAATGGCTGAAGCCGTGCTCCAACCATACCAAAGCAGCCACCGTTCGCTCGGTTTCAGCTTTGACCACCTGTGGGTACAGCGACAGGCTTGCCAGGACCCTGCTGCCGGCAAGCCACTCCAAGGCCATCTTGCGGCTGTTGCCACGCACAGGCAGGATGCCGTCGGCATAACGATCCATTAACGCTGCCAACAAGTTCAAGCCATCCGCCAAGCCTGCCTCTCCGTCCCGGTGCAAGCGTGCCCAGAGGTAGTAAGTGGCAACGCGAAGGTCTTTACACGAGTGCTGGAGCAGCTTCTGCCCCAGCTGCGCCACCAGCTCCACATCCGCCCCGGAAAGCTTGTTGACCTCCTCGCGCATACGCTGGAAGTCGTCGTCATAAACCGGATCCTCGCCTACGGGCGCGTCATCACGGATGGGGGTCAACCAGGTTTTCCAGCACTCGCTGTGCTCGCGCGCCACGGCCAGTGGCTCGCAACCGGGTAAACAGCTTTCGATCAGGCTTTTCAGACTCATTCGATGCCCCCATTCTGCGCGTACTGCGGCGTGTCACGGCCATCGACCAGAAAGATCTCTCGCGGCAAGCTGAACCCTCGCAATTTGAGCAGCGCAAGCGGGCCTTCCCCCAACTCGGTGCGCAAGTGCCAAGTGAGGCGCAAACCATCTGGCGCATCCAACACGACCCGGAAGCGGCTATCGCCGTCGTCCAACGCCGTGACATTGGCCTGCTCCAGCAGACGAATCAGTCCCCAGGTGCCCTGGTAGTCCGCAAAGAGACGTTCGCCGGTGTAGACACTGCTCCACGTCAGGCTGATGCCGGGATGGTCACCCTGCCCGGGCCAGCGAAAGCGTTGCCAGCTTTCTCGCTGGTTGAAGTAATGGTGCTTTTCACCATTGAGCACGAACGTGGTCTGCACCACATCACGCACAGGTTTGCCTTGCAGCTCGAAGCTCAAGCCCATACCGCCATCGGTGTAGAGCACATCGGCCAGACGACTGAGCTGATTGATCGCTGTCAGAAAGTCCGGGTTGAAACGCAGCCCCTGGCTTTGCCGCGGGTCTGCCACCCAGCGGCTACCTTCTTTTCGTAGAAGCCCCGTGAGCTGCTGGGCCAGAAACTGTTCGATCCGCCCGGAGTCGGCGCGGATCATCTGCCCCAGCATGGGCAACGAGGCGCCACTGCTGGTGGCCGCGAAGGGATACCGGCCGCTGAAAGCACCCTGCCACTGATCGACGATCGAGCGCTGCCACGCCCTGTTGAGGCCTGCCGACGACGGCTGCAGAATCTGTTGCCAGGCCTGATCCAGCGGCTGCACGAAGAGCGTATTGGCAGCCGCGCCCCAGTCGGCGCCCAGGCTGGCGGCGATCAGGTTGCCATAGGCCTGGGTATCGGTCAGGTCCACGCTTTTACCTTGGAATACCGTCTGCGCCAAGGCCTGGATCATTGCTTCAGGATCGGGCGCATTGACCACCTGCTGCAGCTTCAAGCGCACGCCGGTGACCCGCGTGAGGAAGGTTTGCAGGCTCAAACGGTCATCGCCCGATCGCCCTTCCGCCTCCTTTCCCAGCAACGCCATCAAGGGGCCAAAGGTGCTGTCGAGCGGGCCGTTTGGTGTTTGGGGAAGTTGATCGACTATCGGCGCTGCTTTTTGCCCCACCAACTTCTGTGCGGATTCAATCAGGGAATCGGCCAAGGCCTGGCCACGAACGCCTGCCTGGCCCTGGTAACTCAACGTGTTCATCAGGGCGATAAATGGCGACTGACGCACATCGCTCATCAGCGTCAACTGTGCAATCACATCGCTCAGGCCATGGCTCTGCTGCCAGCGCAGGCTGTTGAGGAAGCCCAGCCAGGCACTGCTGTAATCCTGGAAGTAGCGGGTAGTCAAGCGCTCCCTCAGTTGCTCGGGGCTCAGCGCCTTGGCAATGTCGTTGGGGTGGTCGCTGAGTACCCAGTCGATCTCTTCGCGGCGCGCCTGCGCCGCCTCTTCAATGGCTGCACGAACCTGCCCTTCCCACGCTTGGCGGGTAAATACACCGGGGACCTGTTCTGCACTGGTGAACAGGGCGCTTGCATCGGTGTCGCCGACCATCTGCTGCAAACCCAACGCCGGGTAGTGGTTCGCCGCGGTGTCGAGGACCTGCTGGTACAGGCTGCTTTCAGCGTTTCGCTGGCCCAGTTCGCGCAGCAGCACATGACGCGTTTGGGCGATCAACCTGAGGTCGGCCTTGATCGCCCAATCCGGGTGATCGGGCAGATGCTGGCCGTAGAACGTCCACAGTGCCGGTTCGGCAGCGCCCAAGGTCTCGGCCAAGAAAGCCGCATCGGCTTTTTCCGGGCGCGCCAGCATCAGATAGGCTTTGAGGCAGTTGTACGTCAGCTGGGCCCGCTTGGCGCGCTGGGGACTCGCCGGAGGTAAGTTGACCAACGCCTTGAGCCGTTTTTCCAGTTCAGAGACGGCGGGGTCACGGAGCAGTTGGTTATTGGCCTGCGTATAGAGCGGCCACACCGCTTCACGCAGGTCCTGCGACCGGTTCAGGCCAAAGCGCTGGTACCACGGTGCGCCGTGTTCTGATCGGTAGTCCAGGCGGGAGAGTTCACGCACCATCTCGCCCAGTGCCTGTTTAGTGTCGGTGCCTGCTACAGGCTGCTGCAACGCGCTGTAGGCCGCCGCGATCTGACCGACCTCGGCACGGTTGCTGGCAAAGGACAACACCAAGCCGATGCCCCAGATGGAAGCCAGGCCCAGCGCAGAAACGTAGGCGACTCTGGCTGGGTGCCAACCCAGTCGGCGGGCTCGGGCGGAGCGATCGTTGAGGATCCCGGACCATGCTGGGTCTTCGGGCCAGTGGTGTTCGATTGCCGGCACAGATCCAGACCTATGAGCTGGCAAGCTGAACCACACGCCACGGACCTGGATGCCTCGGGAGCCCCTTCCTGAGAGAGACTCAATCAGGCGATACCATCGTGCAGCACCGTCAACCTGCAGGTCACGCGCAAGCCGCAGAAGAAAGTCGTGCGCTATCTGGACCTGCATCTGCGCCAAACCTTGTTCGCGCAGAGAGCGCTGCAGGGCGCCTAAATGCTCCTTCAAGTGAGCTACGGATCGTCGGGTAGGAAGCAAGCCACCGACCGCCTCAATGCCACGCTCCGACTCGTCCCAGTGGCTTTCACAGATTTGCCAAACATGCACAGGCAATTGCCTGCCTAGATAACGGCTCATCTCCTGCAGATGATGAATGCTTGCACTCATGGAAGCAGCATCGTCGAGCTGGCGTTCGCTTAGCGCCCAAACGACACCATCAATGCCGCGCCAGCGAAACTGCTGTTGCCATTTGTCGAGCAGCGTTGTGTCTGGTTTAGAAAGGAGACTGCCACCATAAAGAAGCACAACTGCCCGTCCCGACAGCCACTGTCGTTCAATCAGACCAGGGACAATGGCATTGACTTGGGCAGGCTCGCCGACCACCAGCAGCACCTGTACTCTTCTCGACCAAAACCAACCGTACTGTTGGCGAAGATACATTCGACTCAAGGGACGGCTGTCTGCAGCCGCGCCGTAGAATGCATGCAAGGCTTTGGATCGGATCTCTGCTACTGGCTGAGCACTGCCCTCGGTGAGATGGCGGTAACTGGAAGCACCGAAGCGACGGGCAAGCACCAAGCCCCCAACAGTAACCAGCACAATCAGAAAAGCGATCCCAGGCAATACTACTGACAGATCCCACCCTTGAACGCTACCGAACGCGAAGTTCAAACCTGAGGGATAAAGCCAAAGTGCCACTCCCGCCAGCACAAGAATCAGTAGTGCAAAGAAAAGCACAACAATCAGTAACCGCGCCCGCTTGAATTGCATATGAAAACCCTACGTCATAGGTGGCGGAACGGGTGTCAGTACCGCTCCCCACAGCAGCGCGTCAGCGCAGCGCACGCCACTCAAAATTAGTTGTGGTACGCAACCACGTTGAACCGTCTGCGCAGCCAGGGCGACGGCCACCCACGGGGCTGCCGCTCCCGGATGTCCAAGTAAAGCGTCCAAGTCGTGAACTTTCCGATCAGCACGCAGCGGCAACTCAATCTCACTCATCAGGGTCGTTACTGACGCGTGGTACTTCTGTCCGATACCTGATCGCCAAATATGCTCGACACCACTTGCTGGCAAAGACGCCCAGGACAGTGCCAGTTGAGTTGCGCGGATCAATGCCCCAGCCGACTCGCCATGAGCTTGTTCCGGCCTATGCAGATTGGCCACTGGGAGTAACGCACGTTGACTCCCGGGGTTGCCTAACAACAGCCCCACCGCTGTTTCGGCGGTGCCTTGAGGGGCATCTGGTGCTACCACCACTGAGACAACCAAGAGCAGAGCTTGATCGTCGCTGCGTTGGTCCAGCCACTGATCAATCGCCTCCAGCCCCCTCCAGGTAATAGGCGTAACGGTTTGCCGAATACCCGACTCTGCTAACGCCGTCTGCCAGACCTCACCCAGTCTGTCTTCGCGCAGCGGACTATCGATCTCCAGCGACAACGCAAGCTCGACTTCATTAGCTAGTTCCGCGAGCTGAACCGCAACGTCGCTGAGTAGCTTCTTCAGGATCCTCAGAAGCGCACGTTCGGGATTCTCGCTCACATCGCCCGGCAAACGGGAATGACGCACCGTTCCCCCAGCAGATCTAGACGGTTGCGCCTTGAGGGCATTAGTCCCTTTTAAAATAGCATCCACCTGTCCCAGTGAATCCGCTGGTTCCGTGTATAAGGCCGTGTACACACTGATTGCCAATACGTGCTGATGACGTCGCCCCTGGCTGAGCGTGGATTCAAGATCAGCTGCACGAGCGGCGTCCCAACCATCGGCATTGTGCTGTCGTGCCAAGTGGTACAGCACCCGCAGACCACATATCAGGCACCATCCGAGGAGTGACACACC
>NZ_JBHFCS010000041.1:0-15459 GCF_044143025.1 Pseudomonas sp. TR47 | reverse complement strand
GGTGCCAACGTTAACGTGCGGAAGGGAACGATCAAATTTTTCTTTAGCCACGACAGTGAACCTCTTGCCTAAAGGGGATTAGCCTTGTTTTTTAACGAGTGCTTCGACGATGTTCGACGGAGCTTCGGCGTATTTGGAGAATTCCATGGAGTAGCTTGCGCGACCCTGAGACATGGAACGAACGTCGGTCGCATAACCGAACATTTCTCCGAGCGGTACTTCAGCACGGACGACGCGGCCGGAGACCGACTCATCCATACCCTGGACCAGACCACGACGACGGTTCAGGTCACCCATCACGTCACCCAGGTAGTCTTCCGGGGTTACAACTTCGACCTTCATGATCGGCTCGAGGACCACGCCACCGCCCTTCTGGGCCAGTTGCTTGGTTGCCATCGAAGCAGCGATCTTGAACGCCATTTCGTTGGAGTCGACGTCGTGGTACGAACCGTCGAATACCGTGGCCTTCAGGCCGATCAGAGGATAACCGGCAACGACGCCGTTTTTCATCTGCTCTTCGATACCCTTCTGGATCGGGGCGATGAATTCCTTAGGAATAACACCACCAACGACTTCGTTGGAGAACACCAGACCTTCGGTGATGTTGCCTTTCTCGTCCTGATCTGGCTCCGAGAAACGGATCCAGCAGTGACCGAACTGACCACGACCACCCGACTGACGAACGAACTTGCCTTCGATCTCAACGCCGGACTTGGTGATCTTCTCGCGATACGAAACTTGCGGCTTACCGATGTTGGCTTCGACGTTGAACTCGCGCTTCATGCGGTCAACGAGGATGTCCAGGTGCAGCTCACCCATGCCCGAGATGATGGTCTGGCCAGTCTCTTCGTCGGTCTTGACGCGGAACGACGGGTCTTCCTGGGCCAGCTTGCCCAGAGCAATACCCATCTTCTCCTGGTCAGCCTTGGTTTTCGGCTCGACGGAGAGCGAAATGACCGGCTCAGGGAAGTCCATACGCTCAAGAATGATTGGCTTGTCGGCGTTGCACAGGGTTTCGCCCGTGGTCACGTCCTTCATGCCGATCAGTGCCGCGATGTCGCCAGCGCGCACTTCCTTGATCTCTTCACGCTGGTTGGCGTGCATCTGCACCATACGACCAACGCGCTCTTTCTTGCCCTTGACCGAGTTGATGACCGAGTCACCGGAGCTCAGAACGCCGGAGTAGACGCGAACGAAGGTCAGAGTACCAACGAACGGGTCGGTCGCGATCTTGAACGCCAGAGCAGAGAACGGCTCGTTGTCGTCGGCGTGACGCTCGTCTTTACGAACAGCCGGATCGTCTTTGTCCAGGTCCTTGTCGTCCGGGTTGATACCCTGGATTGCAGGGATCTCGGTCGGAGCAGGCAGGTAGTCGATGACGGCGTCGAGAACCAGGGGAACGCCCTTGTTCTTGAACGACGAACCGCAGACAGCCGGTACGATTTCGCTGGCCAGGGTGCGCGCGCGCAGACCGGCTTTGATCTCTTCGACGGTCAGCTCTTCGCCTTCCAGGTACTTGTTCATCAGCTCTTCGCTGGACTCGGCAGCAGCTTCAACCATGTTGGAGCGCCACTCTTGAGCCAGCTCCAGCATATCGGCAGGAATTTCTTCCTCGCGATAAGTGGTGCCTTTGTCGTCGTCGTTCCAGTAGATAGCCTTCATCTTGATCAGGTCGACCTGACCCTGGAAGTTATCTTCCGAACCGATGGCCAGCTGAACAGGAACCGGGGTGTGACCCAGACGGTTCTTGATCTGACCTACGACGCGCAGGAAGTTTGCACCGGCACGGTCCATCTTGTTCACGTAAACAACACGTGGAACGCCGTACTTGTTGGCCTGACGCCATACGGTTTCGGACTGAGGCTCAACGCCGGAGGTACCGCAGAACACAACGACCGCGCCGTCGAGTACACGCAGCGAACGCTCTACTTCAATGGTGAAGTCAACGTGGCCAGGGGTATCGATGACGTTTACACGGTAGTTGTCGTACTGACCAACGGAACCCTTCCAGAAGGTGGTAACGGCAGCGGAGGTAATGGTGATACCGCGCTCCTGCTCCTGCACCATCCAGTCGGTGGTCGCGGCGCCGTCGTGCACCTCGCCCATCTTGTGGCTCAGACCTGTGTAGAACAGGATCCGCTCGGTAGTGGTAGTCTTGCCCGCGTCAACGTGGGCACAGATACCGATGTTACGGTAGCGGTTAATTGCTGTAGTACGAGCCATAAAGCCCTCGCAAAAATGTTGATGCTTGAATTAGAAGCGGTAGTGCGAGAACGCTTTGTTGGCTTCAGCCATACGGTGCACGTCTTCACGCTTCTTGACTGCAGCACCCTTGCCTTCGGCAGCATCCAGCAGCTCGCCAGCCAGGCGCAGAGCCATCGACTTCTCGCCGCGCTTGCGGGCGTAGTCTACGAGCCAGCGCATTGCCAGAGCGTTACGACGGGATGGACGAACTTCAACCGGAACCTGGTAAGTGGCACCGCCGACACGACGGGACTTTACTTCGACCAGCGGAGCGATGGCGTCGAGAGCTTTCTCGAAGATTTCCAGGGGGTCGCTGTTCTTGCGTGCTTTGACGGTATCCAGGGCACCGTAAACGATGCGCTCGGCTACGGCCTTCTTGCCGCTTTCCATCACGTGGTTCATGAACTTGGCGAGGATCTGGGATCCGTACTTCGGATCGTCAAGGATCTCACGTTTTGCTGCTACACGACGTCTTGGCATGATAAGCCCTCAAACGGTCTTCAGGTTAGCCCGGGACGTGGGTCTTCGACCCCTGCCCGACCTTACTCTTATCGACTCAAAAAAATGGATGTCTGCAAACGGCCGATTACTTCGGACGCTTGGTACCGTACTTCGAACGACCCTGGTTACGGCCTTTGACGCCCGAAGTATCCAGAGAGCCGCGAACGGTGTGGTAACGAACACCTGGCAAGTCTTTTACACGGCCGCCACGGATCAGGACGACGCTGTGCTCTTGCAGGTTGTGGCCTTCACCGCCGATGTACGAGGAAACCTCGAAACCGTTGGTCAGACGCACACGGCATACTTTACGCAGTGCCGAGTTAGGTTTTTTCGGCGTAGTGGTGTACACGCGGGTGCACACGCCACGACGTTGCGGGCAGTTCTGCAGCGCAGGAACGTCGGACTTTTCGACCGAACGCTTACGCGGCTGACGTACCAGCTGGTTGATAGTTGCCATCTACTAGCTCCACTGATTGTCTTGCGACTCTATTGTCTTGCAAGAAAGCCAAAAATTGGCGAGACGGAGCCTCACCAAATTTAAGGGTACAAAAGTCTAAAGAGGATCTTGCACCCAGTCAAGACAAGGCCCCGGCCCTCCCCGCCCGATCATCGGCAACATTTCATGTCTCCGATGACCGTTCGGGGCTTGCCGGGGCCCTGCCCTGTACTTAGTTACCGCTGGAATTCAGCGCTTCGGTCAGTGCGGCTTCCACCTCACTGGCACTTACGCGCAGCGGTTTGTCGGCTTCACGGCGACGCTTACGCTCGCTGTGGTAGGCCAGACCGGTACCGGCCGGGATCAGACGACCCACGACCACGTTCTCTTTCAGGCCGCGCAGGTAATCGCGCTTGCCGGTTACGGCCGCTTCGGTCAGCACGCGGGTGGTTTCCTGGAAGGAAGCCGCGGAGATGAACGACTCGGTCGAAAGCGACGCCTTGGTGATACCCAGCAACACACGGGTGAACTTCGAGACGAACTTGTCATCGGCGGCGAGACGCTCGTTCTCGACCAGCACCTGAGTCAGTTCCATCTGGTCGCCCTTGATGAAGCTGGAATCGCCCGACTCGGAGATCTCGACCTTACGCAGCATCTGACGCAGGATGGTCTCGATGTGCTTGTCGTTGATCTTAACGCCTTGCAGACGGTAAACGTCCTGGATCTCGTTGACGATGTATTTCGCCAGCGCGCTCACACCCAGCAGACGCAGGATGTCGTGCGGATCGCTCGGGCCGTCGGAGATAACTTCACCGCGGTTTACCTGTTCGCCTTCGAAGACGTTCAGGTGACGCCACTTCGGAATCAGCTCTTCGTACGGATCGCTACCGTCTGTCGGGGTAATGACCAGACGACGCTTGCCTTTGGTCTCCTTGCCGAATGCGATGGTGCCGCTGACTTCAGCCAGAATCGAGGCTTCTTTCGGACGACGCGCTTCGAACAGGTCGGCAACACGCGGCAGACCACCGGTGATGTCACGGGTCTTCGACGTTTCTTGCGGGATACGCGCAATAACGTCACCAACACCGATCTGTGCACCGTCAGCAACACCAACCAAGGCGTTCGCTGGCAGGAAGTACTGTGCAGGTACGTCGGTACCTGGCAGGTACAGATCCTTGCCATTGGCGTCGACCATCTTGATTGCCGGACGGATTTCCTTGCCTGCGGCAGGGCGATCCTTGACGTCCAGCACTTCGATGTTGGTCAGGCCGGTCAGCTCGTCGGTCTGGCGCTTGATGGTGATGTTTTCTTCCATGCCCACGAAGGTCACGGTACCTTTCAGCTCGGTAACGATCGGGTGGGTGTGCGGATCCCACTTGGCGACGATGGCGCCAGCTTCGACCTTGTCACCTTCCTTGACCGAAATCACCGCACCGTAAGGCAGCTTGTAACGCTCGCGCTCACGGCCGAATTCATCGGCAATGGCCAGCTCACCGGAACGCGATACGGCAACCAGGTTGCCATCGGCACGCTCGACCTGCTTCAGGTTGTGCAGACGCACCATACCGCCGTTCTTCACCTGGACGCTGTCGGCAGCCGAAGTCCGGCTTGCAGCACCACCGATGTGGAACGTACGCATGGTCAGCTGGGTACCAGGCTCACCGATCGACTGGGCAGCGATAACGCCGACAGCTTCACCGATGTTCACTTGATGACCGCGGGCCAGGTCACGACCGTAGCACTTGGCACAGATACCGTAGCGGGTTTCGCAGTTGATCGGCGAACGTACGACAACTTCGTCGATGCTGTTCAGCTCGATGAACTCGACCCACTGCTCGTCGACCAGGGTGCCGGCAGGAACGATGACGTCCTCGGTGCCTGGCTTGAACACGTCACGGGCGATGACACGGCCCAGTACACGCTCACCCAACGGCTCCACGACGTCACCGCCTTCGATGTGCGGAGTCATCAGCAGGCCGTGGTCGGTACCGCAATCGATCTCGGTTACAACCAGGTCTTGCGCAACGTCCACCAGACGACGGGTCAGGTAACCGGAGTTCGCAGTCTTCAACGCGGTATCCGCCAGACCTTTACGAGCACCGTGAGTCGAAATGAAGTACTGGAGTACGCTCAGACCTTCACGGAAGTTCGCAGTGATCGGCGTCTCGATGATCGAGCCGTCCGGCTTGGCCATCAGGCCACGCATACCGGCCAGCTGACGGATCTGTGCTGCGGAACCCCGCGCACCGGAGTCAGCCATCATGTACATCGAGTTGAAGGACTCTTGCTCGACTTCTTTGCCCTCGCGGTCAATGACCTTCTCTTTCGAGAGGTTGGCCATCATCGCCTTGGACACTTCGTCGTTCGCCTTGGACCACAAGTCGATGACCTTGTTGTACTTCTCGCCCTGGGTTACCAGGCCGGAGGCGTACTGGCTCTCGATTTCCTTCACTTCATCAGTGGCGCTGCCAATGATGCGTGCTTTTTCATCAGGGATGACGAAGTCATTCACACCGATGGAAACGCCGGAAATGGTCGAGTAGGCGAAACCGGTGTACATCAACTGGTCGGCGAAGATAACGGTCTCTTTCAGACCAACCACGCGGTAGCACTGGTTGATCAGCTTGGAGATCGCCTTTTTCTTCATCGGCTGGTTGACCACATCGTACGGCAGGCCTGCCGGTACAACCTGGAACAGCAGTGCACGGCCGACAGTGGTGTCGACGATGCGGGTGTTCTTGGTGATGCTGCCATCACGGTCTTTCACGGTCTCGTTGATACGGACCTTGATTTTCGCGTGCAGAGCGGCTTCGCCGGCGCGGAATACGCGGTCGACTTCCTGCAGGTCGGCGAACACGCGACCTTCGCCCTTGGCATTGATGGCTTCACGGGTCATGTAGTACAGACCCAGTACAACGTCCTGCGACGGAACGATGATTGGCTCACCGTTGGCTGGCGACAGAATGTTGTTGGTCGACATCATCAGCGCGCGCGCTTCAAGCTGTGCTTCCAGGGTCAGAGGCACGTGAACGGCCATCTGGTCACCGTCGAAGTCGGCGTTGTACGCAGCACAGACCAGCGGGTGCAGCTGAATGGCCTTGCCTTCGATGAGCACAGGCTCGAACGCCTGGATACCCAGACGGTGAAGGGTCGGTGCACGGTTCAGCAGTACGGGGTGTTCGCGAATCACTTCAGCGAGAACGTCCCATACCTCTGGCAGCTCGCGCTCGACCATCTTCTTGGCAGCCTTGATGGTGGTCGCCAGACCACGCATTTCCAGCTTGCCGAAAATGAACGGCTTGAACAGCTCGAGGGCCATCTTCTTCGGCAGACCGCACTGATGCAGACGCAGGGTCGGGCCTACGGTAATTACCGAACGGCCGGAGTAGTCCACACGCTTGCCGAGCAAGTTCTGACGGAAACGACCTTGCTTACCTTTGATCATGTCGGCCAGGGACTTCAGCGGACGCTTGTTCGAGCCAGTGATGGCGCGACCGCGACGGCCGTTGTCCAGCAGGGCGTCTACCGCTTCCTGCAGCATGCGCTTTTCGTTGCGCACGATAATGTCCGGCGCCGACAGATCGAGCAGGCGCTTCAGACGGTTGTTACGGTTGATCACCCGACGATACAGGTCGTTCAGGTCGGAGGTCGCGAAGCGGCCGCCATCCAGCGGAACCAGCGGACGCAGGTCCGGCGGCAGTACTGGCAGAACGGTCAGGACCATCCACTCAGGCAGGTTGCCCGAGCCCTGGAAAGCTTCCATCAGCTTCAGGCGCTTGGACAGCTTCTTGATCTTGGTTTCCGAGTTGGTCTGCGGAATCTCTTCGCGCAGGCGACCGATCTCGTGCTCCAGGTCGATAGCGTGCAGCAGCTCGCGGACAGCCTCGGCACCCATGCGGGCGTCGAAATCGTCACCGAACTCTTCCAGCGCTTCGAAGTACTGCTCGTCGTTCAGTAGCTGACCCTTCTCGAGGGTAGTCATGCCTGGGTCGATGACGACGTAGCTCTCGAAGTAGAGCACGCGCTCGATGTCACGCAGGGTCATGTCCATCAGCAGGCCGATACGGGACGGCAGCGACTTCAGGAACCAGATATGGGCAACCGGCGAGGCCAGCTCGATGTGCGCCATGCGCTCACGACGAACCTTGGCCAAGGCAACTTCAACGCCGCACTTCTCGCAGATCACACCGCGGTGCTTGAGGCGCTTGTACTTGCCGCACAGGCACTCGTAGTCCTTGACCGGGCCAAAGATCTTGGCGCAGAAAAGGCCGTCACGCTCAGGTTTGAACGTACGGTAGTTGATGGTTTCCGGCTTCTTAACTTCACCGAACGACCACGAACGGATCATTTCAGGCGACGCCAGACCGATGCGGATGGCGTCGAACTCTTCGACTTGACCCTGGTTTTTCAGCAAATTCAGTAGGTCTTTCAAGGCCTTTCCTCCTGGCGGAGCAGGAAGCGGGCTTTACCAGCCCCACTCCCCTTCGCGTCACGTGTTATTCGGTTTCCAGATCGATATCGATACCGAGCGAACGGATCTCTTTGATCAACACGTTGAAGGACTCGGGCATGCCCGGCTCCATACGGTGATCGCCATCCACGATGTTCTTGTACATCTTGGTACGGCCGTTCACGTCGTCCGACTTCACTGTGAGCATTTCTTGCAGGGTGTATGCCGCGCCGTATGCTTCCAGCGCCCACACTTCCATCTCCCCGAAACGCTGACCACCGAACTGCGCCTTACCACCCAGCGGCTGCTGGGTAACCAGGCTGTAGGAACCAGTGGAACGCGCGTGCATCTTGTCGTCCACCAAGTGGTTCAGCTTGAGCATGTACATGTAACCAACGGTCACAGGACGCTCGAACTTGTTGCCGGTGCGACCGTCGAACAGCACCATCTGGCCGCTCTCTGGCAGGTCAGCCAGCTTCAGCATGGCCTTGATCTCGCGCTCCTTGGCACCGTCGAAGACCGGAGTAGCCATAGGCACGCCTTTCTTCAGGTTATGCGCCAGGGCGAGGATCTCTTCGTCGGTGAACTCTTCCAGGTTCTCCTGACGACCCCCGATCTCGTTGTAGATCTCGGTGAGGAAGCCACGCAGCTCAGCGGCTTTGCGCTGTTCTTCGATCATGCGGTCGATCTTCTCGCCCAGACCTTTGGCCGCGAGGCCCAGGTGGGTTTCAAGGATCTGACCGACGTTCATACGCGAAGGTACGCCCAGCGGGTTCAGTACGACGTCGACCGGAGTACCGTTGGCATCGTGCGGCATGTCTTCTACCGGCATGATGACCGAGACCACACCTTTGTTACCGTGACGACCAGCCATCTTGTCACCCGGCTGGATGCGACGGCGGATGGCCAGGTAAACCTTGACGATCTTCAGTACGCCCGGTGCCAGGTCATCGCCCTGCTGCAGCTTGCGCTTCTTGTCTTCGAACTTGTCGTCCAGCAGGCGACGGCGATCGACGATGTACTGCTGAGCCTTTTCCAGCTGCTCGTTCAGTGCATCTTCAGCCATGCGCAGCTTGAACCACTGGCCGTGCTCCAGACCGTCCAGCACTTCGTCAGTGATCACGGTGCCTTTCTTCAGGCCCGCACCACCGTCGACCACTTGGCCGTTCAGGGCAGAACGCAGACGCTCGAAGGTTGCACCTTCGACGATACGGAACTCTTCGTTGAGGTCCTTGCGAATCTCGTCCAGCTGCATCTTCTCGATGGCCAGTGCGCGACTGTCGCGCTCAACGCCATCACGAGTGAAGACCTGTACGTCGATGACGGTACCCTTGGTGCCAGTCGGCACGCGCAGGGAGGTATCCTTAACGTCGCTGGCCTTCTCACCGAAGATCGCGCGCAGCAGTTTTTCTTCCGGAGTCAGCTGGGTTTCGCCTTTTGGCGTGACCTTGCCGACCAGGATGTCGCCAGCGCCGACTTCAGCACCTACGTAGACGATACCGGCTTCGTCCAGCTTGTTCAGCGCAGCTTCACCCACGTTCGGGATATCCGCAGTGATTTCCTCTGGGCCAAGCTTGGTGTCACGCGCCACACAGGTGAGTTCCTGAATGTGGATTGTGGTAAAGCGGTCTTCCTGAACCACACGCTCGGACAGGCAGATGGAGTCTTCGAAGTTGAAGCCGTTCCACGCCATGAACGCGATGCGCATGTTCTGACCCAGCGCCAGTTCACCCATGTCGGTGGACGGGCCGTCGGCCATGATGTCGCCGCGCGCAACCTTGTCACCTTTGCTAACCAGCGGACGCTGGTTGATGCAGGTGTTCTGGTTGGAGCGGGTGTACTTGGTCAGGTTGTAGATATCTACACCTGCTTCACCGGTCTCGACTTCGTCGTCAGCTACGCGAACGACGATACGGCTGGCGTCGACGGAGTCGATCACACCACCGCGACGAGCAACCACGCAGACACCGGAGTCACGGGCAACGTTGCGCTCCATGCCGGTACCGACCAGCGGCTTGTCAGCACGCAGGGTTGGTACAGCCTGACGCTGCATGTTCGAACCCATGAGTGCACGGTTGGCGTCGTCGTGCTCAAGGAACGGAATCAGCGAGGCAGCAACGGAAACAACCTGCTTCGGCGATACGTCCATCAGGGTGACGTCTTCCGGCGCCTTGACGGTGAATTCGTTCAGGTGACGAACGGCCACCAGTTCGTCGATCAGTTGCTTCTTGTCGTTCATCGCGGCCGAAGCCTGGGCGATGACGTGATCAGCTTCTTCGATCGCCGACAGGAACACGATGTCATCGCTGACCACGCCTTCCTTAACCACGCGGTACGGGCTTTCCAGGAAGCCGTACTGGTTGGTGCGGGCATAGGCCGCCAGGGAGTTGATCAGACCGATGTTCGGACCTTCAGGGGTCTCGATCGGGCACACGCGGCCGTAGTGGGTCGGGTGTACGTCACGGACTTCGAAGCCTGCGCGCTCACGGGTCAGACCGCCCGGGCCGAGTGCGGAAACACGGCGCTTGTGGGTGATCTCGGAGAGCGGGTTGTTCTGGTCCATGAACTGCGAAAGCTGGCTGGAACCGAAGAACTCTTTCACCGCCGCCGCAACCGGCTTGGCGTTGATCAGGTCCTGCGGCATCAGGCCTTCGCTTTCAGCCATCGACAGGCGTTCCTTGACCGCGCGCTCGACGCGCACCAGGCCAACACGGAACTGGTTCTCGGCCATCTCGCCGACGCAACGTACGCGACGGTTACCGAGGTGGTCGATGTCGTCGACGATGCCTTTACCGTTACGGATATCGACCAGGGTCTTGAGAACCTCGACGATGTCTTCCTTGCTCAGCACGCCCGAACCTTCGATCTCGGTACGACCGATACGACGGTTGAACTTCATGCGGCCTACGGCCGACAGGTCGTAACGCTCAGCGCTGAAGAACAGGTTGTTGAACAGGGTCTCGGCAGCATCCTTGGTTGGCGGCTCGCCTGGGCGCATCATGCGATAGATCTCGACCAGCGCTTCCAGTTGGTTGCTGGTGGTGTCGATCTTCAGGGTGTCCGAGATGAACGGACCGCAGTCGATGTCGTTGGTGTACAGCGTCTCGATGCGAACGACCTGAGCCTTGGCGATCTTGATCAGCAGCTCGGTGGTCAGCTCGGTGTTGCACTCGGCGATGATCTCGCCAGTGGCCGGATGCACAATGGCCTTGGCGGTGGTGCGGCCCAGGACGTATTCCATCGGAACGTCCAGCTGGTTCACACCGGCCTTCTCGAGCTGGTTGACGTGGCGCGCGGTAATACGGCGGCCCTGCTCAACGATGACCTTGCCGGTTTCGTCATGGATGTCCATGACCGCAACTTCACCACGCAGACGCTGAGGCACCAGTTCCAGGCTGAGTTTCTCGCCGGAAATATGGAACACGTTGGTGGTGTAGAAGGTGTTCAGAACCTCTTCGGTGCTGTAACCCAAGGCGCGCAGCAGTACCGAGGCCGGCAGTTTGCGACGACGGTCAATACGGACGAACACGCAGTCTTTCGGGTCGAACTCGAAGTCCAACCAGGAGCCGCGGTACGGAATGATGCGAGCGGAGTACAGCAGCTTGCCGGAGCTGTGCGTCTTGCCACGGTCGTGGTCGAAGAACACACCAGGCGAACGGTGCAGCTGGGAAACGATCACACGCTCGGTACCGTTGATAACGAAGGTACCGTTCTCAGTCATCAGGGGGATTTCACCCATGTAGACTTCTTGCTCTTTGATGTCCTTGATCGCTTTGTTCGACGATTCCTTGTCGAAGATAATCAGGCGCACCTTGACCCGCAGCGGGACCGCGAAGGTCACGCCACGCAGGACACATTCCTTCACATCGAAGGCGGGTTCGCCCAGGCGATAGCCTACGTACTCCAGGGCAGCATTGCCGGAGTAGCTGATGATCGGAAATACCGATTTGAAGGCCGCGTGCAGGCCGACGTCGCGGAACTGATCCTTGGATGCTCCCGCTTGCAGGAATTCGCGATACGAATCCAGCTGGATGGCCAGGAGGTAAGGCACATCCATGACGTCCGGCAACTTGCTAAAGTCCTTGCGGATACGTTTTTTCTCAGTGTATGAGTAAGCCATCAGCGTTCCCCAGCTTGGTCACCTGCTTGTTTGGCTTCTCCCGGCGGGAGCAGCCAGAAAATCGTGCAAACCCCTTGGTTTGCGCCACCCACATGGGTGTCTTGCAGCTTGTTATCGGGGCCGACCTGATCGGCCACCAATAACGGAAAAAGGCCGGTGGCATAAGCCACCAGCCATCAGCCTTTGCTCAACGCTCCGGCTGGAGTCGCAAAGTCGAGATTACTTCAGCTCGACTTTAGCGCCTGCTTCTTCCAGCTTCTTCTTAGCGTCTTCAGCGGCTTCTTTCGAAACGCCTTCAGCTACGACCTGAGGAGCGCCATCGACTTTCTCTTTGGCTTCTTTCAGGCCCAGACCGGTCAGCTCGCGAACGGCTTTGATCACGTTCACTTTCTTGTCGCCGGCTTCAACCAGAACAACGTTGAACTCGGTCTGCTCTTCAACAACGGCAGCAGCAGCAGCTGGGCCAGCAGCGGCAACAGCAGCGGTAACGCCGAAGGTTTCTTCCATAGCTTTGATCAGCTCAACAACTTCCAGAACGGTTTTCTGGCCGATTGCTTCGATGATTTGCTCGTTAGTCAGGGACATGACTTAAATCCTGTATTGGGGTGACAGCCTACGCAGCCATCAAATTAAACATATGATTTTGAAAGAGGTTACGCGGCCTTAGGCAGCAGCAGCTTCTTTCTGGTCGCGAACGGCCGCCAGAGTACGAGCCAGCTTGCTGGTAGCGCCTTGAATAACGCTCATCAGACGTGCGATAGCTTCGTCACGGGTCGGCAAGGTAGCCAGTACATCGATCTGGTTGGCGGCAATGAAATTGCCGTCAAACGCAGCTGCCTTGATCTCGAACTTGTCCTGACCCTTGGCGAACTCTTTGAACAGACGAGCAGCAGCGCCCGGGTGTTCGTTGGAGAAAGCAATCAGGGTCGGGCCTTTGAACGCGTCGTTGAGGATCGAATACTCGGTGCCTTCAACTGCGCGCTTGAGCAGGGTGTTACGTACGACACGTACGTATACGCCAGCTTCGCGGGCCTCTTTACGGAGTCCGGTCATTGCGCTTACAGTCACACCACGGGCATCGGCCACGACAGCGGACAGAGCGACTTTGGCAGCCTCGTTGACTTCAGCGACGATGGCTTTCTTGTCTTCGAGTTTAATTGCCACGGGTTTACTCCTGGTTTTTACCGTTTCATCTGGCCGAAGCCGGATGTCGTTTTGGTGTCTGATTCGGTAACGAATCGGGAGCACCATCTGCGTAGGCTTGAGGTTTAAGGCTTGCGCCGCCTACGGTCTTGGATAGCCCCCGCCAGGCAGGGACCCCAATTTTGCTGATGGCGCGACGGATCGCGCCATCATTGCCTTACGCGTTCAGCGAGCTCTGATCGATGACCAGACCTGGGCCCATAGTGGTGCTCAGGGTAACGCGCTTGACGTAGATACCTTTCGAAGAAGCCGGCTTGATACGCTTCAAATCAGCGATCAGGGCCTCAACGTTTTCCTTCAGCTTGCCAGCTTCGAAGCCGACCTTGCCAACGGAGGTGTGAATGATACCGTTTTTGTCGGTGCGATAGCGAACCTGACCGGCCTTGGCGTTTTTCACAGCCGTGGCAACATCAGGAGTCACAGTACCGACTTTCGGGTTAGGCATCAGGCCGCGAGGACCCAGAACCTGACCCAGCTGACCCACAACGCGCATGGCATCTGGCGATGCGATGACTACGTCATAGTTCAGGTCGCCGCCTTTCATTTCGGCAGCCAGATCGTCCATACCTACACGGTCAGCGCCGGCAGCCAGAGCGGCCTCAGCAGCTGGACCCTGGGTGAAGACAGCAACGCGTACGGTCTTGCCAGTGCCGTGTGGCAGCACAGTAGCGCTACGTACGACCTGGTCGGATTTACGCGGGTCAACACCGAGGTTGACAGCAACGTCGAAAGATTCGCTGAACTTCACGGTGGACAGTTCAGCCAGCAGCGCAGCTGCGTCTTCGAAGTTGTAAACTTTGCCAGCTTCGATTTTCGAAGCAATAGCCTTTTGGCGCTTGGTCAGCTTAGCCATTACACACCCTCCACGTTCAGGCCCATGCTGCGGGCAGAGCCAGCGATGGTGCGTACAGCAGCGTCCAGGTCAGCAGCGGTCAGATCAGCCTGTTTAGCTTTGGCGATATCTTCCAGCTGAGCACGGGTCACGGTACCGACTTTGACGGTGTTCGGGCGAGCCGAACCACTGGTCAGGCCAGCAGCTTTCTTCAGCAGAACCGAGGCAGGGGTGCTCTTGGTTTCGAAAGTGAAGCTACGGTCACTGTAAACAGTGATGATCACAGGAGTCGGCAGGCCGGCTTCTTGACCCTGAGTACGGGCGTTGAAGGCCTTGCAGAATTCCATGATGTTCACACCGTGTTGGCCCAGTGCTGGACCAACGGGTGGGCTTGGGTTGGCCTGGCCGGCCTTAACTTGCAGCTTGATGTAAGCCTGAATCTTCTTAGCCATGAGCTACTCCAATATCGGGTACGAACGCCAGATGGCTCCCCGGATGACTTGCGTTTTATCCCAGTGACGACAAAACCCCGCAGCACACAGGGCTGCGGGGTATGGGATGCTTCGTCCGCCTAGACCTTTTCGACCTGGCTGAACTCGAGCTCTACCGGAGTAGAGCGACCGAAAATGAGCACCGCCACCTGGAGGCGACTCTTTTCGTAGTTAACCTCTTCGACGTTACCATTGAAGTCAGCGAACGGACCGTCAATGACTCGAACCACTTCACCGGGCTCGAACAACGTCTTCGGCTTCGGCTTGTCACTACCATCGGCAACGCGACGCAGGATAGCCTCAGCTTCTTTATCAGTGATCGGTGCAGGCTTATCTGCAGTGCCACCAATAAAGCCCATCACACGAGGGGTGTCCTTGACCAAGTGCCAAGTCCCTTCGTTCATCTCCATCTGGACCAGAACATAGCCAGGGAAGAATTTACGCTCACTTTTGCGCTTCTGGCCGTTGCGCATTTCGACGACTTCTTCGGTCGGGACCAGGATCTCGCCGAAACCGTCTTCCATGCCTGCCAGCTTGACGCGCTCTATCAGGGAGCGCATAACATGCTTCTCGTAACCCGAGTAAGCATGCACAACATACCAACGCTTAGCCACGGGACACCTTTAGCCAACGATCAGGGAGACCGCCCAGCCGAGTAGGGAATCAAGACCCCACAGCAGCAGTGCCATAACCAGCACGACAGCCACGACAATTAGCGTGGTCTGGGTGGTTTCCTGGCGGGTCGGCCACACGACTTTACGGATCTCAGTACGAGCTTCCTTCGCAAGCGCAAAGAACGACTTACCCTTCGCAGTCTGCAGAGCTACAAAGCCTGCAACAGCAGCCAGGGCGAGAAGCGCAAGAACGCGGTACAGGATTGGGGAGGCGGAGTAATACTGATTACCCACTACACCAATAACCACCAAAGCCACTACAGCCAGCCACTTGAACAGATCAAAACGCGATTCTTGGGCTTCAGTTTTGGGAGTCATCGGGGAGGATCCTGTAAGAAGAAAGCCAATCACACTGAGGTGAATGGCAGGTCAGGAGGGAATCGAACCCCCAACCTACGGTTTTGGAGACCGTCGCTCTGCCAATTGAGCTACTGACCTGTAACGCTGTATCAGGCCGGCCATTATACCGGCCTGATCAAGTAAATCAACTACTTATTCGATAATTTTT
>NZ_JBHFCS010000040.1:0-25459 GCF_044143025.1 Pseudomonas sp. TR47 | reverse complement strand
CACCCACCCCTTCGAGTCCTACCATACAAGCCGGCTTGCCGGCGATTGGGCTGCAAAGCAGCCCCGGGACGTCAGAGCCTCACACTGGCAAAGGTCGACTCGTTGCGCGCCTGGCTCAATGCAGCCATCGGCCCGCTGTGCGGCGACAGAGTCATGGCCTGCGGAATCGGCATCATCGCTACCTGTTGTGCAGTATTCGAACCTACTCGTTCATCACGCGGCGGTATGCCGAAGTACTCGCGGTAGCACTTAGAGAAGTGCGGGGTGGACACGAAGCCGCACACCGAGGCCACTTCGATGATCGACATCGGGGTCTGCTTGAGCAATTGCCGCGCGCGAATCAGGCGCAGCTTGAGGTAATAGCGCGACGGCGAACAATGCAGGTACTTCTGGAACAGGCGCTCAAGCTGGCGACGTGACACGGCCACGTACACGGCCAGTTCGTCGAGGTCGATCGGCTCTTCCAGGTTGGCCTCCATCAGCGCGACGATTTCCTGCAGCTTCGGCTGGTTGGTGCCCAGCATGTGCTTGAGCGGCACGCGCTGGTGGTCCTGTTCGTTGCGAATGCGCTCGTAGACGAACATCTCCGAAATGGCCGCCGACAGTTCGCGACCATGATCGCGGCTGATCAGGTGCAGCATCATGTCCAGCGGCGCGGTGCCGCCAGAGCTGGTGAAGCGGTTGCGGTCGAGGGTGAACAGGCGAGTGCTCATGTTGACCCGCGGGAATGCCTCCTGCATCGACGCCAGGCATTCCCAATGCACGCTGCAGTCGAAACCGTCGAGCAGGCCGGCACAGGCCAGCGCCCAGCTGCCGGTACACACAGCGCCCAAACGGCGCGACTGACGGGCCTGGGCCTGCAGCCAGGTGACATGCTCACGGGTGACCGAACGCTGGATACCGACGCCACCGCAGACGATCACGGTGTCGATGGGAGGGGCGTTGGCGATGGCGGCGTCCGGGGTGATCTGCAAGCCATCGCTCGCCCAGACCTGGCCGCCATCGACGGTCAGCGTGTGCCAGCGATACAGCTCACGGCCCGAAAGCTGGTTGGCCATGCGCAGCGGCTCGACGGCCGATGCCAGGGAAATCAGGGTGAAGTTGTCCAGTAGGAGAAACCCGATGGACTGGGGTGCTGTGCGGTTCTGGGTTGGATTCCCGGAGGTGTACGACGTCATCGCGATTTCTCCTCACACAAATACAGGGTGTGCCTCAGGCGGGCACTATTTTTTGTCATGGCCCCGGTTCATGTGCGGGGGCTTTACCAATCTCAACGCAAGGGCCGTGCCTGAAATTGAACGGCCATCCAAAAAAACCCAAAAACGACGCCTTTTTTCAGCAATTCCGGCTCGGCGGTCGGGTTGTGTAAAAAACCAAAACCGGCGGGCCAGCGCCTTTGCGTGTCACTTATGAGCAAATTGGTGACACGCTCAAGGCAGGTTGCCCAGAAACGACACTGTTTAGTGTCACCGACAATGGCAACACTGATCGCGACACCCGACGATCGGCTGATGCGAAGACGCCCCAAAACGGGGCGTCCTGACGAGCGTAGCGCACAGTCAGCGCATCAACATTCGATGACGCTGACCGCCAGGCCGCCGCGCGAGGTCTCTTTGTACTTGTCATGCATGTCGGCGCCGGTGTCGCGCATGGTGCGGATCACCTGGTCCAGGGAGATGAAGTGCTCGCCGTCACCGCGCAAGGCCATCTGCACAGCGTTAATGGCTTTTACAGCCGCAATGGCATTGCGCTCGATGCAAGGCACCTGCACCAGGCCACCGACCGGGTCGCAGGTCAGGCCAAGGTTGTGCTCCAGGGCGATCTCGGCGGCGTTCTCCACCTGCGGCGGGGTCGCCCCCAGCACCTCGGCAAGGCCCGCCGCCGCCATGGCGCACGCCGAACCTACCTCACCCTGGCAACCCACTTCGGCACCTGAAATCGATGCGTTCTTCTTGCAAAGGATGCCCACTGCGGCGGCGGCCAGGAAGAAGTCGACCACGTTGGACTCGTCGACCTCATCGCTGAAGCGCATGTAGTAGTGCAGCACCGCCGGGATGATGCCAGCCGCGCCATTGGTGGGCGCAGTGACCATGCGCCCGCCCGCGGCGTTCTCTTCGTTGACCGCCAGGGCGAACAGGTTGACCCACTCCATGGCACTCATGGTCGAGCCGATCACATTGGGCTTGCCGATCTCCTGCAGGCTGCGGTGCAGCCTGGCGGCGCGGCGGCGCACGTTCAGCCCGCCGGGCAGCGTGCCTTCATGCTTGAGGCCGTTGTGCACGCATTCCTGCATGGCTTGCCAGAGCGTGTGCAGGCCGGCGCGGATCTCTTGCTCGCTGCGCCAGACCTTCTCGTTGGCCATCATCAATTGCGACACGCTGAGGTCGTTTTGCTTGCACAGGCGCAGCAGCTCTGCGGCACTGTTGAAATCGTACGGCAGCACCGTCTGGTCGGCATCCAGCACACCACTGGCGGCCTGGGCGGCGTCGACCACAAAACCACCTCCCACCGAGTAGTAGGTATCACGGTGCAGCTCGCCCTGCTCGCCTTCGGCGATCAGGGTCATGGCATTGGGGTGGTACGGCAGGTTCTCGTCCAGCAGCAGCATGTCACGGGCCCAGACGAATTCGATGGGCAACCGGTTATCCAGCTTCAGGGTGTTGGTTTCGCGCAGGTCTGCGATGCGTGGGACGATCTGGGCCGGGTCGATGGCGTCCGGCCATTCGCCCATCAGGCCCATGATGGTGGCGTGGTCAGAGCCGTGGCCAATACCGGTGGCCGACAGCGAACCGTACAACCGCACCTGCACCCTTTTCACCTGCTCAAGCTCGCCGCGCTCACGCAGCCCTTGGACAAACAGGGCACCTGCACGCATGGGGCCGACGGTATGGGAGCTGGAGGGCCCGACTCCGATCTTGAACAGGTCGAACACGCTGATGGCCATTGTCGCTACACCTCTTGCTGGGCTTGTCTCTGCGCGCCATGCGCAGGGCGGGGCAACTGCTAGGCTGAAGCTGCGAGCCGCCACGAATGCACGCATCATCGGGCTTTTACGCCCCCCTTCGCCGTCTGCAACCGACGTACTTTTGTCCAGCAGCGCCGCGCTGTTTGAGCTGTATGTGCGCCGCTTTCGGGCGCTCTGATGACGGAAAAATACGCAGGCAGGGGAGGAAAAAGCCATATGCGACATCGCCAGTACTCAAAGCGACCCGTTCCGTACTGGTTACGACCCCACCAGTAGGCGATTGCCCGGCGCTGGTGGATTATCAAAAGCGACTCGTATTGCACGGCCTCGCATCCTGCCCTCTGCAGGCCTGGTTGACCGGACCCTGAGAAAGCCCGGCAGCCCTCGCGAACCCGAAGATAAAATCACAGGAGTCCATCCATGAAAGGTTCACCCTCGCTGTTGCTGGCCGCGTTGCTGTCCGCCCCCTTGCTGGCCCAGGCCGCAGAACCCGAGCAGTGTCAGACGGTACGTTTTTCTGATGTCGGCTGGACCGACATCACGGTAACCACCGCGACCACCAGCGTTGTGCTCGAAGCACTGGGCTACAAGACCCACACCACCATGATTTCGGTACCGGTGACCTACAAGTCGCTGGCCACCGGCAAGGACCTGGACGTGTTTCTCGGCAACTGGATGCCGACCATGGAAAACGACATCAAGCAGTACCGTGATGCCGGTACTGTCGAAACCGTGCGGGCCAACCTGGAAAACGCCAAGTACACCTTGGCCGTGCCCCAGTCGCTGTACGACAAGGGCCTCAAGGACTTTGCCGACATTCCCAAGTTCAAGAAGGAACTGGACGGCAAGATCTACGGCATCGAACCGGGCAACGACGGCAACCGCACCATCCAGAGCATGATCGACAAGAACGCCTTCGGCCTGAAGGACGCCGGTTTCAAGATCGTGCAGTCCAGTGAAGCCGGCATGCTGTCCCAGGTCGACAGGTCGCAGAAGCGCGGGGAGGCGATCGTGTTCCTCGGCTGGGAACCTCACCCGATGAACACCCGCTTCAAGATGCAGTACCTGACCGGCGGGGACGACTTTTTCGGCCCCGAATTGGGCAAGGCAACCGTGCTGACCAATACCCGCAAGGGCTATGTGCAGGAGTGCAGCAACGTAGGGCAACTGCTCAAGAACCTGTCGTTCGAGCTCAAGGATGAAAGCACCATGATGGGCTATGTCCTGGACGACAAGATGAAACCCGAGGCAGCTGCCAAGAAGTGGCTCAAGGACAACCCAGGCAAGCTGGACGCCTGGCTCGCCGGGGTGACCACCGTGGACGGCAAACCCGGCCTTGAGGCGGCCAAAGCCAAACTGACGCAATAACGCAAGACGCCAAGGCAACACCGCGGGGCGGGACCGTGCCCGCCCCGGACTGATTTCAATCTTTGCAGGTGGAAGCTCGCTATCATGCTTATCGATCAGAAAATACCCCTGGGTCAGTACATCGCGTCATTCGTCGAATGGCTGACCCAGAATGGCGCCGATTACTTCGACGCCATCGCCCAAGGCCTGGAATTCATGATCCATGGCGTCACCAGCACCTTGACCTGGTTCAACCCGTTCGTCCTCATCGCCCTGTTCGCCGCCCTCGCGCACCTGATCCAGCGTAAATGGGCACTGACGGTGTTCGTCGCCCTCTCCTTTCTGCTGATCCTCAACCTGGGGTACTGGCAGGAGACCATGGAAACCCTGGCACAAGTCACCTTTGCCACCGTGGTCTGTGTGGCCATCGGCGTGCCGCTGGGTATCGTCGCTGCGCACAAACCGATGTTCTACACCGTGATGCGCCCGGTGCTCGACCTGATGCAGACGGTGCCGACCTTCGTTTACCTGATCCCTACCCTGACCCTGTTCGGCCTGGGTGTGGTGCCTGGGCTGATCTCCACGGTGGTGTTCGCCATCGCCGCGCCGATTCGCCTGACCTATCTGGGCATCTGCGACGTCCCGCAGGAGCTGCTGGACGCCGGCAAGGCCTTCGGCTGCTCGCGGCGCCAGTTGCTGACCCGCATCGAACTGCCCCACGCGATGCCCAGCATCGCCGCCGGTGTCACCCAGTGCATCATGCTGTCGCTGTCGATGGTGGTGATCGCCGCCCTGGTGGGTGCCGACGGCCTGGGCAAACCCGTGGTCAACGCACTGAACACCGCCGATATTTCCCTGGGCTTCGAAGCGGGCCTGGCGATCGTACTGCTGGCCATCATGCTCGACCGTATCTGCAAGCAACCGGAAGTCACGGCAAGGGGTGAAGCATGAGCATCATTCGTTTCGAAGACGTCGACGTCATCTTCTCCAACAAGCCGCGCGAGGCCCTGGCACTACTCGACCAGGGCAAGACCCGCGAGCAGATCCTCAAGCAGACCGGCCTTGTGGTCGGCGTCGAAAAGGCCAACCTGGACATCAACAAGGGCGAGATCTGTGTGCTGATGGGCTTGTCCGGTTCGGGCAAGTCGAGCCTGCTGCGCTGCATCAACGGCCTGAACACCGTCAGCCGCGGCAAGCTGTTCGTCGAGCACGAAGGCCAGCACATCGACATTGCCCACTGCACCCCGGCGGAGCTCAAGATGATGCGCACCAAGCGCATCGCCATGGTGTTCCAGAAGTTCGCCCTGATGCCCTGGCTGACGGTGCGCGAGAACATCAGCTTTGGCCTGGAAATGCAGGGCCGCCCTGAAAAGGAACGGCGCAAGCTGGTGGACGAGAAGCTCGAGCTGGTGGGGTTGACCCAGTGGCGCAACAAGAAGCCGGACGAACTCTCCGGCGGCATGCAGCAGCGCGTGGGCCTGGCCCGGGCGCTGGCCATGGACGCCGACATACTGCTGATGGACGAACCGTTCTCGGCCCTCGACCCGCTGATCCGCCAGGGCCTGCAGGACGAGCTGCTGGAGCTGCAGCGCAAGCTCAACAAGACCATCGTGTTCGTCAGCCACGACCTGGATGAAGCGCTCAAGCTGGGCAGCCGCATCGCCATCATGAAGGACGGGCGGATCATCCAGTACAGCAAGCCCGAGGAGATCGTGCTCAACCCGGCGGACGAGTATGTGCGCACCTTCGTGGCCCACACCAACCCGCTGAACGTGCTGTGCGGCCGCAGCCTGATGCGCACCCTGGACAACTGCAAGCGGATCAACGGTTCGGTGTGCCTGGACCCAGGCATCGACTCGTGGCTGGACCTGGGCGAAGGCGGCTCGCTCAAGCGTGCACGCCAGGGGCAGAACGGGCTGGACCTGCAGAACTGGGCGCCAGGGGAGGATGTCGAGTTGCTGGAACGCCGGCCTACGCTGGTCAACGCCGATATCGGCATGCGCGAGGCGCTGCAGATCCGTTACCAGACCGGCAACAAGCTGGTGCTGCAGGATAACGACAAGGTGGTGGGGATACTTGGGGACACCGAGCTCTACCACGCGTTGCTTGGCAAGAACCACGGGTGATGCAACTGGGGCCGCTGTGCGGCCCTTTCGCGACACAAGGCCGCTCCTACCGGGGATCTGTAGGCGCGGCCTTGTGTCGCGAAAGGAGGGCAAAGCCCTCCCAACAATCCATCAGCGAACGACGATACCGCGTGCAGCCATATAGGCCTTGGCCTCCGGCACCGTGTACTCACCGAAGTGGAAGATGCTCGCCGCCAGCACCGCGCTGGCATGCCCTTCCAGAATCCCGTCGGCCAGGTGCTGCAGGTTACCCACACCACCCGAAGCGATCACCGGAATGCCCAGCGCATCGCTGATGGCGCGGGTCACGCCCAGGTCAAAACCGTTCTTCATGCCGTCCTGGTCCATGCTGGTCAGCAGGATCTCACCGGCCCCCAGGCCTTCCATCTTCTTCGCCCACTCGACGGCGTCCAGCCCGGTCGGCTTGCGCCCACCATGGGTGAAGATTTCCCAGCGCGGCGCTTCACCGGGCGCTGACACCTTCTTGGCATCGATGGCCACCACGATGCACTGCGAACCGAAACGGTCGGCAGCCTCACCCACGAACTCTGGGTTGAACACCGCAGCGGTGTTGATCGAAACCTTGTCGGCACCGGCATTGAGCAGGTTGCGGATGTCCTGCACGGTACGCACGCCACCGCCCACGGTCAGCGGGATGAACACCTGGCTGGCCATGCGCTCGACGGTATGCAGGGTGGTGTCGCGGCCATCGACGCTGGCGGTGATGTCGAGGAAGGTGATTTCGTCGGCACCCTGCTCGTTGTAGCGACGGGCAATTTCCACCGGGTCGCCGGCATCACGAATGTTCTCGAACTTGACGCCCTTGACCACCCGGCCGTTGTCCACGTCCAGGCAAGGGATGATGCGCTTGGCCAGTGCCATGGTTCAGTCCTCAGCCTTTATAGTTGTCGCAGAAGGCCTGGGCCTCGGCAACATCGAGGGTGCCTTCGTAGATGGCACGGCCAGTGATGGCACCGACGATGCCTGGAGCCTTGGCGTCCAGCAGGGTCTTGATGTCACCCAGGTTGTGGATGCCGCCCGAGGCGATCACCGGGATCGAGGTGGCCGCTGCCAGCGCCGCGGTGAATGGCACGTTGCAACCCTGCATCATGCCGTCCTTGGCGATGTCGGTGTAGACGATCGCCGAGACGCCATCGGCCTCGAAACGCTTGGCCAGGTCGATGACCTGCACCGAGCTCACTTCAGCCCAGCCGTCGGTGGCGACGAAACCGTCCTTGGCGTCCAGGCCGACGATGACCTTGCCGGGGAAGGCCTTGCACGCTTCGGCGACGAACTCTGGCTGCTTGACTGCCTTGGTGCCGATGATCACATAGCTGACGCCGGCCTTGACGTAGTGCTCGATGGTTTCCAGCGACCGGATGCCGCCGCCGATCTGGATCGGCAGGTTCGGGTAACGCTTGGCGATGGCAGTGACCACCTCACCGTTGACCGGCTGGCCTTCGAAGGCGCCGTTGAGGTCGACCAGGTGCAGGCGGCGGCAACCACCCTCGACCCACTTGGCGGCCATGCTCACCGGGTCGTCGGAAAATACCGTGGAGTCTTCCATGCGGCCCTGGCGCAGGCGCACGCAGGCACCGTCCTTCAGATCGATAGCGGGGATAATCAGCATGCTCTTTCCTTCGTCAATTCAAGCGGCAAGCTGCAAGCGACAAGCTGCAAGCATGCGCGTCGTGTTTTCGATGGCGGTCCAGCTTTGGCTTGCAGCTTGAGGCTTGAAGCTTTCAGCTTTTTTCCAACGCCCACAGGTCGCTCTCGATGCTCTCGAACCGCTCCTTGAGGTGCAGCTGAACATCGGCAATCGCCCTGTTGTAGTAATGGGGTGCAATCTCTTTGCTGAACACGTCGAGGACCTCGGCCACCTCGAACGACCCCAGCTGCAGCTCGAAGCGGTCTTCGAGGAAGCGCTTGAGGGTGTCGAGCGCTTCGCGCTCCTGCTCGGGGGCCAGGGTGATGACGGGGGCCTTGGTCTTCGACCTGCTCATTTACCAGCGCCCGTCCCAGGCGACGAAGTTCTGCAGCAGCTGCAGGCCATGGGTATGGCTCTTCTCCGGGTGGAACTGCACGGCAAAGCGCGAACCCTCGGCCAGCGCGGCAGCGAAGTCGACGCCATAATGGCCGCGACCGACCACCTGGCCCGGCTTGCCGGCATTGATGTAGTAGCTGTGCACGAAATAGAAGCGCGCACGATCAGAGATGTCGTGCCACAGCGGGTGGTCGACGGCCTGGGTGACTTCGTTCCAGCCCATGTGCGGCACTTTCAGGTGCTCACCACCTTCCTGCAGGTCTTTACCGAAGAAGCGCACCTGGCCAGGGAACAGGCCGATGCAGTCGACACCGTCGTTTTCTTCGCTGTGGTCCAGCAGCGCCTGCATGCCGACACAGATGCCCAGGAACGGCCGGTCCTGGCTGACTTCACGCACCAGGCTGTCGAAGCCCAGGCGGCGGATTTCGGCCATGCAGTCGCGAATCGCGCCCACGCCGGGGAACACCACACGGTCAGCCTCGCGAATCACCGCAGCATCGCTGGTGACCAGCACCTTGCCGGCGCCGACGTGCTCGAGCGCCTTGGCTACCGAGTGCAGGTTGCCCATGCCATAGTCGATTACGGCTACCGTCTGCATTTACAGGCATCCCTTGGTCGATGGCATCTGCCCGGCCATGCGCTCGTCCTGGGTCACGGCCATGCGCAGGGCACGACCAAAGGCCTTGAACACGGTTTCGATCTGGTGGTGGGTGTTGTGGCCACGCAGGTTGTCGATGTGCAGGGTAACCAAGGCATGGTTGACGAAGCCCTGGAAGAACTCCTGGAACAGGTCGACATCGAAGCCGCCAACGGTGGCGCGGGTGTACGGCACGTGCATCTGCAGGCCTGGGCGGCCGGAGAAGTCGATGACCACACGCGACAGCGCTTCGTCCAGCGGCACATAGGCATGGCCGTAACGGAAGATGCCTTTCTTGTCACCGATGGCCTGGGCGAATGCCTGGCCCAGCGTGATACCGACGTCTTCGACGGTATGGTGATCGTCGATATGCAGGTCACCCTTGCACTCGATATCCAGATCGATCAGCCCGTGTCGGGCAATCTGGTCGAGCATGTGTTCAAGGAAAGGCACGCCGATATCGAATCGGGCCTTGCCACTGCCATCGAGGTTGATCGAGCACTTGACCTGGGTTTCCAGGGTATTGCGCTCGACGGAAGCCTTACGTTCGACCATCACCAGCTCCGCAAAATCATTGGGCGAAAAGGGCTCCATTATAGGCCCAGAACGCTCAAGCTTGGAACGCGGATGACATATGGCATTGCAAGGGGCTGCTCCGCAGCCCGATCGCCGGCAAGCCGGCCCCCAGAGGCCTCCACAAAACTCATGCTTGGTGGAGAAGCTTGCAGGAGCCGGCTTGCCGGCGATGAGGCCATCACAGCCAGCCAGTCAGCTGGCTGTCATGCACCTCAGTGGAACAACACCGCCGTCTTCTGCAGGGTAATCCACACCCCCCAGGCCAGCGGAATCACCACCACCGCCCAAGCGATCAGCACCAGCGGCAGGCTGCCAGGTGCAGCGTGCCACTCCAGCGAACGCGCGCCGTCGGCGCCTTTGTCGTGGCTCAGGGCACGCTCGGCCGCAAGCTCGGCATCGCTCATGAAGTGCTTGTCGGCCACCGGGCGCACCAGCAGGTTGCAGACAAAGCCCAGCACCAGCAGGCCAGCGAGGATGTACAGGGTCATGTCATAAGCCGCCGCACGTTCCACACCCGCCGCCAGCTGGTACTCACGCAGGTAAGTGATCAGCACCGGGCCCAGCACGCCGGCAGCGGCCCAGGCCGTCAACAGGCGACCGTGGATGGCACCGACCATCTGCGTACCGAACAGGTCGGCCAGGTAGGCCGGCACTGTGGCGAAACCACCGCCGTACATGGACAGGATGATGCAGAACGCCGCTACGAACAGTGCCACGTTGCCCAGGTGGCCCATGTTCGGCACCAGGCTGTAGAGGCCCACACCCAAGGCGAAGAAGGCGAAGTAGGTGTTCTTGCGGCCGATGTAGTCCGAGAACGATGCCCAGAAGAACCGCCCGCCGATGTTGAAGAGGCTGAGCAGGCCGGTGAAGCCAGCGGCAATGGCGGCAATCTGCGCCAATTGTGCAGCGTTCAGCTCGCTGAAGCGCAGCTCGTTGCCCAGCAGTTTGCCGGCAAACACTTCCTGCAGCAGTGGCGACGCCATGCCCAGGATGCCGATGCCCGCAGAAACGTTCAGGCACAGCACCAGCCAGATCAGCGCGAACTGCGGGGTTTTCCAGGCAACGCTGACGTGCACGTGACGGTCGGTGACCATCGCATTGGCTTTCTTCACCGGCGCGGTCCAGCCTTCAGGCTTCCAGCCGGTCGGCGGCACGCGGTACGCCAGGGCGCCAGCGGTCATGAACACGAAGTAGATCGCCGCCATCACCACGAAGCTCTGCCACACACCCACTTCATGCTCATTGCCGAAGTGCCCCATCAGCGCAGTGGCCAACGGTGCACCGACCATGGCGCCGCCGCCAAAGCCCATGATCGCCATGCCAGTGGCCATGCCGCGCTTGTCCGGGAACCACTTGATCAGGGTCGAAACCGGCGAGATGTAGCCCAGGCCCAGGCCAATACCGCCGATCACGCCGGAGCCCAGCCACATCAGCCATAGCTGGTGGGTCTTCACGCCAATTGCCGAAATCAGCATGCCGCCGCACCAGCACAGGGCCGACACCAGGCCAGCCTTGCGCGGCCCGGCGTGTTCCAGCCAACCGCCCAGCACCGCTGCCGAGCAACCGAGGAACACGAAGAACAGGGTGTAGATCCAGCTCAGCATGGAAATGGGCCAGTCGCACTCGGCGCTGAACATGCGGGCAATGAAGCCCATGTCCGCCGAGCACGCTACCGGGGCCGTGATGCCGATGGCCTGGGACAGCGGCAGCCAGAAGACGGAAAAACCGTAGGCCATGCCGATGCACAGGTGGATGGCCAACGCGGCCGGGGGTACCAACCAGCGGTTGAAGCCCGGGCGGGCGATGATGCGCTCCTTCGACAGGAAGCTTGGCGCGCTGGCCACCGCTCCTGCCGTGATACTGCTGTTCATGGATGTGATCCTTATGTAGGTAGACGATGCATGCGCATTGAATGCCCGGCTCTTCTGGTTGCACGTAAGGCTCGGCCGTTTCAGGGCAACGTCCCGCGACAATACGTCGCGGCCGCTTCGCAGGCGGCGAAAGAGTACCAGTTCGCCTATGACATGAAAGCAATCTGATATCGTTATTTTTTGCCCGGCTGAATCGGTATTGCTGCCAAGTCAGCAAAAAGGAACTGCCCAAACCACAACTGTCGAAAGCCACAACACCTGATCAATTGGTAGGAAATGCTCTGTATCTCTTGTCGAATACTCTGGGCATACCACTGCGGCGCTATACTCTGGCGCTTGAAAATCAAATACGGACTACAAGGACTCGCCCATGAAAGCGTTCGGCAAACTCCTGGGACTGGGGCTTCTCGGGTTGCTGCTGATCATCGTGGCGCTGGGCTTCGCCCTGACCCACCTCTTCGATCCCAACGACTATAAAGACGAGATCCGCCAGTTGGCGCGCGACAAGGCCCACGTCGAGCTGACCCTCAATGGCGACATCGGCTGGAGCCTGTTCCCGTGGCTGGGCCTGGAGCTTCACGAAGCCAGCATCGCCACCCTGAACAAGCCCAAGGAACCGTTCGCCGACCTGCAGATGCTTGGCCTGTCGGTACGCGTGCTGCCCTTGCTGCGCCGTGAAGTGCAGATGAGCGATGTGCGCGTCGAAGGCCTCAACCTGACCCTGAACCGTGATGAACAGGGCCATGGCAACTGGGAAGACATCGGCAAGCCGCTGCCTGCGCAAACCGACCCAACCGCCAGTGCACCTGCGCCTGCCGAGCAGCCCGGCGCACCTGCAGAGGGCAGCAGCGAACGTGCGGTCAAGCTCGACATCGACAGCCTGACCGTGAACAACGCCCGTGTGCACTTCAGCGATGCCAAGACCGGCCAGAGCTACAGCGCCGAAAGCATCCAGCTGAGCACCGGCCCGATTCACGAGGGCGCGAACATCCCGCTCAAGGCCAGCGCCTTCCTCAGCGCAAGCCAGCCGAACATGAAGGCACGCACCGAACTTGCCGGCGAGCTGCGCTTTGACCGCAAGCTCAAGCGCTACAACTTCGAGGACATGCGCCTGTCTGGCGAAACCTCGGGCGAGCCTCTGGCCGGCAAGACCATGACCTTCGCGGCCCAAGGCCAGCTGTTGGTCGACATGGCAGCCAACGTCGCCTCCTGGAACGGCCTGAAAATCTCGGCCAACCAGCTGCGCGCCCTTGGCGAGCTGAACCTGCGCGACCTGGACAAGACGCCGCAGCTCAGCGGTGGGCTGTCCATCGCCCAGTTCGACCTGCGCACCTTCCTCGATGGCGTCGGCCATCCGCTGCCGGCCACCAACGACCCCGCCGCCTTCAACAAGCTGGAGCTGGTCAGCCGCCTGCAGGGCACGCCAAGCAGCCTGGCCCTGGAAGACCTCGCCGTAAAACTCGACGACAGCACCTTCAGCGGCCGCGTTGCCGTCGAGGACTTTGCCAAGCAAGCCCTGCGCGTGCAGCTCAAGGCCGACAAGTTCGACGCCGACCGCTACATGCCGGCCAAGAGCGAAGCAGCCAAGGGTGCCACCGCAGCGCGCCAGAACGAGGTCAAGCAACAGGAAGCCAGCGCCATCGCCGGTGCCGGCAGTTCGCCGCTGCCAAACGCGCCCACCCAGGTTGCCTGGAGCAACGACAAGCTGCTGCCGGTGGACCGCCTTCGCACGCTCGACCTGCAGGCCGACCTGGCCTTCGGCTCACTGACCCTGGACAAGCTGCCGATCAGCGACGCGCAGCTGCAAGCGAACGGCCAGGGCGGCCTGATCACCTTGCAAACCTTGCGCGGTGGCCTTTACGACGGCAGTTTCGAAGCCAAGGGCACCGTCGATGTACGCCCAGCCGTGCCGCAGATCGGTGTCAATACCAAGATCAACCGCGTGCCGGTGGAGCACTTCATCAAGGCTGAAGACAAAGACCAGGCACCGCCGGTCAAAGGCCTGCTGACCCTGACCAGCGACCTGACAGCCACCGGTAACAGCCAGAAGGCACTGGTGGACACCCTCAACGGCAATGCAAACTTCACCATCAACGACGGCGTGCTGGTCAACGCCAACCTGGAACAGCAGCTCTGCCAGGCCATCGCCACGCTCAACCGCAAGACGCTCAGCGGCGAACCACGCGGCAAGGACACGCCGTTCGAAGAACTGCGCGGCAGTCTGGTGGTGCGCAACGGCGTGGCCAGCAACCCGGACCTCAAGGCGCGCATCCCAGGCCTTACCGTCAACGGCCACGGCGACCTTGACCTGCGCGTGCTGGGCATGGACTACAACGTCGGCGTGATCGTCGAAGGTGATCAGCGTGCCATGCCCGACCCGGCCTGCCAGGTCAACGAGCGTTACGTCGGCGTCGAACTGCCGCTGCGTTGCCGTGGCCCGCTGGAGCTTGGCGCCAAGGCCTGCCGCCTGGACCAGGACGGCCTGGGCAAGGTTGCCGCCAAACTGGCCGGCAACCGCCTCAAAGACAAGATCGATGAAAAGCTCGATGAAAAACTCGGAGACAAAGTGAGCCCAGAATTGAAAGACGCGCTCAAGGGGCTGTTCAAGCGATGAGCCCTGCGCAGTTCTCCAGCGCCGTGCTGGACTGGTACGACCAGCACGGCCGACACGACCTGCCCTGGCAACAGGGCATCAACCCTTACCGGGTGTGGGTGTCGGAAATCATGCTGCAACAGACCCAGGTCAGCACCGTGCTGAACTACTTCGACCGCTTCATGCAGGCCCTGCCCACCGTGCAGGCGCTGGCCGACGCCCCGGAAGACGAGGTGCTGCACCTGTGGACCGGCCTGGGTTACTACACCCGTGCACGCAACCTGCAGAAGGCCGCCAGGATCGTCGTCGAGCAACACGGCGGCGAGTTCCCGCGCAGTGTCGAACAGCTTACCGAGCTACCAGGTATCGGCCGCTCCACCGCCGGTGCCATTGCCAGCATCAGCATGGGTATCCGTGCGCCGATCCTGGACGGCAATGTCAAACGCGTGCTGGCCCGCTTTACCGCCCAGGCCGGCTACCCGGGCGAACCGAAGGTGGCCAATGCCCTGTGGGCCACTGCCGAGCGCTTTACCCCGCAACAGCGCGCCAACCACTACACCCAGGCGATGATGGACCTGGGCGCCACGCTGTGCACCCGCAGCAAGCCAAGTTGCCTGCTGTGCCCAGTGCGCAGCGGCTGCGAAGCGCACTTGCACGGCGAGGAAACGCGCTACCCCGAGCCCAAACCGCGCAAGGCCCTGCCCCAGCGGCGCACCCTGATGCCGCTGTTGGCCAACCATGAAGGCGCCATCCTGCTTTACCGCCGCCCGTCCAGTGGCCTTTGGGGTGGCCTGTGGAGCCTGCCCGAGCTGGACGCCATCGAGCAGCTCGATGACCTGGCCTACCAGCATGGCCTGCGCCTGGCCGAAAGCCGCGCGCTGGACGGCCTGACCCATACCTTCAGCCATTTCCAGCTGGCGATCGAGCCATGGCTGGTGCGTGTCGACCCGGTCGGCCAGCACGTGGCCGAGGCCGACTGGCTCTGGTATAACCTCGCCACCCCGCCGCGCCTGGGCCTCGCCGCCCCGGTCAAAAAGCTGCTCAAACGCGCGGCCGACGAACTGATTGCAGGAGATGCCCGATGACCCGCACCGTGATGTGCCGCAAATACAAAGAACAACTGCCAGGCCTGGAGCGCCCGCCTTACCCCGGCGCCAAGGGCCAGGACATCTTCGAGCACATCTCGCAGCAAGCCTGGGCCGACTGGCAGAAGCACCAGACCATGCTGATCAACGAGAAGCGCCTGAACATGATGAACGCCGAGGACCGCAAGTACCTTCAGGGCGAGATGGACAAGTTTTTCGCCGGCGAAGATTACGCGCAGGCGGAAGGTTACGTTCCACCGGCCGAATGACCCCAAAAATCGTAAGCGACGGAATTAATTTAAAATTTTTTCAAAAAGTCGTTGACGAGCGGTCTGGAAATCTATTTAATTCACCTCGTCGCCCAGATAGCTCAGTCGGTAGAGCAGAGGATTGAAAATCCTCGTGTCGGCGGTTCGACTCCGTCTCTGGGCACCACCTTCAGCTTCTGGTGGTTGCAAAGTTACCCGAAGCGACAACAAGAAACCCGCCTAGTGCGGGTTTTTTGTTGTCTGGGATTTAGCATGAAGACCGGCAGAGTCACATTCATGATTTGCCTCCCACCTTTCATCCGCTGGTTTGAGGGCGCACAACCTCAGCATGCAGCTTCACCCCCAGTGCTGCCATCACTTTCATGATGGTCGCCAAGCTGGGATTACCCTCTGCAGACAACGCCTTGTAAAGCCCTTCGCGAGTAAGGCCAGTGTCACGCGCCAACTGCGCCATCCCGCGGGCACGGGCGATATCGCCCAATGCGGCAGCGAGCAACGTCGGGTCGTTTTCCTCAAGACAGGCCTCAAGGTACAAGGCCACGTCTTCCTCGGTCCTCAAGTAGTCTGCGGCATCCCACTTGGTCAGCTTGGTATCAGTCATGGCGGCCTCCTACAGATCGCGTGCCAGTTTGAGTGCGGATTTGACGTCTTTCCCCTGGCTAGCCTTGTCGCCGCCTGCCAAAAGAATGATCACCTCATAGCCTCGTTGAACGAAATACACCCGATAGCCTGGACCATAGTCAATCCGAAGCTCGGATACGCCTTCCCCAACCGGCTTACAGTCACCCATCACTCCAAGCTCGACCCGACGCAGCCGCACATTGATACGAGCCTGTGCGCGAGCATCCCGCAGAGCAGCGAACCACCTTTTATATGTATCGGTTTGAATTAGAGTGTGCATGACAAAAATGTAAACCACAGTTAACACTACATCAATCCGGACCTGTTTCAAGCTATTTTTGCAAATACCGCCACGCCCAACCTGCGGGCCTTCTGCGCTCCGTTGACCAGCATCAACGCCCCCTCTCTGGCTCAAACCCACAATTGCAGGCGAACATTCGAATCGACCTCGCAAGGACCTCCATGAGCGAAGAATCCCCCCTCCTGCTCCCCGCCCCCGCCGAACCGACGCCCAGCACCACACCAAAGCCTCGCGCCCGCCGCGCCCGCCAGCGCAAACCTGAGCCATCCATCACCCAGGTCAGCCAGGAACCCGCCGCACTGGAAGTGGCCAGCGCGCCGAAAGGCAGCAACGAGGACAGCACCTCTGCCCGCCTGCCGGCGAGCTACCCCTACCCGACCCGCATGCGCCGCCAGGAATACGAGAAGGCCAAGCACGCGCTGCAGATCGAGCTGCTGAAGGTACAAAGCTGGGTCAAGGACACTGGCCAGCGCGTGGTGGTGCTTTTCGAAGGGCGGGATGCGGCAGGCAAGGGCGGCACCATCAAGCGCTTCATGGAGCACCTGAACCCGCGGGGTGCGCGCATCGTCGCCCTGGAGAAACCTTCCGAGCAGGAAAAGGGCCAGTGGTATTTCCAGCGCTATATCCAGCACCTGCCCACGGCCGGTGAAATGGTGTTCTTCGACCGCTCCTGGTACAACCGCGCCGGGGTCGAGAAAGTCATGGAGTTCTGCACACCGCTGCAGTACCTGGAGTTCATGCGCCAGGCGCCGGACCTGGAGCGCATGCTGTGCAACAGCGGCATCCTGCTGTTCAAGTACTGGTTCTCGGTGAACCGCGAAGAGCAGTTACGCCGCTTCATCTCGCGCCGGGACGACCCGCTCAAGCACTGGAAGCTGTCGCCCATCGACATCAAGTCGCTGGATAAATGGGAGGACTACACCGCCGCCAAGGAGGCGATGTTTTTCCACACCGACACTGGCGATGCACCGTGGACGGTGATCAAGTCCGATGACAAGAAGCGCGCACGGATCAACTGCATCCGGCATTTCCTGCATTCGCTGGATTACCCGGGCAAGGACCCCAGCGTGGCGTACGCGCCGGATGACTTGCTGGTTGGCCGGGCTTCGCGCGGGTTCGAGGAGGATGAAGGGCCTGCGCTCGACAGTTGAAGGCCGGGGCCTGCAAGGGGTGCTCCGGTCTGCCGGGCGCTAGCAACGCTTGGGTTTGCTCGGCAAGTGCGATTCAATACGCACATTTTCGCCCCCAAGGATTTCCAGCCCCATGGCCACCAATACCAAGCAACAGAAACGCGCCAAACGCGCCGCCAGCAAAGCCAAGCAAAACCGCATGGTACGCAGTGGCCAGGCAGTGAAAGCCAGCGCCGGTGACAGCGCCAGCATCGAGCAGGTGTTCAACAAGGCCATGGAGACCGACAGCTATAAAGAGCTGTTCGTGAAGATGAAGGCCGCCCAGGAGACCAGCCTGGTCTCGATGATCTCGGTGTTCCTGGTCGACCCGCTGCTGGCACTGGTGCTCAAGGGCCACAAGGAAGAGCACGCCACCGACTACATCGTGCTGGTGTTCAACGCCTACCGCACCTGGCTCGATGGCGCCGACGAAGACACCACCATGGCCTGGCTGGAAAGCGACGAGTTCCAGGAAGCCTATATCGCTGCTTCCGAACTGGTGGCCAAGCAGCAACAGCAGCAGAAACAGTTCGGCTGAATGCTCACCGGCCCTATCGCCGGCAAGCCGGCTCCCACTGGGTTTGCGCTGAGCTTGAGAGCAGCGGGGTACCTGTGGGAGCTGGCTTGCCGGCGATAGGGCCAGACCAGGCAAACAAAAAAAGGCCGCACCCTACACAGGACGCGGCCTTTTCATTACAGCCAGCGCGGATCAGTTATCCAGCGCCACCCGCCCGGCAGCCTGGCGCTTGCGGTGCACCAGCAAGCCAGCCGCAACCACCCCAATGCTCAGCAGCGCAGTCGCGATGATCTGCGCACGGTGATCCTCACGCAGCGCCATCACCACCAGCACGGCAACGATGAAAGCAATGCTCGCCCAGGTCAGGCCCGGGAACAGCCACATCTTGAAGTCGATCGTTTCACCGCGCGCATTTGCACTGTTGCAAGGCATCAAAGTGCAACCCTGTGGTACAACCCTCCACTTGGATAGGCCTGTTGTCGGGTAACCCCGAATACTCGCCAGCGACAGCGCCTTTAGCCGCAAATAGCCCAAAAGCGCTTCCCAGTGCTGCCCAAAGCTGGCACCATCGCGCCTTTTTTCATCAAGGCTATGGAGCTGGGCGAGACCCTTGCGGACATCTGCGCGACGTTGCGCTGCAGCGATGCGACAAACTGCCCCAGCATTGACCAAAGCCCCTTGCGACCCTGTTGGCCGCCCTGATGCCGCTATGCTAGCTTGGCGCACGCCAGGAAGGCCGCCAACAGCTGGGAACGCACCCGAACACATGAGGACCGCACATGGCCCAGGCCACGCCCGCGCTGGAAATCCGCAACCTGCACAAACGCTACGGCGACCAGGAAATTCTCAAGGGCATTTCGCTGACCGCGCGTGACGGTGACGTGATCTCCATTCTGGGATCATCCGGCTCCGGCAAGTCCACCCTGCTGCGCTGCATCAACCTGTTGGAAAACCCGCACCAGGGCGAAATCCTGGTTGCCGGTGAGGCTCTCAAGCTCAAGGCCGCCAAGAACGGCGACCTGATCGCTGCCGACAACCGCCAGATCAATCGCCTGCGCAGCGAGATCGGCTTCGTCTTCCAGAATTTCAACCTGTGGCCACACATGTCGATCCTCGACAACATCATCGAGGCGCCACGCCGCGTGCTCGGCCAGAGCAAGGCCGAAGCCACCGAAGCCGCTGAGGCCCTGCTGAACAAGGTCGGCATCTACGACAAGCGCCACAGCTACCCCGCCCAGCTTTCCGGTGGCCAGCAGCAGCGTGCTGCCATCGCCCGCACCCTGGCCATGCGGCCTAAAGTCATCCTGTTCGATGAGCCAACCTCGGCGCTCGATCCGGAAATGGTCCAGGAAGTGCTTAACGTTATCCGCGCACTGGCCGAAGAAGGCCGTACCATGCTGCTGGTGACGCACGAGATGAACTTTGCCCGCCAGGTGTCCAGTGAAGTGGTTTTCCTGCACCAGGGCCTGGTTGAAGAGCAAGGATCGCCGCAGCAGGTCTTCGAAAACCCGACCTCGGCGCGTTGCAAGCAATTCATGTCCAGCCACCGCTAACGGAGCAACACATGCAGACTTACAAGAAATTCCTCCTGGCAGCTGCCGCCACGCTGGTGTTTTCGGCCAACGCCATGGCTGCAGAAAAACTGCGCATGGGTATCGAGGCGGCCTACCCGCCGTTCAACAACAAGGACGCCAGCGGTAACGTGGTCGGCTTTGACAAAGACATCGGTGACGCCCTGTGCGCCAAGATGAAAGTCGAGTGCTCGGTCGTCACCTCCGACTGGGACGGCATCATCCCGGCCCTCAACGCCAAGAAGTTCGACTTCCTGGTGTCGTCGCTGTCGATCACCGACGAGCGCAAGCAGGCTGTCGACTTCACCGACCCGTACTACTCCAACAAGCTGCAGTTCATCGCGCCGAAGAACGTCGACTTCAAGACCGACGCGAGCTACCTCAAAGGCAAGATCATCGGCACCCAGCGCGCCACCCTGGCCGGTACCTGGCTGGAAGACACCTACGGCAGCGACATCGACATCAAGCTGTACGACACCCAGGAAAACGCCTACCTCGACCTGATCTCTGGCCGAGTGGACGGCATCCTGGCCGACAAGTACGTGCAGTACGAGTGGCTCAAGAGCAAGGACGGCATGAACTTCGAGTTCAAAGGCGAACCTGTGGTCGACAGCGACAAGATCGGCATCGCCGTACGCAAGGGTGACCCGCTGCGCGAGAAGCTGAACAAAGCCCTGGCAGAAATCAAGGCTGACGGAACGTACAAGAAGATCAACGACAAGTACTTCCCATTCAGCATCGAATGATTCGCCCCGACCAGCGCGCCCTTGCGGCGCGCCGGTCCCTAGAACGACCCTGCCCATGAATATCGACCTGCACGGATTCGGTCCGGCCCTGGCGGCTGGCACCCTGATGACCGTAAAACTGGCGCTTTGCGCCTTGCTGCTGGGGCTGGTCCTGGGCCTGCTCGGCGCCCTGGCCAAAACCTCCCCGCTCAAGCCACTGCAATGGCTTGGCGGCTTCTACTCGACCCTGGTTCGCGGCGTGCCCGAACTGCTATGGGTTCTGCTTATCTATTTCGGCACCGTCGGCCTGATGAACAGCCTCGGCGAAGCCCTCAACATGCCCGGCCTGGAACTCAGCGCCTTCGCCGCCGGCGTGATCGCCCTGGGCCTGTGCTTCGGCGCCTACGCCACTGAAGTATTCCGTGGCGCCATCCTGGCGATCCCCAAGGGCCACCGTGAAGCCGGCCTGGCGCTGGGCCTGTCCAAAGCGCGCATCCTGTCGCGGATCATCCTCCCGCAAATGTGGCGCATCGCCCTGCCGGGCCTTGGCAACCTGTTCATGATCCTGATGAAGGACACCGCCCTGGTGTCGGTGATCGGCCTGGAAGAAATCATGCGCCACGCGCAGATCGGCGTGACCGTGACCAAAGAGCCGTTCACCTTCTACATGGTCGCGGCCTGCATCTACCTGGGCCTGACCGTGGTCGCCATGACCGGCATGCACTTCATGGAAAAACGCGCCGCTCGCGGCTTTGCGAGGGCCGAACAATGAACTGGGAAGTGATCATCAAGTGGCTGCCGCGCCTGGCCCAGGGTGCCACCCTGACCCTGGAACTGGTAGCCATCGCGGTCGTTGCCGGGCTGATCCTGGCGATCCCGCTGGGTATCGCCCGCTCGTCGCGGCACTGGTACGTGCGCGCCCTGCCCTTCAGCTACATCTTCTTCTTCCGCGGCACCCCCCTGCTGGTGCAGCTGTTCCTGGTCTACTACGGCCTGGCGCAGTTCGATGCGGTGCGTTCGAGCAGCCTCTGGCCCTACCTGCGCGATCCGTTCTGGTGCACGGTGCTGACCATGACCCTGCACACCGCAGCCTACATCGCCGAGATCCTGCGCGGCGCGCTGCAGTCGATCCCCAAGGGTGAAATTGAAGCGGCGCGAGCGCTGGGCATGTCCCGTGGCAAGACGCTGTTCTACATCATGCTGCCCCGCGCTGCGCGCATCGGCCTGCCGGCCTACAGCAACGAAGTGATCCTGATGCTCAAGGCCAGCGCCCTGGCCAGTACGGTGACCCTGCTGGAGCTGACCGGCATGGCACGGACCATCATTGCCCGTACCTACCTGCCGGTGGAGATCTTCTTCGCTGCCGGGGTGTTCTACCTGGTGATCTCGTTCGTACTGGTGCAAGGCTTCAAGCTGCTGGAGCGCTGGTTGCGGGTGGATGCCTGCCAAGGGCGTTAAAACCCCACGGGCTGCTCTGCAACCCACCGCCGTCAAGCCGGCTTGATGGCGGTGGGGCCCTTCACCTCAACCAGTGCCAAGCCCCATGCCCCCTTTCCTCCACAGCCACCAACTACGCGAACGCTTCCTGGCCCTCGACCAGTTCCTGACCGAGCACCAGCAGCTGTGGAAACCCAGGCCCTTCACCACCCTGCGCCTGGACTGGGAAACCGAACACCCCGCACTGTCCGCCCACCTGCGCCAATGCAGCCTGAGCGATGCCGAAGCCAACCTCGACCCGCAGGGCGTGCCCGCACCTTTTCCACACCTTGCCCGGCAAGCCCAACAGCTCAGCGCCCTGGGCGAGCTACCCGACACCGGCCTGCCCCCCGCCGCACACCGCCTGGACGTCAACGTCCCGGGCCGTAAGTGGCAGCAGATCGAGGCCTTCAGCCGCCGCCTGAACTTCCGCACGCAGACCCACCACTGGCTGGACTGGTGCTCAGGCAAAGGCTACCTCGGCCGCCGCCTGCTGCAGCCCGGCCAGCAGCTGACCTGCCTGGAGTACGACGCCCAACTGGTCAGCGCCGGCCAAGCCCTGAGTGACCACCACCAGCTGCCGGCAACCCACGTGCACCAGGACGTCATGGCAGCGGGCAGCCGCCGCCACCTCGGCAGCGACAAGAGCGTGGTGGCCCTGCATGCCTGCGGCGACCTGCATGTGCACTTGCTGCGTGTGGCCAGTGAGCAAGGCTGCCGCCATCTCGCCGTGGCGCCCTGCTGCTACAACCGCATCCAGGGCGAGCACTACCAGCCGTTATCCACAGCTGCGCAGCGCTCGGCGCTGCAGCTGTCGCTCCTCGACCTGGGCCTGCCGCTGAGCGAAACCGTGACCGCCGGAGCCCGGGTTCGCCACCAGCGCGACTGCTCCATGGCCAGGCGCCTGGGCTTCGACCTGCTGCAGCGCCGCCAGCGCCAGCGTGATGAATACCTGCCCACACCGTCGCTGCCGGTTGCCTGGCTGGCCAAACCTTTCGAGCAGTACTGCCGCGACCTGGCCGAACTGCGCGAGCTGGAACTGACCATCAACCCCGACTGGGATGCCTTGGAAGCAGAGGGCTGGCAGCGCCTTGCCCAGGTGCGCAACCTGGAACGGGTACGCAACCTGTTCAGAAGGCCACTGGAAATGTGGCTGGTGCTCGAGCGCGCACTGTTTCTTGAAGAGCAAGGCTACGCCGTACGCCTGGGCACCTTTTGCGATTATCCACTCACCCCACGCAACCTGCTGTTGCTTGCCGAGCGCGACCGTTAGCCACAGCACAACCTGTGGATAAGTCTGTGAACAAGCTTGTGATGAATGGTTGGATCCAAGCGCTATTTCAAATGTTCGGCTTATTCCCGCCGCAGCTACAACCCCAGTAAAAACAGGCCTTTGCGCAAAGACCAGCGGTGCGGCGTATCGGCACGCCTTTCGCGCACGGCGCTGATGCCTCTTGTGTATAAACAAAAATTCGATTAGGCAAACAGCGCTGGATTGGTGCGGCCACTGCCTGATTGTGGGCGCCGGCTGCCCGGCCCCCACAGGTGCGTTCCAACTCAGTGCAGCTTGTTCTTCGCCATTTCGATATCGTTCATCAGTGCCTTGGCCAGCGCACTGAGATAGTCGGCGGCCCCCAGTAGCTTGTGGTCATCCTCCATATCGCCTTCGCGCACAAGGTGTTTGATGTAGCCCAGCAATATCGAAACCTGTTCATAGGCGTCATCCACAGGAATGCCGGGTTGTACGCGCAAGAGATCCACGGGCGGGTTGCCGACTTCGAGGAACGTCTCGATACCGGCTGTGGTGAGAGGCTTGGTTTCAAGGCTCATGTGAACGACTCCCCATCCTGCGCATCGTCCAAACGCCGCTTTGCATGCTGGATCAGCACATAGGCCGAATAAGCCGCATGGTTGGCGTTTGCCAGCAGGTTCAGGCCGGGCTCGCCTGCGTGGTCACGGCAGTGGTCGTCCAGGGTTTCGACTACGACACGCAAAAGCTGGCCGGCGTGGGCGATGGCGTCGGGTGGGGAGATATCGCTGTGGATGGTGAAGTACGGGGTGGAGATGAGAGGACGAGGTGGGTCTGGAACGATTTTCTTCATTTTTGAGATCCCTACATTCATTTAGGAAACCCCACCGCAATTCTTCTCACAGAAAAGAGGTGGCGACCGAACACGGGGTGAGAAACCGAGTGAATGTAGGAAGCTCGGCCAGACCGAGGTCTGCCCGTGCACGGTCACCATAAAAAGCAGCCGAAACATTCAAACGGGTTCTCACACCCGGTCACCAGGAATTGGCGACCCAGGAACGGTATCCCTGGGGCACTTCCCCGCCAACAGTGAAGCTTCGGTAGCGCTCGTAGGATAATTCCCAAACCCACCGAACATGAAGCATTTGGTTTCAGATTCAGAAATACCTTACAACTGCGCTCCGAGCGAAAGAGCACCACCGCAACTTTGGGGGCGGGTTTACCCGCGAAGACGCCTGCACAGTCATCACAATGCGAAGCCGATCCACCGCGAGCCCGGCCCAACGGTGTATGATCCGTCCCCCAAATCATTAAAAAGCTACGTCGCGCGCTGCCCCGCCAGCCCCGCGATCGTCTGGCGTTGCGCCAGAACCGACATGGACTAACGGACCTAGACATCGTGCCCCACGCCAAATCCCTTGCCCTGCTGACCCTCTCCCTGGCCCTGACTGCCTGCTCCAACGGCAGCGGCACCACGCCACAGCACACCAGCAACCTGGACTGGAACACCCCCGGCATGCAGCTGGGCGGCGACAACGGCTTACCCCTTCGCGTAGAAAGCCCCTGCCGCAAGCGTGGTTGCGACAACGACAAGCTGTTCTTCAACCCCGCCAAGACCGAACCCAACGTCAACACCATCCACCGCGGCTGGTAGGAAATTTCTCCTTTTAAGCCGGTGACTTAGGTCATTTTCAAACAATCGCAAGGAAGTGGTTTACAGGCGCCAACCGATCGTTATAATGACGCCCCATTGCCGGTATAGCTCAGATGGTAGAGCAACTGACTTGTAATCAGTAGGTCCCGGGTTCGATTCCTGGTGCCGGCACCATTCAAGGTTCCAACGAAGGCTTTCAAAATCGCTGGAACCCCCGAAAAACCTGCCTTCTGGCAGGTTTTTTTGTTTTGGCGTTCTGTCGGATTCCACTGGCAACCAGCGAGAATAAGGATAGATTTAAGGGTACCTACCAATTCGATATTGGAAAGTACCCTTATGGCCAGGACCACCGCCCCCCCTCAGCGACACCGCCTGCCGTACAGCCAAACCTCGCGAACGCGAGTACAAACTCTTCGACGGCGACGGCCTCTACCTGCTCGTACAGCCCAACGGCCGCAAAGGCTGGCGGCTCAGGTACGTGAAACCCGATGGCCGCGAAGGCCTCACCTCTTTAGGCAGCTACCCCGAAGTGGGGCTGGCCGATGCTCGGCGCAAGCGCTTCGAGCTCAAACAGCAACTCGCCAACGGCATCGACCCTATCCAGTCCAAGCAACAAGCCAAGGTACAAGCCGTGGTCAACGGCCGCACGTTCGAAAGCGTTGC
>NZ_JBHFCS010000039.1:0-29684 GCF_044143025.1 Pseudomonas sp. TR47 | reverse complement strand
AGGAATACGTAAGCAGAACGGCCTAAAGACCGTTGTTTACAACCATAGAATCTCCCACAAGTACAGTGCAGACCTCAAGAACTGCGCGTTCCCTGTGGGCTTGCCGGCGATTGGCCACCCCGCGGAAACAGCAGGTACCAATTGAGCCCAACCTGATAAAACCGTCGCTACTAGCCTGATAGGCGAACCATCAGGAGGCAGGGAACATGGATCGTCCCCATTCAAATCAGCTAAGGCTTGGCCGGTTCTCAGAAAGGCATCGGTTGTACCTTCTCACCAGCACCACATTGCACAGGGCCCCTGTACTGGGTGGGTTTCACTCGGCCCGCTTGTTGGTCAGCCAGCTACGCCAGGCCGAGGCAGAAGGTGCGGCGCGGTCTTTAGCCTGGGTTGTAATGCCTGATCATTTCCACTGGTTGATCGAGCTGGGGCCGGTGAGCCTGAAAACGTTGATGCGCCGGGTGAAGTCGCACAGCACCTGTGCCATCAACCGTCATCTCGGGCGATATGGGAGGCTTTGGCAGAAGGGGTTTCATGACCAGGCGTTGCGGCGAGAAGAGGACGTGCAGGCTGTGGCGCGGTACATCGTCTTGAACCCCAAACGCGCAGGTCTGGTTGAGCGGGTGGGGGATTATCCGCATTGGGACGCGATCTGGGTTTGACTGCCATGGCCACATCGCCACCTGGCTCCAACAGGTAAAGCGCTGCCCTCAGGTACAGTGCAATTCCTGTGGGTGCCGGCTTGCCGGCGATGGGGCCTCAAGGCTTGGCGGTATCCTTCCACCCACCGCCCAACGCCAGGAACACACCGATCTGCCCCATCGCCACCTGGCTATTGGCCGCCGCCAGCTGCGCGCGCATGTCCGTGTAGGTCCGTGTCGCCTGCAAGTCCGCCAGGAATGACTCACGCCCCGCCTGGTAATAGCGGTGCGTCTGGTCCGCCGCTTCTTTCGCCGATTTCTCCGCCTCGGCCAGCGCATCACGCCGGTCGAGCAAGGCGCTGTACTGGGCCAGGCGGGTCTGGGTTTCGCGAATGGCGTTGAGCACCACGCCGTCGAAATGCGCCAGCGCCGCCTGGGTCGAAGCCTCAGCCATGCGAATGCGGGCACGGGTGCCGTTGGTGGGGATGTTCCAGCTGATCTGCGGGCCGAAGCCCCAGCGGTTGGTCGCAGGCTCACCCAGGTTCTCGAGAATACCGATGGTACCGACCTGGGCGCCGATGCTGATGTCCGGATACAGGGCGCCCGTGGCCACGCCGATATTCGCTGTAGATGCCGCCAACTGGCGTTCGGCCTGGCGCACGTCGGGGCGGCGCTTGAGCAGCGCGGCGCCATCACCGACCGGCAACAGCTGGTTCAGGTGTGGCAGCTCGGCACACTCGGCAGTGCCGGCAGGCAGTTGCTCCACAGGCTTGGCCAGCAGCGCGGCCAAGGTATACAGGCCGGTTTCACGCTCGGCCTTGAAGCGCGGCAACTCTGCGCGCAGCGATTTGAACTGGGTCTGCGAGCGAGTGACCTGGGTTTCGTCACCCCGGCCAGCATCACGCAGACGCTGGTTGAGCTGTACGCTCTGCTGCTGCAAATCGAGCGACTCGCGGGCGATGTGGTATTCCTCGTTGGCCGAACACACCTGGGTGTAGGCCTTGACCACATCGGCCACCAACGTGATGCGGGCGGTATCGGCAGCCGCCTGCACAGCGTCGGCATTGGCTTTGGCCGCTTCGGTGCCACGCTTGAAGGTACCCCAGAGGTCAAACTGGTAGGAAGCGCTGATGATCGCATCACCGATGTTGGCCACTGGCACCTTCTCGGTCAGCAAAAATGCCTCGCCAGACTCCTGCAACCGCTGGGCTCCGGCTTTGATGCCACCGTTGAATCCACCCTGGGACTGGGCTACCTCGACCTGGGCACGGGCCTTGGCAATGTTGGCCGCAGCCACGCGCAGTTCGGTGTTGGCACTCAACGCCTGGCGTACCAGCTCATTGAGGCGTTGATCCTGATACAGCTGCCACCAGTCCTCGGGTACCGGCGCCGACACGACGCTGGCAGCATCCTGGCGCAGCGGCCCATTGAGGTCGCTGCGCTGCACTGCCGCGTCCTTGGGCACTTCATAGTCCGGGCCTACCATCATGCAGGCCCCAAGAGACAGGCACAAGCCAGCCAGGATCAGCTGTTTCATGGGCGCGGGCCCTCGATGATCGACACCGTGGCGGTACGCCCGGCGATCATGCGGAAGTCTTGCGGCACTTCATCGAAGGCGATGCGCACCGGGATCCGCTGGGCCAGGCGCACCCAGCTGAACGCCGGGTTGACGTTGGGCAGCAGGTTGCTGCCGCTGCTGCGATCGCGGTCCTCGATACCGGCGGCAAAGCTCTGCACATGGCCACGCAGGCGAGTGTTGTCGCCCATTACGCGGATGTCCACGGCATCGCCAATGTGGATGCCGCCCAATTTGGTCTCTTCGAAATAGCCATCGACGTGATACGAAGCACTGTCGACGACCGAAAGCACGGGGCGGCCGGCCGTGACGAATTCGTGGTTACGCGGCGCGCGGTCGTTGAGGTAACCGTCCACCGGGCTGCGCACCACCGAACGGTCCAGGTTGAGCTGGGCGGTGTCGACCGCCACTTGGGCCTCGCTCACCGCCGAACGGGCACGGGCCTCGCGGGACTGGCTTTCTTCCAGTTGCTCGGCCGCCACCAGGTTGCCCAGCTTGCGGTTGCGCTGCGTTTCGCGAGAGGCCTGGGCCAGGGTTTCCTGGCGTTCGCCAAGGGTCGCCTTGGCCTGGCGCAGCGCCAGGGTGAAGCGGTCCTGGTCGATGGTGAACAGCACGTCGCCGCGCTTGACGGTCTGGTTGTCACGCACTTCGACTTTCTGGATCAACCCGGAAACATCCGGGGCGATCTGGATCACGTCGGCGCGGATGTGGCCGTCGCGGGTCCAGGGGGCGAACATGTAGTACACCACCATCTGCCACACGAGCACGGCGGCGAAGGTCACTACCAGCAAGGTCAGGACCACACGGCCCAGGGTCAGCAAAGGTTTTTTCATGGCAGCATCAGGCTTCGGCAAAAATGGTCCACCGCGCCAAGCAGCACGGCATACAAAGCAACGTTGAACAACGCCCGGTGCCAGACCAGGCGGTAGAAGTGCAGGCGCACCAGCACCGCGTGCACCCCGAGAAACAGCAGGTAGGTGCAGACCATCATCACCAGCAGCGTGGGCAGGAACACCCCGCTGATATCCAGTTCACCGATCACAGGGGCGCTCCGTCGAGCCCGGGGGGCAGTTGCGGTTGTTCGGCAGGCTCGAGCATCACCTCGACACCCGGCAGCAATGCCAGGCGCAGGCCGCTCAGGGCATGCAGCAGGTGCGTGCGGGCATCGCCACGTTCGTACAGTTCATCCAGGTTCAGCGCCAGGCGTGCCCGCTCCATGTTGCGCAGCAGCGCCGCAGGGGCATGCAGGCGCTGACCGGCACGCAGGCAGGCAGCGTAGTGGCCGCCCACTTCCTCGATCACCGTTTGCAGGCGCTCGCGGGCCTGGGTGCCTGCACGCGGCAGGTAGGCCAGCAGGTCGAGCAGGTTCAGGCCCACGCGCAGGTCGCGCAGGGCTGCGCCACTGTCCTGGCCGGTCTGCGACAGCCGCGGCAGGTGCTGCATCAGGCGGTCGAGCATCTGCACGCCGAGCTGGCGACGTTCGGCCAGGGTCGCCGGGGCAGTCATCTCGACGATGTCCCGCCAGGCGAAGCGAGTCATGCGTTTGGCGGCCAGTTCCACACCGAACGGGCGCATCACCAGGGTCCAGATGAATGCGAACAGAAGCCCTGCAGGGCCTGCCAGGTTGGAGTTGAGGAAGGTGAAGAAATCGGCGTCGTAGGCGCCCTGGATACTGATGAAGGTCGAGGTGTTGACGATGGTCAGCAAGGTGCCCAGGTAGAAGCGTGGCTGCACGGTCAGGGTGCCGACGCAGATGAACGGCACCGCGAAGGCCAGCACCAGCATCGGGAAATCGTGCAGGTTGGGCAGCACCAGGAACAGGTACAGGCTGGAGAAGATGACCGACATCAACGTCCAGAAGAAGAACCGGTAGATCTGCGGTGCCGGGTCGTCCATGGCGGCGAAGAAGCTGCACGACACGGCGGCGAGGATCACCGCGCTGGCGCCGTCGTTCCAGCCCAGGCCGATCCACAGGCCGCAGGCGACGATGATTGCCAGCACGGTGGAAACCACCGAATAAAGCATCAAGCCACGGTCGAAGAACGGTGTCAGGCGGCCCAGGCGCCAGTGGCGGTAGACCGCGCGCCAGGGCTTGGGGTCATCCGTGCGCAAGGCGTGCTGCAAGGTACAGCAGTCCTGCCACAGGTCGGCCCATTCGGTCAGCCGGTAAAGCGCATTGGACAGCAACAATTCGGCGCGCTGGTCGAGCGCGGCGGCGCCGGGCTGCAGGCGGTCGATCTGTTCGTGCAGGGCAGTCCAGCGAGCTACCGAGGCGCTTTGTGCTGTACCCTCGAGCCATTCGCGGGCGGCGGCGAGCACTGGTTGCAGCTGGGCGAACTGCGCCGGGGCGCGGCCTTCGAGCGCCACCAGGGCGTCGTCAAGGGCGTCGATCACCGGCAGCAGATGGATCATGCGCCCGCGCAGCTCGCGGGCGTTCTTCAAGGTATGCGGGCCTGCACCCTCGTGGCCGAGCTGGCCAATCATCAACTCCAGCGAGTTGAAGGTGGCAACCATGGCACCACGCATGCCACCCACTTTGTCCGCAGCAACATCACGGGCGAGGTAGGTATCGCTGTAGCGGATCGCTTCACTGAACCAGCTTCCGGTCGCGCCAACCACCACGGGCGCCAGGCGTCGTGGCCAGAAAATCGCGCCGACCACGGCTGCGCAGACAATCCCCAGGCAGATTTCCTGGGCACGTGATGAAGCAACGTCGAACACTGCCAGCGGGTTGTCGACCACCGCCAGGGCGATCATTGGCAGCGTATAGCCGGCCAGCATCAGCACGTAGTTGTTCGCGGTGCGCAGGTTCAGCGAGAGGTACAGCAATGTGCCAGTCCACAGGGCGATCGCGACGGTCAGCAACAACGGCGACTGCACCAGCGGCGGCACCAGGAAGATTGCCCCGCCAGCGCCGAGCAGCGTGCCAAGGGCCCGATACAGGGCCTTGGAGCTGGTAGGCCCAACGAATGGGCTGGAAACGATGTAGACGGTTGCCATCGCCCAGTAGGGGCGCGGCAGCTGCATGAGCAGTGCGATGTACAGCGCGATCATCGACGCGGCAAAGGTACGCACACCATAGAACCAGTCGCGGGCCGGCGGTACCGAACTGAAGAAACCGTTCATGCCACCCCGCCAGTGCTTCCAAGGCCTGCTGCCTCGAAGGCGCGGAGCACGCGCAAGGCGGCATGCAGGTCGGCCTCATCGATACCCTGCAGCACTTCGTGGCGTACGCGCACCAGTTCGGCTTCGATGGCTTCGGCCAAGGCACGGCCCTCGGCTGTCAGGCTCAGGGCCTTGGCACGGCGGTCCAGCGGATCCTCGCTGCGGCATACCAGGCCAGCCTTGCACAGCTGGTCAAGCAGGCGCACAAGCGACGGGCTTTCCAGGCCAGCGGCCTGAGCCACGGCTACCTGGTGCACGCCATCGCCCAGGCGCACGATCATCAGCAAGGGTGCGGCGCAGGCCTCGGAAATGCCGTAGCTGGTCAGGGCCGTATGGCAAATGCGCCGCCAATGGCGGGCGGCAACGACCATGCCGGTGCTGACTTGCAGGCGCAGTGAGTCAAGCGTCATGTAAAGAACCAAGGATATTCATAGTTTGCTAACTATCAATATACGCCTGGCCCTCCCCCTGTCGTCAACCGGGGGCGACGGGGGGAATACATGAATTGTTGTTCATTGAGGCTGAACCTGGTCCTCCAACTTCATCGCCAGCGCCAATGTACTGCCCATCTGCACTGCCCGATCCCGCCAATCCAGATAGCGCGCCGCATCGCAACGGCTGAAATGCACTGCCAGCTCCTCGGCCGCCTGCATGACCCCGGTCGCTGCCGCCAGCTCCAGCCAGTACAGCCCGGCCTTGATATCAGCGTCCACACTCAGGCCATGCAACAAACGGTAGCCCACCTCGAAGCGGCAACGCACCTCGCCCCGTTCGGCCCCACGAAGAAACCACTGGTAAGCCTGAGCCAGATCGACCTGCCAGCCCAGTTGCGCATCGCACACTTCTTCCTCGTACAAATCGCCGAGTGCGGCGGCTGCATCGAGCATGCCCCGGTCAAAGGCATGGCGATAGCACTCTGCGGCCTGGACGTAGGAAACCTCCACACCCTTGCCGAAGTAGTGCTGCTGCCCCAGGTTGAACCAGGCTGCGGCATTGCCCTGCATGGCCGCCATGCGCAGCAGGTGCCCGGCCAGCACGGTGTCGGCACGCCAGTACTTGCCATTGAGCCAGACCCAGCCCAGGTCATTGAGCGCCGCCACATGGCCGGCCAGCGCTTGATGGCGCAGGTCGGCATACACCGCTTGCAGGTCCGCCGCTTCGTCCAGGCGGTTGACCAGCAGCGCCCGCTGGCTGGGCAACCCCACCCCGGCGAACAGCCGCTGCCGCCTGCCAGCGGGGGTCGGCGCGGGAATGACCTGCTCAGGCAGAAGACGGGCGAGCAGCGAGTGGATATTGCTGACAGCTGACATGTTCATCCTCATTGAACGACCCACAGGCCTTACTGCGGCTGTGATGAGGCGTGATTCTGCGCGACGTCACGTCAAAACCTGTCGCGAACGATTCGGCGCCAGGCAACCAATTGGCGGTTCCTTGATCTGAACGGATCGTGGCTAATTGCCATGACCCACTAATGCCGCCATCCTGATGCGGCAAGCCTAGACAAGGACGTTACCTTTTGCCGTTCGCCACCACCCGCGCCACCCTCAGCCGTCAGTGGGCGCTGCTGCGCCAGCTACCCAGCCGTTCCCCGGGCATTACCAGCGCAGAACTGGTGTGGCGCCTGCGCGATGTGGGTTTCACCGTCAGCAAACGCACGGTGGAACGCGACCTCAATGAGCTGTCGTTGATCTTCCCGCTGGAGCGCAACGACAAGAGCATTCCGTTCGGCTGGCACTGGTCGGCGAATGCCTTGGGCGAGCTGCGCGGGAATTTCGACCTGCAGGGCTACTTGCGCGGTGAGGCGCTCCAGCCGGAGCAAGGTGGTGGGCTGGCGCTGCAAGCCTGGGTCAACGACAGGGTGGCACGACAGTTACGTGATCAGCCGTTGAGTGCAGACATGCAGCTGACTGCCCTGGAGCACGGGCATCGGCTGCAGGCCACGATGGAAGATGGCTGGGCGTTACGCTGGTGGGTGTTGAGCCAGGGGGACGGGGTGAAGGTGGAGCAGCCGGATGAACTGCGCAGTGAGATTGCCAAGACCCTGAGCAATGCGGCTGCGCAGTACCAGAATTAGGCCGCTACAGATCAGCGCTGCATCCCCCAGCGCCGCACGGTCACCCGTTCCAGGGTATTGAACACCAACCCCTCGACCAGCAGCCCGATCAGGATCACCACCGCCAACCCGGCAAAAACCTTGTCGGTATACAGCTCGTTGCGGTTCTGGAAGATGTACCAACCCAGCCCGCCCTTGCCGCTGCTCGCGCCGAACACCAGCTCGGCGGCGATCAGCGTGCGCCAGGCAAATGCCCAGCCGATCTTCAGCCCCGACAGGATCGACGGCAGTGCCGCGGGCACCAGGATGTGCAGCACCAGCCGCAGCCCTTTGAGGCCATAGTTGCGCCCAGCCATGCGCAAGGTTTCAGAAACGCCAAGAAAACCCGCGTAGGTATTCAGCGCCAGCGCCCAAAGCACCGAGTGCACCAGCACGAAGATCAGGCTGTTATCACCCAGCCCGAACCACAGCAGGGCCAGCGGCAGCAGGGCAATCGCCGGCAGTGGGTTGAACATCGAGGTCAGCGTGCCCAGCAGATCGCGCCCAAGCTGGGTCGATACCGCAAGGCTGGTAAGGCCGAATGCCAGGACGATGCCCGTCAGGTAGCCCTTGAGCAGGATTACCAGCGACACGCCGACTTTGGCCGGCAGCTCGCCGCTGCGCAGGCCGTCCCACAGCGCCGCGGCAGTCTGCAAAAAGCTCGGTAGCAGCAGGTCATTGCCCTGGTAGCGGGCAATGGCCTCCCACAGTGTTGCGATCACCACAAGGATCGCCGCCTTGCGTAACCAGCCTTGCTGCCACAGGCGCTGGGCCAGCGGCAGGTTGCGTTCCAGAGGCACACTGAGCAGCGGCTCCAGCTGCACCTCGTATTCCTGACGTACAGGTGTAGTGGTCATGGCTCAAGCTCCTGTCAGTAGGCAATGCGGAAGTCGTTGAAGCCCAGGTATTCGGCCTGCTCGGGGGCATCGGCCTGGTCGAACAACAGCCGATGGATGCGCCGGGCGCTGGCCTGAAAGTCACTGGCGCCGAGGCTGCCAAGGTCGTACTGATGGCTGTGCACCTCGGCCCGTACCCGCCCCGGATGGGGTGACAGCAACAGGATGCGGTTACCCACTACCAGCGCCTCCTCGATGGAATGGGTGACGAACAACAAGGTGAAGCGCACCTCCTCCCACAGCAACAGCAACTCTTCCTGCATCTTGCGCCGGGTAAGCGCATCGAGTGCGGCGAACGGCTCATCCATCAACAGGATCTTCGGTTGCGTGGCCAGTGCACGAGCAATTGCCACGCGCGCTTTCATGCCGCCCGACAGGGTATGCGGATAAGCGTCGGCAAAAGCCGCCAGGCCAACCTTGTCCAGGTAATGCAACGCTCGGTCTTCGGCCTCGGCGCGCTTGAGCTGGCCAGAAACGAGCAGCGGGAACATGACGTTCTGCTTCACCGTCTTCCACGGCGGCAGCTGGTCGAACTCCTGGAACACCACGATGCGATCGGGGCCAGGGCCGATGACCGGCTGGCCCTGCAGCAGGATCTGCCCTTGCTGTGGGCTGATGAACCCGGCTACGGCCTTGAGCAGCGTGGACTTGCCACACCCCGAGGGGCCCAGCAAGACAAAACGGTCGGCACGGTCGACTTCGAAGCTGACCTGATGGGTGGCCCGCACCACGCGCTGCGCGGTACGGTATTCGAGGCTCAGGTTATCCACCTTGAGCAACGGCGGTGTAGCCACACGGCTAAGGTTGCTGGCCGTGTGGCCTGGCAATGGGGCGGTCATGGTCGGTCAGCTCCCCTGCAGTGGGCGTTCATCCTGGAAGAAGTAATCCTTCCACGACTCAGGCTTGTGCTTGATGGCGCCTACCCGGTAGAGGAATTCGGCCAGCTTGTAGGTGTTCTTCGGCGTTACGGTGAACTCGTACTGGGGGTTGTCGATCAGCTTGATCAGCACATCGCGGTCAATCTTGGCCTTGGTGACGCGGATATAGGTATCGGCAGCCGCCGCCTTGTCCTTCTGGGCAAAGTCCGCAGCCTCGGCCAGGGCATCGACGAACGCCTTGTAGGTCTTGGGGTTGTCGTTGCGGAATTTCTCGGTGGCAAACAGCACGGTCGGCGAGTTGGGGCCGAGCAGGTCATAGCTGTTGAGCACCACGTGCACGTCTTTGTTGGCCAGTGCCTGGTCCTGGAACGGCGGGTTGGAGAAGTGCCCGTTGAGCTCGGTGCCGCCAGCCAGCAACGCAGCGGTGGCATCTGGGTGCGGTACGGCAAGGGTGTACTTGTCGAGGCGGTTGTATTCCTTCTCGCCCCACTGCTGGGCAGCGGCGTACTGGAGGAAGCGCGATTGCACCGAGACGCCCACGGCCGGCACGGCAATGCGGTCCTTGCCGGAAATGTCGGCGATGGTCTTCACGTTCGGGTTGCTGCTGACCAGGTAGTACGGAAAGTTGCCCAGCGAGGCCACCGCCTTGACGTTCTGCCGGCCTTTGGTGCGGTCCCATACCGTCAGCAACGGCCCAACGCCGGCACCGGCGATGTCCACCGCGCCGGACAACAGCGCGTCGTTGATCGCAGCACCCCCGGATAGCTGGGCCCAGTCGACGTCGATGTCGATACCCTGCTCCTTGCCGTGCTTTTCAATCAGTTGCTGATCACGCACCACATTGAGCAGCAGATAGACAATGCCGAACTGCTCGGCAATGCGGATCTTGCCTTCGGCATGGGCCACCGTGGGGGCCGCAAGGCTGCCCACGACCAGGCTTGCACCCAGGGAGATACTTGCCGCCAGGCGGCTGATGGATTTGCGCATGATGGTTTCCTCAGTCGTCAGAACGGGGCATCGCCCTGGATGGTGGTACGGAAAAGTTTGCGTCGCAGGTGCGCCGGGCAGCCTGTGGCGAGGTGGATCAGCGAGCGGTTGTCCCAGAACACCAGATCGTGTGGCTGCCATTGGTGGCGGTAGATGTTCTGTTCGAGCACGCTCAGGGCATAAAGCTGCTGCAGCACGTCGCGGCTTTCATCATCCGGCAGACCGACGATGCGGGTAGTGAACCCTTCGCTGACGAACAGTGCCTTGCGGCCGTTTTCCGGATGGGTTCGTACCACCGGATGGATCACTTCCTGCACCTGTGCAAGCTGCTCGGCGCTGAGGGTCGGGCGCCAGTTGCCTTCGAACTTGGTCTCGGCATAACGGGCGGTGTAGGAGTGCGCGGCACTGCGGCCCTCGACCTGCTTGCGCAGCGCTTGGGGTACCGCGTCCCAGGCCTTGTGCATGTCGGCGAACAGGGTGTCGCCACCTTCGCTGGGCAACTCCTGGGCGTGCAGCATGGAACCCAGGCTTGGGAGCGCCTTGTATGACAGGTCCGAATGCCAGAACTTGCCGGCATCGCCCAGGCCGATGTTGTGGCCGTTCTCGATGATGTTGGAGACGATCAGGATCTCGGGGTGGCCTTTGAGCAGAAACTGCTTTAGCACATGGATCTGCAGTTGGCCGAAGCGGCGGCTGAAGGCGATCTGCTGTTCAGGGCTGATGCGCTGGTCGCGCAGCACCAGTACGTGGTGCTCGAGGTGGGCGTGATGAATAAGGCTGAAGTCCTCGGCGTTGACCGGTTTTGCCAGGTCCAGGCCGATGATCTCGGCGCCAACGGCACCCGAGAACGGGCGGATTTCAAAGGTTTGCGGCTGAGCGCTGTGGTTGGACGACAAGGCGTTCGGGACGGCGGACATTTTTCACTCCCACGCAGTGCGCGACTTCGATGACGCGCAACGATCAGAAACGCACGGGGTTTAGCCGTGTGGGTTCAAGTCGTGCGGCGCATCGATTGGTCGACGGGTACGCAGTGGGATCGACTATAAAGTCATAAAAGGGATAATTTAAATACCTTTATCGAATAATCATATGAACCAGCTCACTGCCGCCGAGCGGGCGCCACGCGCCCGTCAACGCCACTCGCTATAGGGCTCCAACGATGTCACAGGCAACGCCAGGTTGCCCCGCCATGGCTCGAACATATAACGCACATAGAACACGGCATGGCTCGGTGCATAGTCATCACTGTGCTGCCAGTCGAAAGCACCACCTAGTGCCCAGCGATCATTCAGGCGCCGCTCCAACGCTCCACGCACTCGATAACCCAACCCTGTGCTTTCGCTGGCGTCGGTCATCTCATTGATGTTGGTATCACTGCTGTCCGAGACAGCATTGAAATGCTCAAGCAGCATGCGATTGACGCCGGAGTCTGGGTAAAGACGGTTGCTGCCGCTATGTGCACGGGACCAACTGACTGAGCCTTCCAGCAGGAGCGACCAATCGTAGTTGCGCCAGGCATAACTGACGGGTAGACCGATCGATTCGTAGCGCTCCGGGCTGTAATACCCGCCTTGGCCAAGGCTGTAGCCGCCCAGATCTTTGTCATAATTCCAACGCATCAGTGTCAGGCCAACGCGCATGCGCTCGTCCGCCTTTTCCACCGCGCGGTAGTAGTAACCCGCCATGATGCGAGTGCGCTGATTGTCGGCGACATTCTCACCGCGCAGCCAGTGGTGGCCCAGGCTCGCCCAGACGCCGTGATCACCGCCCTGGTCCCAGCTCAAGCCAAGCGTTGTACCGTTAGCCGTCACACCGCCCCAGCGGATATGCGTGTTGGGGTCGCGAGTGCCTCCAAACGAAAGCAGCGAGTTGCTCATTGGCCGGCGCGAGGCGGACAGCGACCAACCGACCTGCCCTAGGTCACCATTGAGGATTGCACCACCCAGCCAGTTGTTGACCTCGTAACCTTGGGTAGTACCCAGGTCAAAGCCCCAACGAGCATTCTGCCAGCCCGCAGCCAGAACGCCGCCATTGGCACGTTGCGAACCGCCTGAACAGCCTTGAGTGGTTCCGCGAAGACTGAACTGGCAAGAGCCGAAATCTTCGTTGTGTTGGCCTGCGTCATTCAAGTCGAACGAGCCGGCATCCATGCCAATGCGCTCCAGGCGCGCGAAGGCCCTGCCGTCGTCCCAAGGGGTGTCGACGTGCAGCAGGGTCGACTGAGTACTCAACCTGGAAATACCTGGGGTACCGTCGCTTTTGCGCCAACCGTAATCATGCATGAGGGTCACGTTGGTATTGCGCTGGCGATACAACTCATCGACGTCACTGCGCAGGCTGCGCAGCAGCCAGTCATCGGCGTCATTGGCGCGGCTAGCCAGTGTCATTGCGCGGTCATCACGCGGTGACAGCGCCGAGCGGTCGAGCAACTGCGCATCGGCCATCGCCGCCGCGTAAAGGTCCAGCGCCCGCTGCGGGTCATTGGCAGCCACCAGCCGGGCAGCATCCCGGCGTAGCAAGGGGTCGGGCTGGGGCTGCTGCGAGGCAATATGGTCAAGCAGCCTGGACGCTTTGTCCTTTTCCCCCAGCGCCACCCAGACTGCAGCCAGACGCTGCTGCGCGTCGCTCTGCTGATCCGTCAGTTGCAGCGGTTGTGCGGCCAGCGCCTGCCGCACACGCTCCAGGTCGCCTTCGGCAATCCAGCTTTGCATGATGCCGAGCCGGGCCTCGGGACGCTGGGGTTGGACCTCAAGCACCCGCTGATAGTAACCACGCGCCTTGCTGCTATCGCCCCGCTCTGCCGCCCAGTCCGCCATCAACAAGAGGTCGTCGGGATCTCCCTCGCCATGGGCCAGGCCGGCTTCCAGTACCGCTGTTGCCTCAGCCGTACGGCCCTGCTCCTGCAGGCGCTGAGCCTGAGCCAAGGTCATGCGCCGACGCACGCGCTTGTCCAAGGTGCGCATGTCGTCGGTCCAGGCGCCTTCGGGCACGGCACGCAAGGTGTCCAAGGCCAGAAGATCACGGTCACTGGACTCCAGATACAGGCCATGGGCATAGCGCGTGGCCGGGTCCGCTGGCTGGCTTTTCAGCACGTTGGCGAACGCGGCATCTGCCTCGGCGTTACGCCCCTGTCGGCGCAGGCTGCTGGCCAGCTGATAGACCAGCCATGGCTCATCGGGGGCCAGTTCGGCAGCCTGCTCCAGAACGCGGCTGGCGGTGGCCCAATCCTCGCGTTGCAACGCAGCGTCACCCTGCTCACGCAGGCGACCGAGCTGCAGGCTGCGGCGCAGGCTGGCGAATTGAGCCTGCTGAGCTGCTGGCAAGCTGTCCAGATACGCTTGCGCCTTGTCTGTCGATTGCGCCTGGTATATCCGCATCAAGCCGCGCACTGCGCTTTCATTGTCGGGCAACATGCGCCGCACTTGCAGGTACTGCCGTTCGGCGCCAGCCATGTCGCCTTCGGCAAACGACACATCGGCCAGCCCGAGCAAGGCGAACTCATCTTCGGGGCGCTGCTGGCGCGCCTGCTGGTAAAGCGAGCGAGCGACGCGCAGGTCCTGCTTCTCCAGCGCGCTGTCGGCTTTTTGCAGCATCCCCCAATACTGGCTGGAGGCTTGGAGGTCTTTCCATTTGCTCATCAGGCGGGTGCTCTGCTCAATGGCAACGGCCTGATGAAAAGATTCGTTCGCTTGCGCATAACGGCGCTGGCGCATCAGCGCAACGCCAAGCGCACCGTGCAGGCTGGCATCATTTGCATAGCGACGCAGGGCAAGACGCAGCTGCGCCTCGGCCTGGACATTGCTCCCCTGTTCCAGCAACGCCTTGCCGCGTTGCCCCGCCTGCCAGGCAGGGTCGGCGACCAGGGTACGCTGCTGCTTGAGGTTTTCGCCGGCCAGCGGCAGCAGTGGCGAAGCGGGATAGCGCTGTGCGAAGGCCTGCCAGGCAGCAACGCTGCTGGCACTTACCGGTTGCTCGGACAGATAGTCGAACTCGCGCTGCGCCGCGGCATCGCGTGCCGTGGGGTCACGCGACAACTGATCGAGCACAGCCAGGGCCTCGCTGTCGCGCCCTTCGCTGAACAACCAGCTGGCCAACGTCTGGCGCAGGCCTGCGTTGCCTGGGTACTGGCTATCGAGCTGCTGTAACTGCCGGACTGCTTCCGGGCGCTGTCCGGCCAGATTGCCCCGCACCCGCCAATAGTCCAGTGCCATGTCCAGGCTGGGCGGCTCGCCGGCGAACAGTTGGTCATAGGCCAACAGTGCCTCGTCGTAGCGCCCGGTTACCGCCAGAAGACGAGCTTGTTGCAGACGCTGCGCCATCTCTGGTTGTTGCAGTTGCAGCAGACGTCGGGCTTGTCGGTCCTGAAGGCTGCCCGGCGCGACTTCGGCGATTCGTGCGCGCAGCTGCTCGGCTTCCTGAGGCTTCTGCTCACGCAGGGCCAGGCTCAAGGCCGCCAGCAAGGCATCGGGGTTGCGTGGCTCCAGCAGCCGCAGCCTGGCCAGCGCGTTGTGGATCAGGTCGTCACGGTGCAACGCCTCGCCGATGCGCACCTGCTCGAGCAGCCATTGGCGCTGCCCATCACGATCCTTGGGTTGCGCAGCCACAGCGCAAGAGAGTGCAGCCAGCGTCAGCACGCCGATCATTCGGAACATGGTGCACTCCAGGCAGGCAGCAGACGGCCATCGTTGTCGAAGCGATAACGGTCCTCATCCCAACCTCGGCCGAACATGGACAGCACGTGGTCGTAATACCCCTGCGCCTCGACGGGTTGGTCGCGCAGCTTTTTACGTTGCACCTCAAGGGCGCCATGACCGTCAACAGTACTGGCCAGAAGCGGTAAAAGTGCCGCAGAGAAGCCTATGGGGCCATGACCGATTGCTTTACCGGTGCGAGCATCGACGCTTTCCGGCGGCTGGCCGCCACGCGTGGTCAGCTCGACCATCGGTGCAAAGTGACGCAGCAACTCATCGCGCAGCGCCGCCCCACGGGCCAGCATGCCCAGCCACAGGTATACGCGGATGGCGTCATAGTCACCGGCACTGCCATGCTCAGGGTCGCCTTCGATGCCGGCTGCAGGTGTCCACAACAACCAGTCCGGAGCGAAGCCCTTAGGCGACGCCTGTAACCAGAGGCGGCGGACATTGCCTGCCATCTCGGCCCACAAAGGGTCTACCAGGGCGAAGCGGTCAAACAACTGGGGTGGCAGGTAGCTTGGGTTAAGCCGCCAACCGCGACTGTCTTCAAAGCCGTAGTCACCGGGCAGCAGCATCACGCCCAGGCCAGGCAACTTGCGTACGGTCTGGGCGGCAATGCGCCAGAGCATCTGCTGGCCCAACCGGGCATAGCCTGGCTCGTCCCACAGCCGCCCGGCTTCGAGCAGGCTATAGGCGATCCAGGCATCAGCGTCACTGGCGTTGTTGCTGTCCAGCACCTTCCATTGCTGCTGGCTGCGCCCCCACTGCCACGCCGGAAGATGGCGTGAAAGGTCCCCTTGGGCCAGGTTGTTGCTGGTCCAGTGCAGTAACTTCGCGAAGCCATCGCGGTCATTACCGACCAAAGCGAAGAACAGCGCATAACTCTGCCCCTCGGACGTAGTAACCAGTCGCTCATCACTGCGATCGATCACCCGCCCGTCCTCACTGATCTGTCGGGCCTTGAATCGCTCCCACGCCGGCCACGGGCACGCTGGCGAAGCGGCCGTAACAGCGGGCATGCACAATGCCACCAACAATGCCAACAGCTGGCGCATGTTCAATCGGCCTCACCCAGGCGACGACGCCCTGCCCAACGCAGCGCACGCCACAACAGGAAGGCGAAAAGCAATACGCTCACGGTGGCAAGCACCGCGATCAGCGCGGGGTAATCGGAAAGGTGGAACCACAACAGCAACCACCATGGCAGTTGGCCGACAAAGTAATGCTCACCGACGAACTGGCTACTGACGCCGCTGCTGCGCACCAAGGCGACGGAGCCGGCCACCGCTTCCAGCTTGCCGGAGTCCGCCAGCACATCGCGCAGCAATGCGTACTCGGCATCGGAACTGGCCAGCAGAGCGACGACGCTACGCTGCTCGTGGAATGGCGACTTCAGGCCCGTGATGGCGGCAATCGGCGCCTGTGCGCTGACCGTGACGCGACTGTTGGCGGCCACCGAGGCGGAATTGAAGCGCTGACTGCCCGGCGACTCCAGTGCCTTGCCCTGTACCATCCAGTCACGCTGTCGATTGAGCAACAACCCTAGGTCCGGGGCATCGTGCAGGCCTTCAGGCAGGCTGCCGATCAAGAGCAAGTCGGCATCAGCGTCCGCAGCTTGCTTCCAGTTGTCGGTCAGGCGCACATTCAGGGCTGGGTAACCGATTTGCCCGGCCAGGCTGGCGACCACGTCCAGCAGCGTACCGACCTGCATCTGCGTCGGCGTGCCCGGTACCACGATCACAGTGTCGGACAGATCGGCCATACGGCTGTAAGGGAAGCCGCTTCGGGCGAAGGCACGCAGATCAGGCATGGCCATGTAATGGTGATAGCCGGACAGGTCGATGGTCGAGTTTTCGTCGATAGCGGCCCGCACATCCACCGGCAGGGACGTCTGGCAATGGTCGCGCTGGGCGCTGCCCAGTGTGCTGGCGAAGCTGAAATCAAAACGCAGTCGATTGCGTGCACCGATTTTCAGGGCGGGCACTAGAGCCTGTTCGGTCAACGCTGTGCTGTCGGTGGACAGCACATTCAAACGCATTTCTTCGAGCGTGCCACCGCGGCGGTCGTTACCCACCAGCGGCATGCTGGTGATGTATTGATCATTGACGCTGATGCTCAGGCGCGACTCGTCTGTGACTGCCGGTGGGGTGTAGCGGTAAAGGGTCTGCAGCGGAATACCCTGGTTGCGCCAGACGAACAGATCCGGGGGCAAGTTAACATCGAGAGTGATCGGTCGCGGCTGCAGGCCGCTTACCTGAAGCTGCTCGGGGTAATCGAGCAACTCTGAGAAACGCACCGGCCGGTCAGTACGCGTCCAGTTAGGCGCATCGTAGGGCTTGCGCGGCTGTAAGGTGGTCATCTGTTCGACTTTGACCTGCGGCCCGCGGAACAGGTCACTGCCAACAGCCAGCGCCGACGCGGCCTTGACCAGGTCCTCGTCATTGCGACCGAGCACCAGCAGCAATTTGCTCCAGCGATCGGTAGGGTGATTGATCAACTGCACCACCGGGCCGTCGACCTTCGGGAACTTTTCCAGGTCGGCAAGGAATGACGGGCGACGCTCGTTGGTGGCGAAGACGATGGCCGGCGTAGGCTTGTCGCCGCTATTTGGCAGGCTGTTGAACGACACCGGGAAGCTCGCTTTGCGCCAACCCGCCTTGCTACCGAAATAGGACGAGAGAATGGCAGCCGCGCGCTGCTCGCCAAGGGTCGGCGCGTCAGCGAAAACGACCGGCAGCTCAAGTTTGCCGGTATCACGCGGATCGAAGAACGGCAGCGGGAAATAGGCCAGGTCATTTTCCAGGGCCAGCGGTTGCTGACGGAGCTGGACCTGGCTCTTGCGGTTGAGACTCAGCCACAGGCCGCTGTGCGCCGGGTCTTCACAGATATCGGTGTAGTGCCCGACGAACTCCAGGCGGACCCTGTTGAAATCGCTGATCAGCTTCGGGTCCAAAGGCAACTGCCGCCGCACACGCTGACCGAGCTGATCCTTTTCCACCGGCACCACACCCATCAACTCATCGTTGAGGTACACGCGCAGGTGGGAAAGGTTTGGCAGCAAGGCCGGCGAAGGGGTGTAGTCCAATTGCAGAACGGCTTCGGTCGCCAGGCGATCTCTGCGCAAGCCGAACTCTACGTTCTCACTGTTGCGTACCCCAAGCAGCAGGCTATCGGACGCTTGGCCAAGCTGTTCGAAAGTCCGGGTCACGGGCCAACTGGGCACCAGTGGCTCGGCCGACGGGGCAAGCGGGGCTACATCGGCGACGGCTGCATGCTGGAACAGGGAGGCAAGCAGTGCCATCGCCAGACTCCAGGTGCGCGCGGGATAACGAGTCATCATGCGTCTCGGTCAAGAAGGTTCGTGGATGGAGTAGGTCGCGGAGTGCGGGGCATGTAGCTGCCCAGCCAGCGCGCCAGATCAAGCGCCGGCTGCAACCGTTCGCGAAGCCAGCCTGGTGCGTGCTCGATCAAGCGCATATAGCCGACGCCGCCGAGTTTGAGCACGTCGACCAGGCTGCGTAGCGGGCGGTCGACCTCATGTTTGTCCTGCCACCCCAGCCAGGCATCAGCGCGGGCAAAGGTGCAATGCACCAGGTCGATCTGCTGCTGTTGGCTGAGGCCTTCGAAGGTCAGGCCTGCATGCCGACCGACGATGCGGGTTACCCGTGCATTGAAGGCGAATTCACGTTGGCCACGGCTGAGCAGCAGGCGTACACGCTCCCCGGGGGCGGGCGACACGCCTTCACCCAGCTGCAGGCCGATACCGCCATCGGAGTAATCGACCAGTGTGCATGGATAACCGTGCCCACTTTCCAGCAGCAGTGCAGCCGGCAGGTGCATCTGTACGCGATGCGCACGGCGCACCTGGCGCACTTCGGCTGCTACCGCGCAGGCTGCGCCGAGGATCAGCAGGTTGTAGATCACCCACAGTGAACTGACGATCACCGTGCCTATTTCGGCTACCGGCCCATTGATCAGCCGCCAGACGGCAAAGCCGAGCCCAAGCACATTGAGCCCGGCGAGGAACAGATACGGTTGGGCGATTCGCCAGTCGAACTGCCCTTGCTCCATCAACCCACCCTTTGCAGTGACATTGAAGGTGCCTTTCTTCGGCGCAAATAACGCAACCGTGGTGGGACGGGCGATGTACCAGGCCAGCACGGTCTCGTAAACCTCGCCCCAGAACGTTTGCCGGTATTTGCCCTGCATGCGCGAGTTGGTGAGGCTGGCGTGAATCATGTGCGGCAGCACGTAGAGCAGGATCATCAAGGCAGGCGCATAGATGATGTAGGCATGGAACAACAGGAACGCCAGCGGCGCGGTGAGGAAGATCAACCGTGGCAGGCCGGCCAGGAAGTGCAGCATGGCGTTGGCGTAGCAAACCCGCTGAAACAAGCTGAGACCCCGGCCGAAAAGGGGGTTGTCGGTCCGGAAAATCTGCACCATGCCACGCGCCCAACGAATGCGTTGGCCGATGTGCGCCGACAGGCTCTCTGTTGCCAGGCCCGCAGCCTGGGGGATACTCAGGTAGGCCGAGGTCCAGCCTTGGCGGTGCATGCGCAACGCGGTGTGGGCATCTTCAGTCACCGTTTCGACGGCGAATCCGCCAATACTTTCCAACGCGGTACGGCGCAGCACGGCACACGAACCGCAGAAGAAGGCAGCGTTCCACATGTCGTTGCCGTCCTGGATCAACCCGTAGAACAACTCGCCTTCGTTGGGGCGGCGACGGAAAGACCCCAGATTGCGTTCGAAGGGGTCCGGCGAGAAGAAGTGATGAGGGGTCTGTACCAGCGCCAGCTTAGGGTCTTTGAGGAACCAGCCGACCGTCATCTGCAGGAAGGAACGCACCGGGACATGATCGCAGTCGAAAATTGCGATCAGTTCGCTGTCAGTGACACCCAACGCATGGTTGAGGTTGCCGGCCTTGGCGTGGTTGTTGTGCGGGCGCACGATGTAGCCTACACCCACTTCGTCGGCGAAGGCACGAAACGCCTCGCGCCGGCCATCGTCAAGGATGTAGATGCGCAGGCAATCCCGCGGCCAGTCCAGGCCCAGGGCGGCCAGCACGGTGGTACGGACCACCGACAGATCCTCGTTGTAGGTGGGGATCATCAGGTCGACCGTCGGCCACCGGCTCGGGTTTTCCGGAAGGTTCGCCGGCTTGCGTTGCAGCGGCCAGCAGGTCTGGATGTAGCCAAGGATCAGCACGAACCAGGAGTAGGTTTCCGCCGCAAGCAGGATGACGCCGCAAACCAGGTCGAGGGTGTCGTTCCAGTTCAATGTCGAGCTATAACGCCACCACAGGTAGCGACAGGAAATGATCGTCGACAACACGATCAACATCAGCGTAGGGAAGCGACCCGGCATGTAGCGCACCAGCATCGCGATGCCCCACAGCAGGAAAATGAACACCAGTTGCGCCAGATAACCGAACGGTTCTGTTACGCAGAGCACGGCAAGAAGTACAGCGCACGAGGTGAGCACGGTATAAAACAGCCGTCGGCCAAATACGCTTAGCCCACGCAAGCGCGAAGCGGCACTGCGTTGCAGACTGCTGTCGCGAAAGCGTATCGGTACCTGGCGCATGGTTTCGGCCAACCGGGCTCGGTATTGGCGCAACACCTGCCATGCCCAGCGTAGTGGGCTTGTCATAGCAGACCAGACGCTCGCCAGCCTGCCCAGCCTGGCCGGCTGCGGCTCACGTCGCAGCAGCAGCCAGATGCACTGGATCAGCAGACGTAGCGGGTCGCCCAGCGTTGGACGCTTATCAACAAATTGCGGGAACAATCGCTGGCGCTCAGCCAAAAGCGCTTGCCAGGCCGGCGACTCTAGGCGCAGTAACAGGAATGCCAGCCACACGCACAGCGTAAACAACATCGCGACCGGACGATGAGTGCCCCGGGCGGTAAAGTAGCTGTAGGCCGAAAGCGGAGTCACGTTCACGCTTGCCGCCTTGCCAGGCAACGCACCGCCAGGCTCTGCACATCTCGGGAAGCCAGGCTCTGCGGCGCGTAATGGCCCACTGGCGCCTTGCAGGCAAATGCCTCGGCAAAGGCCTCGTCGCGGTGCACCAACTGCATCGGCAACTGGTTACGGAACTGATCACGCCACACCATCAGCACATCGTTTTGCAGGCTGCTGGCAGGATCGAAACGGTTGATCAGCATGAGGTCGTACTGTTCGACCTGCTGACGACCGAGCAAGACATGGCTGGTCATTTCCGCCTCTGCCACCAGTATCTGCATATCGCTTTCAAAGGCCCGAGTGCTTTGGGCACCGACAGGATAGGGAAGGTCCAATAGCAGCCAATCGAAATGCTCGGCCAGTTCAGCTTGCCGAGGGCGCCAAAGTTCGGGCGTGTGCCAGTCACCCAGGGCGTTGAGCCGACCTTGATCAACCTCACCAAAAGGCATCAGGCACAACCCCTCGAGCACTTCGTACACAGGCTCACCGAACGGCCGACCTTGTACCTGCGCACGCGCCCAGCCATTACGCTGATCGAGGGGCAAATTGAAGTGCAGCCCCAACAGGTTGTCCGGACAAAGATCGATCAGCAGTACCCGCTCACCCAGTTCACGTAAAGCGAAACCCAGGGCGGCCAATAACGCACTACGCCCCAAGCCACCCCGCAATCCGTGCAATGCCAGGCTGATCATGGCGTCTGGGCCTCAGGCACTGCGCGAGCGGGGACGGTTTCCTCGGCCCGGGCCATGCAGCTTTCGCCCAGTAGTGGCCAGCGCTGCAGAGCCTGTTGCACGCCGACCATCATGGAGATGTCCTGATAGCTCAAGGCAGGCATGTCCAGGTGCTGACGGAGCTGGGCAATATCGTCACTGCGGTCGGATGGGTCAGCCTTGCCAGTTTTCATGGGTTTTCCTTGGGAACAGGCTGCCAATCCGGCTGCCCTTGCAGACGCATGTAGGTGCGTCCCTGGAAGTCGATGACTTGGGCACCAGAGGTTTCTGATACACGTTCAGTGGTCGGCAAGTCGGTCAGCAGGCTGGGCAGGTCGAGCGTCTGCCCAGCACCCAGGCCTGCATATACACGAGAAACCAGTTCAGACAACGCAAGGAAGCTGGTAGGCGATGCCACCTTCAGGGGCTCCGCCCGAGCGTGCTGGCCCATGCCGATGAACTTGAGGCCGACCGGCACGTGGGTAATCGAAGGTGTAGGAATTTCACGCATGCCGGACAACTGCATACGGTCGCCATGCAGGGCCGCGCCGTGTTCGGGAACGATGGCTACGACCACGCGACGGCCGCTGCCTTCAAGTTCGTCGAGGAACTTGCCCAAGTCCCCGAACAGGCGGTTGGTCCGTGTGGCATAGTCGGCGGCGCGTGTGCCACCGTCAGCGGTGACGATACGGTTGCCGTCATGCAGGCTGATGGTGTTGTAAAACAGCGAAACATGCTGAGCGTCCGAGCTCCTGCGCTTGCTCCACCACCCTTGCAACACATCCAGATCGCCGGCAATTGGCGAGCCGTCAAAGCTGACAAGCGCTCTAGGGAAATCGGTGATGCTCAAGCCCGGCTGAGGCATGTGCTGGCTGGTGATGTCGCCAATGAAGTTATCGAACCGCCCGCTATGGTTGAGCAGGGTCTGGCTCTGGAAACCGAGCTTGGCCAGGTTCTCGAACAGCAGACACTGCTCGGGGGCCGGCTGATACAGACCAGAATGGGACGACTGACCACAACTTGCCCTTAGCATTCGGATTGCGGCAGGCCCGCTGTACGACGTGGCCGAATTGAACTGATCGAAAATCACGTCCATGCGCGAGAACAGCGCATTCTCGTGCAGGCCTACTGCTGTCAGGTCGTCCCAGGCCAGCGAGCACACATTGATTACCAGCAAGTCGAAGGGCTGCTCGTCCTGCTTCACCGCAGGAAACGCGGTCACCCGTTCGCGTTCGCTGGCAAAGAAGCGCTCAAGCCAGGCATTTAGGGTCGCGTTGTCGGCTACCGCTGCGGTAGGTGCAGTAGCGGCTGAGCTGGCCACAACCTGCTGGCTGCCAACGGGGCTCAGTGCCGGTAGCCCACCGACCGCCAGCCACGCCAGACCTACAAGGCTCAGGGTGCTCAGGCGCAGCCAGTGACGCAGGAACAGATACCCCACCAGCAGCAACACCAGGGCGCCCATCAGGTTCCAGTTTATGAACCTGGCCATCAGCTCCAGCAAGTAATCCCATGAAAAGTCGAGGACGCCTGGCTGTTCCAGCAGGCGACGGAATGGCGGCAGCCACGTGTCGTGGTAGAACAGGGCGACGCCCAGCGGAACCGCCACGACCTGACGACCGACTCGCAACCATCTTCCTGGCAAGGGCACCAGAAGAAACGCTGCGAACAGCAGGTTCGGCAGGGCCTGAAAGTCCAACATGCCGACTGCTACCAAGAGGAACTTGGCCAGGAAATAGAAGTTCCAGGCGCCCAGACCCCGCCAACGGGCTGCCAGAGGTACGGTATCGGTCGGATTATTCATGATCAGAGTCCTGATGCACTACGCGGCGGCGTACGCCAACCGGCTTCAGGTAACGGGGATGCAAATGGCGGTTGAGCCAGCCCTGCACCACGGCACGTATGCGTACAACGAACAGCACCAGGACCAGGGTGACCAGCGCACTGATGCCGATCACCTGCAGCAATTGAGCAAAGTTCATGCCGTCCTCCCCTGTTGCAGCTTGATCTCTCGAGGGGCCAGAGCAGCCCTCTTTTGCGCAGATGGGAAGGTTACCGACGCAGCCAGCGGCGGTTGAGGCTTGGTTTCGTCGTGGAAAGCCGGTGCCGTCAGGCTGTCGACGCTTACCAACAGGTCCTGGCTGATGAAGAGTTCCTTCCAGGACAATTGGAATATGTGGTCCAGCGCCTGTTCGACTCCTTCCGAGCGGCAGGCAAACAGGAACAGGAAAAGAACCTCACCGACCACGCAGGCAATATCGCCATCTCGGCGGAACAGCGTACGCGAGCACGCCTGCAGCGGGCTCAGGCCAGGTACAGGGCGCAACACCAGCAACTGGTGCACGATTTCACCGTTACGATGGCCGTGCCACATCTGCTGCACGGCCTCGGCAAAAGCACGGGGTGCAACCAGGCCGCAGACGGGCAGCGGTCGAAGGCGGGCTAGCAAGGCATCGAAATCAGCCGGTAAGTGGCGGCGCCATACATAGCCCTGGATGCTGTCGACCATAGTGAGGAAACGCGACAGACTGGCGCCGAATGGGACGATCTGGCTGGCACCGCAAGCCAGCAGTAACTGCTCATCCTGATAACGCAGGGTAGGTGCCATTTCGCGCACCACCAGTTTCAGTGCGTTACCACGCAATTGCCGCAAGGTATGAAGCTGCCGGGCCAGGACATCAAGGCGCTGCCCACCGTCCATGGCAAAGATTACGGTTGCCGACACAGCACGGCTCGCCTTGGTACCCAACTCGCTCATGCTGTCGAAAACCTGCCAGTGCTCGGACAGTGCCGGCGCGCCTTCAAGCACTTGGCTCTGGGCCAGGCATACCAGTTCATCACCGCCGACGTCGGTCGACGGCAGAGGGCGACCGGCCACCGCAAAACCACTGTCGTAACGTGCCAACTCGACGTCCTGGGTGCCCACCACGCCGAGCATGTTGCTCCAGAAATGCTGCAAATAGCGAACGCCGCCCTGGCCACGGTAAAGCTGGGCAAGCCCATCGATTGACTGGTTGAATGCGCGCAGACGCTCCACCAGCGAAGCGCTCTGCCCTTCACTGACCACCAATATCAGCGCTTGGGCAGCGATTGCCGAACGGCGCAGCGCCTGGCACCAGCGCTCGACTTTGCTATTGTCCCAGGCAGCGGTGGGCACCAGCGCCACCAGCACGCGGCCAGGAAGGTCTATTCGAGGCAGGTCACGCTCGAGGTGCAGGATGGCCCGTACGTCAGCCTCGTACAATGCCAGCTCAGCCGGCCCGCAAGTCGCGGCGAGCCCGCCAAGAATCTGATGTAACGCTCGCGCATCGCCCAGTAACGATGCCCGGCCTTGTTCAGGCATGGCCTCGAGGATCTGGCGGCAGAGTGTAGCGGCGTCTTCTGTGGTGTCACAGGCCAACCAATACAGGCCGTGCTCATGGAACTGACTATGCTCGGCATCCAACCCGGGAATAGCCAACAACGGAATACTTTTCGTCAAAACAATGACTCTGAATTCGATATCGAAGCTGATTCGAGGAGAGGCCGCACGCGAGTACATGCGGCTTTTTGACGAACAAGAAATGTCAAAAAAACGACGCCTGCAGAGCTGGCTTGATTAGGTCGTCAATTCTACAGCACGCAGGCAAAATAGTGTCAAGATGATATGAAAGCCGTTGGTCGCACACGTTTGCCATGCGGTAATCGAACGCCCCACGTGCTCAGCGCCTGCGCCTTGAAAATTGACTGGAGCATGCAAGAGAAGTCAAACAACTAGTGGGCAGGCGCATCACCGTAACTTTATCTATGCTGCGCCTGTGCCGACAATCAAGGTAACAACGTGACGGGGATGGCGACCATGTTCTACGTGCAACGCAATGATCAGGGGCAGTTGCAGCGGGTGGAAGTTGCACCCTACGCGGAGTACACGGAAGTCTTACCAGCCGATCATGCCGATATTCAGGGATGGTTCGCCGACGACGTGGTGGAAAATAGCCTCAAGCAGCTCAAGCAGAGCGACCTGGACATGATTCGCGTACTGGAGGACCTGATAGAGGTGCTCACTGCCAAAGGCGTATTCAGCATCACTGACCTGCCGCCCGGCGCGCAGGCCAAACTGCTCAGCCGCTCCACGGCGCGCAAGGCGCTGGGTAATTTGAACAACCTGATCGAAGAGGAAGACGAAGGCGGGTTGATCTGAACACGTTTTTTCTGTCTGTAGCGGCCCCATCGCAGCCTTGCCGGCCATGGGGCTTGGGTCAACGCCAGGGTGCGGGCTCGCCGACCAGCCGTCCCTGAATCCCTTCCACACCCATTTCCACCAGTACCTGTAGTTCACCTTGCGTCTCGACCCGTTCGGCAATCAACGGTACGTCTATGCTGTGGGCCGCACGTTGGATCGTTTCAATGAACAGGCGCTTGTGCTGTTCATGGTCGATGTTGCGGATGTAGCTACCATCGATCTTGAGGTACGCAAGGCCCAGGTGCGCCAGGTTGCCGATCATGCTGAAACGGCCGCCGAAACGCTGAAGCGCCAACCCGAAGCCCAACTCGTGCAGGCGCCGAGTCAACTGCTCAAGCATGCCCTGCTCGGGCAGTAGCTCACCGAGCTCGAACACCAGTCGGGACCGCAGCGCCGAGTGCTGCCCAAGCAACTCATATATGCGCTGCAGAGCGTTGGGGTCGGCCAGGGTCGCAGCCGACAGGTTGAGCGCAAGCACCTGATCATGGCTACGCAAGTGCGCCAGCACTTTTTCGAGCACCAGCACATCCAGCCGCGGCATCCAGCCAAAGCGCTCGAGCCACGGCAGAAAGCGGCCGGCCGGCACTGCCTCGCCTTCATCATCGTGCAGCCGTGAAATGACTTTGTAGTGCAGCACGCGCTGCACGTCCTTGCAATCCACAACCGGTTGGAAGAACAGTTCGAACTGACCTTTGACGAAGGCTTGCTCAAGCCGCGTGTGCCAGGCGTGATGGCTATCGCCGGCAACAGCCGCGGCACCCTGCTCAAGGCAAACCCAGCCGGGTGTCGGCTGATTTTCAGCGCGGGCCAGGGCCTCATCGGCAAGTTTCAATAGCGCTTGCGGCGCGTCGCCGGGGCTGAACGGTGCAAGGCCGATACAGGCTACCGGGTCGACATCGGTGGCGCCGGTCTCGTGCAGGCTCTGCAGCGTAGCCTCCAAGGCCTGGGCGAGCTGCACCGCCTCTTCTTTCACCATACCTGGGGCGAGCACGGCGAACTCACCGCCACGGCTGCGGGAAATCAGGTCTTTGGTCTCCGGGAACTTGGCACAGGTACGCTGCAGCTGTACACCGACCGCCTGCAACAGCTGGTCGGTGCGTTGGCCGCCCAAGCGGGCGTTAAGCCCTGTGAGGTCCTGAACACGCAGCAACAGTAGGTAACCCGCCCTCGCTTCTTCAAGGTTGCTGACTCGGGTATTGAGCTGCATTTCAAAGTAACGGCGGTTGGACAACCCGGTCAGGCTGTCCTGATACGATTCGGTACGTAGCCGCTCGCTGCGCTCGGCCTGCTCGTAGAACAGGGCCTTGAGCTTCTCCACCATCTGGTTCATGGCTTGCACCACACGACGCAACTCGGGCGTGCGCGGCAGCTCAGGCAGGCTGAGGAACTCGCGGCGGGCGATGGCGTGGGACTGCTCGACCATGTAGTCCAGCGGCCGCAATTGACGACGTAACAGCAAGGCTCCGAGTACCGCGCTCGCTGCACCGCAGAGCAGCAGCCAGCCCAGGCTGCCCAAGGCGCTCTGCCAGAGTTTGGAGATGGCGAACATCGGGTGGCTAATGACTTCGACCCGCGCGGCTTGTTGCCAACCTCGGCTGACGAGGGCATCACCGCCGGCAGCTTCGAGGCCTATCAGGTGGATGAACCAGGCAGGAACACCACCAGGATCTGGCTGCGCGTGACGCTCCACCAGCACCGCATTCGAGGCCAGGTCGACGACCTTGATGCTCGAATAATAGCCACTGTCAAAGATCGAACTGACCATGAGCTCTACCATGGCCGGGTCATCGATGTTCGGCGTCAACGAGAGCGCCAGCGCCGTGGCAGCGTCCTGGGCATGTGAGCGCAGCTGGTTGACGTACTGGCTGCGTGAACTCTCCAGGCTGACCATGAAGCTGCCGCTGAACGCGACCACCAGGAACAGGCAAATGGCCAACAGCAATTGTTTGAACAGTGACATCTGTGCTCCTTCAGTAAACCGGTTCGGCCGGGAACCCTTCGGCCTGCATTTTCTTTAACAGGTCCTGCCAGCGTGACAAACGCTTGGTGTCACCGACTTTCTTGTTACCCGCAGCACCGGTCAACCAGAGGCCTTCACCATTGAAGGCGTAGACCGGCAAGAGGTCAGTACGCTGGCTGGCCGGCTTGATCGCGTCCATCAGGCTATCGAGTACCAGCGGCTGGGCTTGTGGGCTTGAATAATAGGTCAGCACCATGTGCGCGCGATTCTGGCGCAAGGCCTTGACGTAGGTGATGCGCAGCTTTTCACTTGGGATACCCGTGCGGCGCAGGCTGAAATACTTGGCGATGGCGTAGTCCTCGCAATCGCCGGCGCCCTTGATCAAGGCCTGGATGGGCGTGGCCCAATAGTCGACTTCACGCCACAAGTCGATGTCTTCGACATAGCGCAATTGCTGGTTGAAAAACAGGTTGGCTGCCTGCAAGCGTTGTAGCTCTGAGCCTTGGTTTTGCGTGGCCATCATGGCTTGCCAGGCATCGATGCGGCCCTTGCCGGCACCCAGTGGGCCATACAGGGTCTGTGACTTGCGACTGATCTGGGAAAAATCCCAATCCGCATGCAAACCGCCCAGCAGCAAACTGCCTAGCAAAACGGCGAGGCCGACACATCGCGCGGCGGTTTTGATTACCCAGGGTATCGCCACTGCGAAGACCTGTTCAGACCAGTCGACAGCAGCGATGGTGAGGTCTGTCAGCATAAAAAACAATGGCATCCTGCAATCATGCCGCCGGTGGTCGGGGAGCCAAGACTTTCCAGTTAATGCTTTGTATGTGCCGCTTCCTTTGCCAGTCGTCTTCATCCACCATATCTCTAGGCCGTGTTTCGCCCGCCCCCATTGCGGGGAGCTGGTTTGACAAGCCCCCTTGCCTGTTACTAGTGTCATTGGATCCAACTTTAGTCGTCGAGGCAGACTTCGCGTGGCCGAGAAAATCAAACTGAGCAATGTGCTGGCGAGCGAACAGCTACCGGCGAACCTGGCTCGTGGCGTGATCGAAGAACGCTTGCGCAGCGCCATACTCGATGGCCGCCTGCCGCCCGGTACTGCCGTGCGCCAACAAGAGCTGGCGACCTTGTATGGCGTCAGCCGCATGCCTGTGCGTGAGGCGCTGCGCCAGCTGGAAGCGCAATCGCTGCTCAAGGTGGAGATGCACAAGGGCGCAGTTGTGGCGCCCTTGATTGGTGAAGATGCGGTCGACACTTATGCGTTGCGGGTTTTGCTCGAATCCGAGGCCCTGCGCCAATCCATTCCCCTGCTCGATGCCGAAGATATCGCCCGGGCACGTGGTTACATCCGGCAATTGGAAAACGAGACGCGCCACGCCGAAATCGGCCGCCTCAATCGGCTGTTCCACATGGCCCTGTACGGCAAGGCTCAGAACCAGAAGCTACTGCGCCTGATCGAGGACGAGCTCAACGAGGAAGAGCGCTTCCTGCGCTTTCATCTATCGTCGATGGGCTTGGGCAAGCTGACCCAGGACGATCACAACGCACTGGCGGATGCAGCCAGTGACAAGCTGGTCGACGAGGCAGTGAGGGTGCTGGAGCAGCATCTGAACAATGGTGCGCGGGTTATCAGGAATTACCTGGACAAGCAGGCAGCCCAGCCAATGCCATAACCCGGAAAAGACAAAGCCCCTGTCTGCAGTGCAGACAGGGGCTTTGGATTTGAATCTTGACGATGACCTACTCTCACATGGGGAAACCCCACACTACCATCGGCGATGCATCGTTTCACTGCTGAGTTCGGGATGGGATCAGGTGGTTCCAATGCTCTATGGTCGTCAAGAAATTCTGTGTGCCGGCCCGTCCTATGGACGTACCCGCGAATCTCTGTAGTTC
>NZ_JBHFCS010000038.1:0-32015 GCF_044143025.1 Pseudomonas sp. TR47 | reverse complement strand
GACTGGTCGAAACGGATTTAAAAATACACGTGTAGCTGACCGTTACTTTGATTACGGCCATAGCGATTTTTTTGAGCCCGACAAGGACCATATCGTCAAATATTGGAAGCCTTATATTCTAGATGGGACCATCGTCGAGTCTGAGTGGGATAGCATAAAGCCGAAGACCCATCTGGGAATCATGCTGGCTTGTCACCCTTGGATCGGCAGACCTGCCTTCTATGCAACCGTTGGGTTAATTACAGCTGCCGTAGCGGGTTTGGCTTGGTGGCTACTCACCTGATCTTCCACTGCTCTGTTTCAGGGTCCCTTACCAAATGCTGCTCTGAGACGACATCCAAGCCTACGGACCTAAAAATACTGAGCATTAGCGTCATAGAATAGTAATAGAGTCGCTGGTGTCGTCCCTTGTCTGAGGCCACAAACACCCCGTCAATCCGTCCATCCTCACTAGTCGCGAATTCGAATACGTACGAGTGGATTACCTGGTTCGCGACAAAAGTCATATCCCGCAGTTCTTTGTAAACTTTAGTAGTTTCGTAGTTTTCCATTATGTTGTGCCGATTGAAGTAGTCTACTGTCTTGCCACTGGTGATCGGGTAGTACGGTAGATGGAGCTTAATTTTCTTCGTTGATTCAGAGATTTTGTAGGTCTCGATTAGCTTGCGTACCGTATAAAAACTGACAAAAATTTCACGTTCTGCTTTCGCATAAATGCGCCCTTCAGAACACTCTTTTACACGAGCCTTCTCAAGCTAACGAGCTGAACGAAGAAGTGACTTCCTCCAATCATCAGACTCGTAAATCATCAGGATTCTCCTTGACTGAGAAATAAATAAAGCGTCAGTCTATTACTGCTGCATCAATACAATATTATCACCTCGGCTAGCATAGGACGCAATAGGTCAATGACCCAGGCTCTAAAGCAATATATCGCGAAAAGCATTAACTCAGTTATAATGATGGCCCCGCTTAAACGGGAGGTGATACGCCTCATCATATGCTGCTCTATAGCAATTATCCTGAATGCCATCCTATTCTTTGGTGTAGAAAACGACGGTACCATCAAGCCATGGGCAGAGATACCACTGAAACTGTTCGCCTCAACAACTTTATTTGCCTTTATGGTGAAGATTTTCCTTCCGCTTTTCGGTTGGACCATATTGAAGGCAGTGTTATTGAGCGCCAATAATGCCTTTAGTGGGGTGCTAAGCTTTCTAGGGAATCAATTTACAGGTGCTTTGTATTGTTCGGCCTTTATCCTGGCTTCTCTTACACTTAAGCAGTATGTAATTTCAGGGTTTATGGATCCTCAATTGGCTCTGATGGCGCCTACTGTTCTCTTTGCGGGCTTCTTGTACTTCTATATTTTTCAGTGCGCTATTCAAAAAACAATGACGCCTGCTCTGTGTGCTCCGCCTCTCCCGCGCTCTAGCAGGGTGCCGTGACTACCTGTTCTTGTAGGGGCAGGTTCGAATAGCAAGAGTCACTTGATGGCGTGATTTGATCTCTATCCTGGTGCCATAGCATGGCGCCAAAATTCCGCCGGCATAAAAATCTCCTGCCTGACACAATCAGAATAATAAATGCTACGAAAGTAGGCTGCGTACTGAGCGATTATGGAAAACTTCGCTGGAATCTATTCGTCATTACGTGATAAAAATTATTCTGTGCCCCGGTAAAGTGGCACAAAAATATAGAGCAACAGTTCAAGGGAATAGATATGGCTCAGTATAAGCACGGCAATTTTCTGCACAAAAGTGATCATTCGGAGTACGATAAAAAGTATTCGCCTGGTACCGAAGCGCCAAATCCAGGCATTTACCGATGCGTCTCCTGCGGGGATGAGATCGGTATTGCCAAAGGGCATGTTCTTCCTCCACAGAACCATCACCAGCATGCACCTGGCGCGGGCAAGATTGAGTGGCAGTTAGTGGTTTTTGCACAGCAGCGGAAATAAGGTTTTTGGGCTCAGTAGAGCTCTGCAACGTGGGTTCTACTGAGCACTCAATAAAAGGACGGAATCCGTATTGACTATTCAAACCACTATGAGGAGGGTGATCGTGAGCGTGCCTGGTTACGCATATATTCGGATATTAGATTGCCGAAATTGATGTCGGCCTCTTCAACAAAAATATTGACGTGGCAGTAAAACTCTTCAGGACCCCTGAGATAATTGAAAATTCTTGATCTGACGACGCCACAAACCCCCGCTTTGACGGCCGTAGAGGGTAGGTTGACTACATCGCCAACACATGGGATAAGAGCTAAGCCATGCTCACTGTTAAAGACAATATCAGCTGAGCGGTCATCAGGCCTGACAAACTCTTGATCCTCCGAGACCTGCTGATAATCAATGCTATACCTCATGCACAGCCTACCTCATTTGCGGGGTAAGGAATCAGCGCCGCGGGTCGTAAATAGTAAAATCCAGTTCAGTAGGCACGTTTGCGACGGAATTAGTTAGCCGATCTCGATACTATATAGTTTGGCAATTAACGCTTTTCAAGTACATACCCTACGCCTCTAAGTGTGTGTATCAGCTTGGTTTCGAAGGGGTCATCTATCTTGGCTCTGAGTCTTCGAATCGACACCTCTACAACGTTCGTGTCGCAATCAAAATTCATATCCCAAACCTGAGAGATAATCTGCGTACGGCTCAGTACCACCCCGGTGTTACGCATCAAGTAGTGCAGCAACGCGAATTCTTTGGTGGTCAAATCAATACGCTGACCGTCCCTGAATGCCCTGTGCCGGCTTTGATCAAGTTCCAGATCGGCCACGCGAATGACCTCCACAGATGCGGGGTGATCTGACCTGCGCATCAAGGCGCGAACCCGGGCTAGCAGCTCTGGGAACTCAAATGGTTTGATCAGATAGTCATCTGCGCCGTTCTCCAGCCCCCGGACCTTATCCGCCAATCGGCTTCTCGCCGTCAGCATCATGATGCGGGACGGGCAGTTTTTACGGCGCAACAACTCAAGGACCTGCCAACCGTCCATCTCTGGTAGGTTTATATCGAGGATAATCAGCTCGTACTCATGCTGCTTGGCCAAGAATAATCCATCTGATCCGGTGTGGACGCAATCTACGACATAGCCACACTCCGTCAGACCTTGACGCACATACTCCGCAGTTTTTACTTCATCCTCAATTACCAGAATTCGCATGGGATTTTGTCTCGATATCACTGAGCAATTAACCGCGCACGCGCGCCGGCATTATTGAAAGGGATGGTAAATCAAAATGAGCGTGCCGGGGCTCAAATGACGGATTTGTAATTTCTAGGTAATACAGTTGATAGTCTGGCGGTATATCTTGTCGCGGTTTGGGTTTGACAGTTGCGGGCCCTCTCTCCAGCAGGTGATTTGACCTTATGAAGTATTGGGTTATTTTCTTTTTTGTGCTGGCTTCGTTCCGCTCAGATGACGGCGAGGTCGCTCACATCGAGGAAGCTGGTCATTGGTGTAGTCATGAACTTCACCGGCATGCAATGCGTACAATCGAACGCTTGCTTGAATTTTAGGTAAAAAAAAGGCGCCCAATGGGCGCCAAATATCCACCTTTTACCAAAGGAGCACTTAAGCCACTCAAGGTGAATTCGTAATGCTCGTTTTACTAATAGGACCAGTTAATGAATAACTGGTCCAGTTAGCGAATTACAGAATCGAAAGCGGGTACTCAATGATCACACGGGTTTCATCCAGATCCGATTCGAATGCAGTGGCACGTGTGGTTGCCTGGCGCAACCGGAAGGACAGATCTTTTGCTGGACCGGTTTGGACAACGTATTTGACTTCGACGTCACGCTCCCAACGCTTCTGATTGTCGAGCGGGTTGCCGTTGTCATCAGTGCGCATGTAGAACTGGTTAGCGTTCGAGTAATCCGCGCCCGAGCCTCTGGCGTAGCGGGTCATGAACGTCAGGCCTGGAATGCCGTAGCTGGTGAAGTTCAGGTCATAGCGCAGCATCCAGGAACGCTCTTTCGGCGAGTTGAAGTCGCTGTACTGGATGGAGTTGTCGACGAAAATCGAGTCCGACTGACGCAGGTAGTCAAAATCGTCGTCGCCGTTGTTGCGCTGGTGCGACAGGGCTAGGGTATGGGCACCGTAACGCACGCCGACCTTGGCACTCCAGATGTTGTTGTCGAATTCACCCAGGCGCTTCTTACCTTCATCTACGGCTTTGTAGTAGTTGAAGCCACCGATCAGCGCCAGATCGTCGCTCAGCGGGTAAACCACGCTGGTGCCGGCGTAGTACTGATTCCAGACGTCTTTCAGCTGGCTGGCGTAGACGCTCACAGTCCAGTTGTCGTTGATCGAGTAGTCACCGCCACCGTAACCGATCCATGGCGAGTTGACCGGGCCGCCGTAGAACGTCACGAAGTTGTCGTTCAGGTTGCTTGAGAGCGGCTGGCTCATCGCATGCAGACGACCACCCTGCAGGGTGAGGCCTTGGATGCTGGTGTTCTCAACGGTCACGCCGCGGAAGCTTTCTGGCAGCAGGCGAGAGTCGCCGGATGCAACGACCGGAGTCGATGGGAAAACATCACCTACTTTCACGATGGTATCGAACAAGCGGACTTTGGCTGCGCCGCCGACCTTGGTGTATTCGTCGCGAGCTTCGCCCTTGTTATCAACGGGTAGCACGTCGAAGGAGCTACGGCCGCCGTTGCGCCCATCACCGGTGTCGAGCTTGAGGCCGATCATGGCGAAGGCATCAACGCCAAAGCCAACTGTTCCCTGGGTAAACCCAGAGTTGAATTTGCTGATGATCGCGTGCGCCCAGGCTTCGGAGTAGCCGTTGGTGTTGCCCTTGCCACTGTTATAAGTGGGGGCAGTGCTGTCGCGGTTATCACGGTTGAAGTAGAAGTTACGGTTCAGCACTGTAAGGCTGCTGCCTTCAATGAAGCCTTCTGGCTTGTCTTCTGCCTGTGCCGAAATAGCATAGCTTCCAGACAGCGCAGAAACTGCCGCCAAATACAGTGGTACTTTGATTTTCATCCGATGCTCCTTTGATTCACGGCAGTTTTTATTATGTTTACCGGCGCGGGTGTCGTTAATTGTTCTGACCAGGCGGCGCGCCTAGCGTAGCGCGAGCTCATATTTGCAGGCCGAAGATAACGGGGGGGTGATAGGAAAATTACAATTTCGTCATCTACCTGTTGTTCGGGCCTTCGCACCGCGTGTTTGCCATCTCCGTTGCTTGTAACGAAATCATCGTGTCGGGTTTGGTTTCCCAGTATTTTCGGGCATTACAGGACATTCTTACGGAATTGTAATTTTCTAGCCACCCCTCTGATAGCTACAGGTTATTAGAGTGACATCACCTAATCAAGTGGGGCTTGGCAGCTGTTTCGGCGTTCTCGCCAAGCTTTATCGAAGTTTGTGCACGAGGACCATCAAAGTGCCCCGGTATAACCGCAATGTCTTATCCAAGACCTCCGTCTCGCCCTGGAAGATCGCTGCACTCTGTGCAGTCATCTCTGGATTGATGGCACCTGCAGCTCTTGCCCAAAGCATCAGCTTGCCCCAGGCGCTTTCGACGGCCATGGATGCCAACCCTGACCTGGCCGCGGCCCGGCAAGAGATTGGCATCGCTGATGGTGCTCGCAAGCAGGCCGGGCTTATCCCCAACCCCACTATTTCGTACGACGTGGAAGACACCCGTCGTAACACCAGCACGACGACCGTGTCGCTTAGCCAAACCCTGGAGCTGGGTGGTAAGCGGGGAGCTCGTGTTGACGTCGCCACTTACGGGCAGACCGCCGCACAGCTGGAGTTGGACCGTCGCGTGAACGGTCTGCGGGCAGACGTCGTACAGGCCTTCTACGCCGCATTGCGGGCCCAGACAGGCCTTGACCTGGCCAAGCAATCTCTCGAACTGACTGAGCGCGGTCTCCGCATCGTCGATGGTCGTGTTCGCGCAGGTAAATCGTCTCCAGTAGAGGCCACCCGCGCCCAAGTACAACTGGCCGAAGCAAAGCTGCAAGTTCGACGTGCCGAAACCGAAAAGACGACCGCTTACCAGCAACTCGCTCAAATTACCGGGAGCTCGGTCACCGTCTTTGATCGACTCGAATCGCCAACCCTCTCCCCGGGACTGCCACCGCGGACTGAAGAGCTGCTGGCGAAGCTCGATCAGACCGCAGAAATGCGCCAGGCCGTGGTACAGATCGACAAGAGCGATGCCTCGCTCGGTTCAGAGAAAGCTCAGCGTATCCCGAACCTTACCGTCAGCGTAGGTAGCCAGTACGACCGCTCTGTGCGCGAGCGTGTCAACACTGTGGGCGTCTCTATGCCTTTGCCGCTGTTTGATCGCAACCAGGGCAACATTCTTTCCGCTTCTCGTCGTGCAGATCAGGCCCGAGACCAGCGCAATGCTGTGGAGCTGCGGCTGCGCACCGAAACCCAAACCGCGTTGAACCAGTGGTCCACCGCCATGCAGGAGGTCGAGTCCTACGACAAGACCATTCTGCCGTCAGCCCAACAAGCCGTAGATACCGCAACCCGCGGCTTCGAGATGGGCAAATTCGGTTTCATCGAAGTGCTGGATGCCCAGCGCACCTTGATCGTCGCTCGTGGCCAATATCTCGAATCGTTGGCAGCGGCGACCAATGCGCGTGCGCAGGTGGAAAGGGTTTATGGCGAAGTCGGCTCAACTGCCGGCGCTCGCTGAACGGGCCAAACATTTTCTTCGGCACACAGCCTTGAACAAGCCGGTGCCTACGATCAGCAGGAGTAGCAATGGATAACAAACGCAAGATCGCCCTCGCGGTAGCCGCTGTGGCAGCCCTCGGATTTGGCAGCCTTGCCTGGAACAACAGTTCTGGACAGCAGGCCGCTAGTACCGCCGAGCATGGCGCTAACGATGGCCATGGCGACGAAAAGAAAGCCGCATCTGCCGCCAAAGAGGAGGGTGATGAGGGCCATGGTGAAGAAGGCCACAGCGAAGAGGGCGGTGAAGAAGAGGGCAAGCTGACGCTTAGCGCTGAGCAGATCAAGGCTGCCGGCGTTGCCCTGGAAGCTGCAGCGCCGCGTGACTTGGGTACAGTCGTGAGCTTCCCGGGCGAAATTCGCTTCGATGAAGACCGGACCGCCCACGTGGTTCCTCGTGTTCCTGGCGTTGTAGAGACTGTCCAAGCCGACCTGGGTGAGACGGTCAAAAAGGGTCAGGTCCTCGCTGTAATCGCGAGCCAGCAGATCTCTGACCTGCGCAGCGAACAACAGGCCGCACAGCGTCGCGTCGAACTGGCGCGAGTGACCTTCGAGCGTGAGAAGCAGCTGTGGCAGGACAAGATTTCCGCGGAGCAAGACTACCTCCAAGCACGCCAAGCGCTGCAAGAAGCGGAGATCTCCTTGGCCAACGCCAAGCAGAAGGTCGGTGCGATCGGTGCTTCGGTTAACTCCGTTGGCGGTAATCGTTACGAACTCCGAGCTCCTTTCGACGCCGTGGTGGTGGAGAAACACCTGACCGTTGGCGAAGTCGTCAGCGAGGCGACCAACGCCTTCATCCTTTCTGACCTGAATCAGGTCTGGGCAACCTTCGCCGTCCCGCCTACAGATCTGGGCAAGGTCACGACTGGTCGTGCGGTGAAAGTCTCTTCGCCTGACATGAATGTCGAGGTCGAAGGGAAGGTGGGTTATGTCGGGAGCCTGCTGGGCGAGCAAAACCGCGCAGCCACTGTCCGCGTCACCTTGACCAACCCCAACGGTGCCTGGCGTCCAGGCCTGTTCGTGAACATTGCGGTCACTTCCCAGACTGATCGAGTTGCCGTAGCGGTCCCTGAGCACGCAGTCCAGACCGTTGAAGACAAACCCTCGGTATTCGTACGCACCCCAGATGGGTTTGACACCCGCCCGGTAAAACTGGGTCGTCGCGACAATGGGTACGTGGAAGTCATCGACGGTATTGAAGCCGGCGCCCAGGTAGCAACCAGTGGCAGCTTCACACTCAAGTCCGAGCTCGGCAAAGCTTCTGCCGAACACGGTCACTGATGCGAACTGACAGGATGATTTCTCATGTTTGAACGTATCATCAGATTCGCCATCGAGCAGCGCATCGTAGTAATGATCGCTGTTCTGATCATGGCGGGTATCGGTATCTACAGCTATCAAAAGCTGCCCATCGATGCGGTACCCGATATCACCAACGTCCAGGTGCAGATCAACACTGCAGCGCCTGGTTATTCGCCTTTGGAAACCGAACAACGGATCACGTTTCCAGTTGAAACGGCCATGGCCGGTCTCCCGGGCCTTCAGCAGACCCGTTCCCTGTCTCGCTCTGGCTTGTCTCAGGTCACCGTGATCTTCAAGGATGGCACTGACATCTTCTTTGCCCGCCAGTTGATCAACGAGCGGCTGCAGGTTGCGAAGGAACAGCTGCCAGAAGGCGTAGAGGCCGTTATGGGCCCGGTATCTACCGGCCTCGGCGAGATCTTCCTGTGGACCGTTGAAGCCGAAGATGGCGCGGTCAAAGAGGACGGTACGCCTTACACCCCGACCGACCTGCGCGTGATCCAAGACTGGATCATCAAGCCTCAGCTGCGCAACGTCCCGGGTGTAGCCGAGATCAATACCATCGGCGGCTATGCCAAGCAGTTCCTGGTTGCGCCAGATCCTAAGCGCCTGGCTACCTACAAGCTTACCCTCAATGACCTGGTCGCAGCGTTGGAAAGTAACAATGCCAACGTCGGCGCCGGCTACATCGAACGTAATGGTGAGCAGTTGCTCATCCGTGCGCCCGGCCAGGTAGGCAACATCGAAGACATCGCCAACATCGTGATCACCAGCGTGGATGGTGCACCGATTCGCATCAGCAGCGTTGCTGACGTCAGCATCGGTAAAGAACTCCGCACAGGTGCTGCTACTGAGAACGGCCGCGAAGTCGTGCTCGGTACCGTGTTCATGCTGATTGGTGAAAACAGCCGTACTGTGTCTCAAGCTGTCGCCGCCAAACTGGCGGACATCAACCGCACCCTGCCAAAGGGCGTGGTGGCTGTGACCGTTTACGACCGTACCAACCTGGTTGAAAAAGCCATCGCGACGGTGAAGAAGAACCTGGTAGAAGGCGCGATCTTGGTAATCGCGATTCTGTTCCTGTTCCTCGGCAACATCCGTGCAGCCCTGATCACCGCGATGGTGATTCCGCTGTCCATGCTTTTCACCTTCACAGGCATGTTCAACAACAAGGTCAGTGCCAACTTAATGAGTTTGGGGGCACTCGACTTCGGCATCATCGTCGACGGTGCCGTGGTTATTGTAGAAAACGCGATCCGTCGACTGGCTCATGCGCAGCATAAGCATGGCCGCATGCTCACCAAAACCGAACGCTTCCACGAGGTCTTTGCCGCGGCGCGAGAAGCTCGCCGGCCGCTGATCTTCGGTCAGCTGATCATCATGGTGGTGTACCTGCCGATCTTCGCCCTCACCGGCGTCGAAGGCAAAATGTTCCACCCTATGGCGTTCACCGTTGTGATGGCTCTGCTGGGCGCAATGATCCTGTCCGTTACCTTTGTTCCTGCAGCTATTGCCATGTTCGTCACTGGCAAGGTGAAGGAAGAGGAAGGCGTGGTCATGCGCACAGCTCGACTGCGCTATGAGCCGGTTCTGCAATGGGTGCTGGGACATCGGAACATCGCTTTCTCGGCCGCAGTAGCCTTGGTCGTGCTCAGTGGTGTGCTGGCAAGTCGTATGGGTAGCGAGTTCATCCCAAGCCTCAGTGAGGGTGACTTTGCGATGCAGGCCATGCGTGTGCCTGGAACGAGCCTCACTCAGTCCGTCGAGATGCAGCAGCGTCTGGAGAAAGCGGTAATAGCGCAGGTGCCTGAAGTCGAGCGGATGTTCGCACGCTCGGGTACCGCGGAAATTGCATCTGACCCGATGCCACCGAACGCCTCCGACGCCTACATCATGCTCAAGCCTCAGGATCAGTGGCCTAACCCCAAGAAGCCTCGCGATGAGCTGATTGCTGAGGTGCAGAAGGCCGCAGCGGGTGTTCCAGGAAGCAACTACGAGTTGTCGCAGCCAATCCAACTGCGTTTCAACGAGCTGATTTCGGGCGTGCGTAGTGATGTCGCTGTGAAGGTCTTCGGCGATGACATGGACGTGCTCAACAACACCGCCAACAAGATCGCGGCAGCGCTCAAAGCGGTACCGGGCTCGTCGGAAGTGAAAGTTGAGCAGACATCCGGCCTGCCGGTGCTGACAATCAACATCGACCGCGAGAAAGCAGCACGCTACGGCCTGAACATCGCGGATGTTCAGAACTCGATCGCTATCGCCGTGGGTGGTCGCCAGGCCGGCACGCTGTATGAGGGCGACCGTCGGTTCGACATGGTAGTGCGCCTGCCTGAGACCGTTCGCACCGACGTAGCGGGGATGTCCAGTTTGCTGATTCCGGTGCCTGCCAATGCGGCTCAGGGTGCCAACCAGATCGGTTTCATCCCGCTGTCGCAGGTCGCTAATCTGGACCTGCAACTGGGCCCGAACCAAATCAGCCGCGAGAACGGCAAGCGTCTGGTAATCGTCAGTGCCAACGTTCGAGGCCGTGACCTGGGATCCTTCGTTGAGGAGGCGACCGCTTCGCTGGATCAGAAGGTGCAAATCCCTGCGGGCTACTGGACGACTTGGGGTGGCCAGTTCGAGCAGCTGCAGTCGGCTGCCAAACGGCTGCAGATCGTTGTTCCAGTCGCCTTGCTGCTGGTCATGACCTTGTTGTTCCTGATGTTCAACAACCTGAAGGACGGCATGCTGGTCTTCACCGGTATTCCATTCGCACTCACCGGTGGTGTTGTGGCGTTGTGGTTGCGGGACATCCCACTGTCGATCTCGGCAGGTGTCGGCTTCATTGCACTGTCCGGCGTTGCAGTACTGAACGGCCTGGTGATGATTGCCTTCATCCGCGGGCTAAGGGAGGAAGGGCGAACGCTCAGGCAGGCAGTCGATGAAGGTGCATTAACCCGTCTGCGACCTGTTCTGATGACTGCCTTGGTAGCTTCCCTGGGCTTCATCCCGATGGCTTTGGCCACCGGTACCGGTGCAGAAGTTCAGCGGCCACTGGCGACTGTGGTGATTGGCGGGATCCTGTCCTCCACCGCATTGACCTTGTTGGTACTGCCTGCCCTGTATTACTGGGCACACCGCAAGGATGAAGACGGCGACGAGGCCGAAGTGGTTAGCTAACAGGCTCCGCTAAAGAGAAGCCCACAACACGTGTTGTGGGCTTTTTTGTTTAAAGTGAAGTAGATGCACTTACCTTTCAAAATTGTAAGTTTCTCGTCATGCCGGTGATGCCTATGCATTGCTAAGGTTACGCCCGAGAAGTTTTGAAATTGAGAGGGTTTTATGAAAAAGCTAATTATCGCTGCTGCACTTGTTGTTTTCTCGGTGGCTTCGCAGGCCAACACTTTTTCCGAGAGCAAGCAGCTGCAATACACCAAGGAGCACCAGACCGCAGTGGCCAAGTACGCGGAGAAAAATGGCAAGCCAATGCCAGAGATTCAGGATTACAAATATGGCATGAAGATAGACGTTGCTAAGTTCGTACGTCAGTCGCAGGACCCACGTACCTGCCAGGTCTACCCACGGTTGATGACCTTCGAGGACTCCCAGGGCACGCTCAAGACTGTTCGTTACTCGATGTATTCGCAATGCATCAACAACAAGTAGTAAACGATTTGAACAGAACAATTAGAGAATTCATAAATGCCAGGCAGTGCCTGGCATTTTTTATTACGCCCGATGCCCCATGGTTTTGACATGTTAACGCCTGGGCCGGGGCAAACCGTGCAATAGGTCTTAGCTAACCAACCGCGACGGCTCCCAACTGCAGAGGGCAATTGGAAGCCTTGACCCCAGAAGGGACGAGTTATGAAGAGTTTGCTTGAACGCCCTGATGACCAAGCTGGGCATGAAGGTCATAGCCATGAGCATGGCGGCATTTTTGGCATGAACACGGAGCTGTTTTTCGCGCTGATCTGTGGTGCTCTCCTGGGTGCCGGAGCCCTCGCAGGAAAACTTGGGCTGATTGATCGACTTCCCCTTATTCTGTACGTGTCGGCCTATGTGTTCGGTGGATGGTTCACCACCAAGGAAGCGATCAGCAACATCCGCCAGAAACGCTTCGAGATCGATTCGCTGATGCTTCTCGCCGCAGCCGGTGCCGCGAGCATTGGCGCCTGGGCGGAGGGGGCTCTGCTGCTGTTCCTGTTCAGTCTGGGGCATTCCCTTGAAAGCTACGCGATGGGGCGGGCCAAGAAAGCGATTGAGGCACTGTCCAAGCTCGCACCAGCCACCGCGATCGTACGCAGAGCAAATGGCACGTTGGAAATGCCTGTGGAGCTGCTGGTTCCCGGTGACGTTGTCATCGTGCGCCCCAATGACCGCCTACCGGCCGATGGTTTTGTTGTAGTGGGCTCCTCAAGTATCAACCAGGCGCCAGTAACCGGTGAGAGCGTCCCCGTGGACAAGCAACCTGTCCCTGATGCCGAACTCGCACGCAGCAAGCCAGATGCAGTGGATGCAGCCTCGAAAGTCTTCGCCGGTACCATCAATGGCGAAACGCTCATCGAGGTTGAGGTAACACGGCGCTCTACGGAAAGTACCCTGGCGCGGGTCATCAAGATGGTCAGTGAAGCCGAAGTCAGGAAGTCACCGACCCAGCGATTCACGGACCGCTTCCAACGCATATTCGTCCCGTTGGTTTTGCTGCTGGTAGTCGGGCTGCTATTTGCCGGCATTTTCCTTGATGAGCCGTTCCGTGACTCGTTCTACCGGGCGATGGCCGTACTGGTTGCAGCCAGCCCCTGCGCGCTGGCGATCGCAACACCAAGCGCCATTCTATCTGGCATCGCCAGGGCAGCCCGAGGTGGCGTGCTGATCAAGGGCGGTGCACCGCTTGAAGAGCTCGGCTCCTTGAATGCCATGGCATTCGACAAGACCGGTACCCTGACCGAAGGGCGCCCACGCATCACCGATGTAATACCGGTAGGCGGCACGCAGATCGAGGATCTACTAAACGTCGCCATCGCTGTGGAGTCGATGAGCGACCATCCGCTGGCTGCGGCAATTGTGCGTGACGGTGAAGAGATGATTGGCACACGGCGCCGATTGCAAGCCAAGAACATGAGCAACATGATTGGCCGCGGCGTACGTGCCGAGCTTGATGGGCAGTTCGTCTGGATTGGCAAGGTCGAGATGTTCGGTACCAATGGTATTCCCGCACTGAGCAAGGCAGCCTTGGAGGCTGCGGAGCGTCTGCGTCAGTCGGGCCGCACAACCATGGTGGTACGTCGCGCTGACAAGGATCTGGGCGCTATCGGGCTATTGGACACACCCCGAGAGGGTGCCAAAGAGGCACTCCAGAAACTCAGAGAGATGGGCATCGACCGCATGGTCATGATTTCTGGGGACCACAACCGCGTTGCAGAGGCGGTAGCCAAACAAGTTGGCTTAGATGAGGCGTGGGGAGACCTAATGCCGGAAGACAAGGTCAAGGCCATCAAGAACCTGCGCCTCAGCGCCAGGGTGGCCATGGTGGGTGACGGCGTGAATGATGCCCCTGCCATGGCCAATTCGAGCGTTGGCATCGCAATGGGGGCTGCCGGATCTGATGTCGCCCTGGAAACGGCTGATATCGCGCTTATGGCTGACGACATCAGGCAACTCCCATTTGCGGTGGGGCTGAGCCGTCACACGCGATCGATCATCCGCCAGAACCTGTTCGTCAGCTTGGGGATTGTGGCCATCTTGGTTCCGTCTACCATCATGGGCTTGAGCATTGGTGCCGCCGTTGCGATCCATGAGGGCTCCACACTGCTGGTCGTCTTCAACGCCTTGCGGTTGTTGGCCTACCGCAGAAGCTCCTGATCCCTGAGCTTCAATCATGAAGCTAAGCAGGGAAATGACTTGAAGTAGAAGTACGGGTCGTGCGCGATCAGCGCACGACCCGTACTTTTCTCACTCGTCGATCCCGATGCGCTTGAGGCTTTCAAGGGCCTTCCCACACTCAGGTGAGCCGTGCCTTAAGCCGCAGGCCAACGCAGCTTTGAGACTCATGACACCGGCTACGAAACCGACTTGATTGCCGACCCCTTGTCCGTTCGCAAATCCCTGATCATACGCAATCTCCACAAGTGCATTGATCGCCGCCAGGGTGTCTTGTTTGTTGGTACTGTTCTGCATATCTACTCCGCGAGCATTCAGCTCATATCGCTCGGTTAGATGGCGGCGCCTTCAGGTTTGGGGTGAGCGAATCCCGCTCCCATAGCCAATCCCTAACGGGGGGCATAGCCCGCCACCGTAAGGAAAATCAGCTATTGAGAGCAGGTGACTCGTTTTGGTCACGCGTGCTGCTCGCCTCACCGCATTGGCACTGAGTGGGTACATCCGGATAGCCGCTGTGTTTCTCGACGAACAGCGTTTGGCAGGTGGTGCACCCATAAATCCGCGGCAGAGACTTCAGACCACCTGGCAGCACATCGCTCAAGGGCTCGTTATGCCAAGGAGCCCCGTCAAGGATCTTGGAGCGCAGGATGTTTCCCAGCCGCCAGGTGTTACTTTGTGCGCGCCAGAACCACATCGGCGCCGAAAGTGAATACTGGATGAAGGTCTCTTCCGGCTGTTTGGAGAGCATCGGAAATTTAGGGCGGGTCGATCCGGAATCGATGATAGTGAACCCCATGCCCATCTCAGCGCTCGGATGGGTCTGTTCACCGAAATAGCGGTCGTGACTCGCCGAAGCCGTAGCTTGATGATCAGTCGGCGGAAATACCCACAGATAGCACTCGCTTCGAGTCACCATTTCGACGAGCTGGCTCTGTCCCCGTATAGGGAAATCTGCAGCCAGTGCGAAGCGATCTTTCCACGTGATTTTCGGAGGCGGTGCCATACCCGCCGCAATGGCCAGCGTCGCCGTTTTCGGGACGAATCGATCGCCGAGCTCGTTCAGATCCAGATTCTTGCAAAGGGCTTTGAATGCCTTTTTACGAGTCTTCGAGGTGAAGGAGGGGTCGAGGAGCAGGCGAACCTGGTTCACGCCTATCCCTGCAGCTCGTAGTACTTCGATGACTTCTTCAGCCACGCCGACTGCTTGAAGATCGGTCAATCCCAAGCACTTTTTCGCCCGCTCAATCGTCTCGTAGAGGTTGTACTGCCTGTCGCTGTCACGGCATACCTGGATTGGCAGATTGTCTTGGGAGTCAACTTCTGGGGAGACGGAGCCAATGGCAGCGTGGAGCAACTGGTGAATGTGCTGGTGAGCGTACGGGCGACCGGAAGCCGAGAATGAGGCGTGCAGCTGAGCAGCGAGAGGTTGAAGCAGCTTTTTGGCAGACATGACTATCCCCTAATGAGCGACGTTGGGGTAGCTGCGCTTGTAGGGCCGTTAGACGCGAAGCTGGACGTCGAATCAGGTTCAATCATGAGTAGGAGTCAGGTTTGGTTTGCTTGCACGGCCACCATGCAAAACCCGACGCGGCAATCACACCAGATTCGCCGAGTTTTGGCAAGAGAGGTCATCAGGTGAGCGAGAGCAGGTAGGAGGAGGACGCTCCAAGCTCGATCACGTCAGAAACAGGGAAGCCGGAAGCACATTGAGCGCTTCCGGCTTTCTCACGTCAGACTGATGAGAGGGATCAGAAGACGTATTGCAGGCGGGTCACGATTGCATTGCCGCTGTCGTCGCCCACGGTGTTCTCGTTATTGTCAGTACGCACGTTGATGTAGTTGGCACTGAGTTTCACTGCCTCGTTGACATACCAGTTCACACCCACAGTGTGGCTCTTGGCCTTGCGCTCGTTCGATTGATCCGCTGCGGTGACCAGGTTGCCGTCTTCGACCTTGATATCGTCAAAGCGGTAGAAAACTTCCCAGGCCCCCAGTTCCTTGTTCTCTGGTTTGATAGTGTCGAACTTGGCACCGTCGAGCTTGTAGATACGCGGCTCGCCGGTCAGGGTGTAAGCCATCTGGGCGTAGTAACCAGAGGCCTTCATGTCGCTGTTGGCCTGGTCAGCTTTCAGCTTGCGGCGAAGGTATTCCGCTTGCACCGAGAACGGGCCGGTGGCCCAGGCACCTTCGAGACCCCAGACCGAATCGTCCTTCCACAGGCCATCTTGTGCGGCGGCACCGCCAAACAGCATGCGGTTGCCGTTGGTGCCGGCATCGCCGCCGCCATTGGTATCTACACCGCGAACGCCAAGACGCGAACGAATCCGGGTATCGACCGCACTGTTTTTGAGGTCGCGGTAAGCGTACTGAGCACCGACGTGCAGGACGTTGCCATCACTGTGCAGCGGTGCGAACACGGCACGTGCGTTGTAGCGCTTGGTGCTGTCGCCATCCGAGTTGTTGTTGGTTTCGCTGAAAACGCTACCGGAGACATAAGCCATGTCAGCGATGGTGCTGGTGGCTTGAACACCCATGCCGGCGTTGTCGTTGATCCAGTCCGCCAGGTCGTACGAGAGGTTCCGCTCCATGGCAGTGGTCCACTTCGAACTGGTGGCTTTCTCAAGACCGAAGTCGGTGTAGAAACGACCGAATCGCAGTTGGACGGGCTTGAAACCGGTGTAGGTCAGGCTGGCCTCGTCGAAGTAACCGTCGGAGTCGTTGCCCGTGTTGCGGGAAAGGTCGTAGTTGAGCTGATACTTCCAGTCGCGGTACAGAACGCCGCCGAGCTCAAGGTAGGCGCGACGGAAGTAGCCGGCGTCAGCGGTATCGCCATTCTTGGTGAAGACACCATCGAAACGGCCGTAGTCGGCCTGAACGCGACCGCCCAGTTTGAAACTGAATTCCTTGTCAGAAGTCGATACTTCAAGACCGCCCTTGGTCTTCAGAACGATGTCAGCTCCGTCAGTGGTTACTGTTCCGGAGAATGCTTGCGAGGAAAATGTGCCTATTATTGCGGCAGCCAACAGCTTTTCCCGCATGTTCGAAGAACGGATCATTGCTTGCCTCTCGTATGTTAAGTGCTTAGCTACCGACGTTGTATTTCGCCCTTCGTCGGCCTAAATTTATCTTGCAGATGGGAGCAGGCCACGGTTGTCACCTGCTGTAACAAGATGCCTTTGTTCTAAGCACTCTGACTAGATTGCAAGCGAATATGACAGTTGTGTTTCTGTAGTGTTAACAGGAGAGTTTGAAACCTAACAAAACTGTTACCGAACAAGCCAGTCCTTCTTATCAAAGAAGCTCTTCTTGATCAATCTACGGATTTCCAGAACGTGCGGGTTGCGGGCAAGCTTGGTTTTGATAACAAGATAGACATCTTTCTCCTCCAGATCGTCCAAAAAACCCGGCATCGGCAGAATATTCCTCTCCATCTTTCGACTATAGTCGGGCAGCACACCGATACACGCGCCTCCTACGACAAGGCCACGGGATAAGTTATAGTTCTTTACCCGAGTGGTACCGCCCTGATGCTCAGCCATTATCGATGCCCACTTTCGTGAGCCCGCCAAAATCTCTTCATCCCAAGGGATAACGAGCATGAAGTTGTGCAAATCCAGGCTCTGCACTGGAAGGGTGACGCTTCTTGAGTAGCGGCTGGAAATGAACAGCGAGTGCCCAATCCGGCCAAGCCGTTCAAAGTAAGGGATCCATCATCCCCACATTCCAACCGTCCACCTGATTCCCGATGCTGTGCTCCCGATTTCTTTCTGGAGCCAGCCCGCCATGATGCGCCCCGGCAGCAAAGTCGAAAAAGTCTACCTCTACCCCAAGCCCGTGGACTTTCGAAAGTCCATCGACGGCCTCACTGCCCTGGTCGAACTGGACATCAAGGTCGCCGTGTTCGACCCGGTACTTTTCGTCTTCCTCAATAAAGCCCGTAACCGCATCAAGGTGTTGTATTGGGAGCGCAACGGCTTCTGCCTTTGGCTCAAGCGCCTCGAAGCCGAGCGTTTCAAAACTTCACCCGACGCGACCGACGAAGCTATCGTACTGACCGTCCAGGAACTGAATTGGCTACTCGACGGTTTCGATCTCTGGCGCAACCGTCCGCATCAGGTTTTGACTCCTCGTTTCGTCGCCTGACCGGGTATAATCCGGGCCATGATTTCAGTGCCCGATAACCTTCCTGACGACCCTGCCGCGCTCAAACTACTGCTTGCGCAGTTGTTGGCCGAGCGCACGGTCGACAAAGGTCAGATCGTCGACCTTAAAGAACAGGTCAAGCTGCTGCGTGACCGATTATTCAATCGCAAGTCCGAGCAAACCGTCGAGTCCAACACGCCCCAACTGGCGTTGTTCAATGAACCCGAAAGTCAGTGGGTACCTACCGCTGATGATGCCGACGAAGAAGTTGTTGCGCCAAGCAAGCAGCGCGGCAAACGCAAGCCACTGTCGGCTGACCTGCCACGCATTGAAGTCATTCATGACTTGCCCGAGCACGAACTGACTTGCGCCTGTGGTTGCCGCAAACACGTGATTGGCGAGCAAACCAGCGAACAACTCGACATCGTGCCGATGCAGATCCGTGTGCTTAAGCACGTACGCAAAATCTATGGCTGCCGTGGCTGCGAAACCGCGCCGGTCACCGCTGACAAGCCGGCCCAATTGATTGAAAAGAGCATGGCCAGTCCCAGCGTGCTGGCGATGTTGCTAACCACCAAGTACGTCGATGGCCTGCCGCTGCACCGCTTCGAAACGGTGCTGAACCGACATGGTATCGAGATCCCCCGGCAAACCCTGGCCCGCTGGGTCATCCAGTGCAGCGAACACTTTCAGCCACTGCTGAACCTGATGCGTGACCGCCTGCTGGAAAGCCCGGTGATCCATTGCGATGAAACTCGCGTGCAGGTGCTCAAAGAGCCGGATCGTGATCCGACCAGTCAATCCTGGATGTGGGTGCAGGCCAGTGGCCCGCCTGATCGACAAGTCGTGCTGTTCGATTACACCACCAGCCGCGCGCAGGAGGTGCCGCTGCGCCTGCTGGAGGGCTATCGCGGTTACGTGATGACCGATGATTACGCCGGCTACAACGCGTTGGCGCTACAGCCGGGCGTTGAACGACTGGCGTGCATGGCGCATGTCCGGCGTAAATTCGTCGAAGCGCAGAAGGTGCAGCCTAAGGGCAAGACCGGTCGCGCCGATGTTGCGCTGACGATGATCAACAAACTGTATGGCATCGAACGCGACCTCAAGGATGCCAGCGATGAACAGCGATTCCTCGGTCGTCAGGAACGAAGCCTGCCGATCCTTGAGCAGTTGAAAAGTTGGCTCGACAAGACGTACTCACAGGTGACACCGCAAAGCGTACTGGGCAAGGCGGTGCTTTACCTGGCAAACAACTGGAACCGCTTGGAGCGGTATGTCGAGGCGGGCCACCTGCCGATCGACAACAACCTGGCAGAGCGGGCCATAAAGCCGTTTGTGATCGGGCGCAAAGCTTGGCTGTTCAGTGACACGCCCAAGGGAGCCACGGCTAGCGCGCAGATCTACAGCTTGGTCGAAACCGCCAAGGTCAACGGCCAAGAGCCCTATACGTGGCTGCGCCACGTCCTGGAGCGACTGCCGCACGCCTCATCGGTAGCAGACTACGAAGCGCTGCTGCCATGGAACTGTTCGCCAGAGATGCCACGGTAACCTTGGCTTCCACCTTGTGGTAGGTGGGGTTCATGGATCGGTTACCGTTCAAACCTATACGTAGGATGGCGATCAAACGCGCCCTCATCATCTGGGCTCACGAAAGCGATACCCACATCGACTTCACACTCAGAGAGCATCTGCGTTGTGCACTCTGAATGGATTTCAAGCTGCATTTCGGCATGATCGCGCACGTAGGCGACTAGATCGCGGTTTACGATGTCGCTCAACACTGGCTCCGTGATCGCGATGGTAAGCCTGGGGACTTCCTTTTCACCGGACTTGCCAAGGCCGTCTGGGCCGAAGAGCTGGCACAGGTAATGGCTGACCCTCTCGCCAGTGCGGGTCAGGGCAAGCTTGTTGTGTTTGTATACAAACACGGGAGCACCAATGTGCTCTTCCAGTTTCTCCAAGCGTTTCCGAAGGCCTACCACTGGCACATTGAGCCCCCGGGCAGCCTGTTTGAAACTGGCACAACGTGCTGTTGCGAAAAACTCTACGGCCAGCTGATCATCAATTGGCAGATCATCCAATATGTCAGGACTGTAAGGAACAACGCTGCTTGTAAATGTTTCATTTTGTGTAACCATTGGGTCCCCCTTAATTCGGGGAATCTATCTCAATGCCACCCAGCATTTCCTTATCTTGTCAGCATTGTAATCCGCAGGTCATGCATGCGTTATCGGAAGGTTTTATTTCGAAAGCGTAATTTTCGAGCAATCTTGCTGATATTGTAGCGTGCTAGCCTAGCGCGCCAATTTCATTACTTGGCAGATCTAAATTTAGCCAATTACGCATTTACATTTGGTTCACTTTTTTTTCACCTTTGCCTCCATAGGCTTTGGGCATGGAAAATCAAACCCTACCTCTTACTACCTTACTGATTCGTTATCTGGGGATCGGCTTCATAGCAACGGGAATCCATTATGCGGTGTTCCTAGTGCTGGTTACGACAGAATTATCTACTCCATTGCTAGCCAGTATCTGTGGAGGCATGGTTGGCGCTATCGCAAGCTTTATTGGAAATAGGGCGCTCTGCTTTGTGTCAGATGGCTCTCGTAAGTTTCAGCCTGTCAGGTTTGCACTGGTCGCGTTAGCCACAAACTTCGGCAATGGCGTGGGTATGTGGTTCCTCATCAAGTCGAATCTGTCACCGCTCATCTCCCAACTTGTAGTGACCTTAAGCCTCACTGCACTTGGATTCATTGCACATCGTTTTTGGACATTCAATCATGCAGACATTACATCGCTTTCCCGAGCGCCCTGATCCCTTGTTAACCATCGTCGTCCCTTGCTTCCAGGAAGAGGAAACCATCCCCGAGTTCCACCAGCGGATCACCCGCGTCGTGAAGCGCTTACCCGTCTCCTGCGAAATCCTCTATATCGACGATGGCAGTAACGACCGAACGGCCGACATTCTTCGCCACTATCAGGATGGGTCATCTGTACGTTGTCTGTCCCTGAGTCGCAACTTCGGCAAAGAGGCTGCACTCAGCGCCGGGATAGACCATGCCCGTGGCAGTGCGCTGATCTTCATCGATGTCGACCTGCAGGACCCACCAGAGCTCATCTCGGCCATGGTGGACCACTGGCAACGCGGTTACGACGTGGTGAACATGCAACGCAACCTGAGAGTCGGTGATTCGTGGTTTAAGCGCATGAGTGCCCGGGCTTACTACTGGGTCATGCAGCGCCTGGTGGAGAAGGTGGACATGCCGGCCGATGTCAGCGATTTCCGATTGATTGGGCCTGCGCCGCTGGCAGCACTGCGGGCGCTGGACGAACGCTCCAGGATTCTCAAAGGCATGATCGGCTGGGTAGGCTTCCGTACCATCGAGCTGCCCTACAATCGCACCGTTCGCCATGCCGGCAGCACCAAGTGGAATGCAGCTGGCCTGTTCAATCTGGCCATCGAAAGCATCGTCAGCTTCTCTCGCAAACCGCTGCGCATTTTCAGCCTCATCAGTTTCGGTCTTTTCGTCTCCAGCATCTGCTACATGCTTGCGTCGCTTGTGGCAGGAAGTTTCGACATCCATCACCTGATCGTCGGAATGGCTTCATTCATGTGCGTCGGTGTCGCCATGGTGGGGGAGTACCTGGGCGTGACACTCGCGGAAGTGAAGCGCCGGCCTCTCTATTTCCTGAAGCACAGCAGCAAGGCGGATCCCGTGTCACTCCACCCTTCGATGGCCTCGATCGAGGGTAAGAAATGCTGAGCCTGAAAAACGAGCGGACGCTGTGGTGGATCCTGGGTTCGATTTTGCTCTTGCGTTTGGTGGGGCTGGGCATCTATCCACTGATGGACACATCGGAGGCTCGCTACGCTGAAATGGCTCGCAAGATGGTCGAGTTGAATGACTGGATCACGCCCATGTTCGACTACGGGGTACCGTTCTGGGGCAAGCCACCGTTGTCCTTCTGGACCCAGGCCGCAAGCATGACGGTCTTCGGCGTTAACGAGTTCGCTGCGCGTTTCCCGGCGTGGCTGCTGCACCTGGCAAGCTGTTTCATCATCATCAAACTCGGCACGCAGCAGATTTCCCGTAACGCCGGCATCTGGGCCGCCATTATCTTTTCCAGCACCACCCTTGGCCTAGTCTCCAGCGGTGTCGTGCTGACCGACCCTGTTTTGTCGTTCTCGATTCTGCTGGCCAGCTACGGTTTCTGGCGTTGGATGAAGTGCGCCAGCAAGGCGGATGCCTACCTGATGTTCGCAGGTCTCGGGCTGGGCTTGCTTGCCAAAGGCCCTCTGACCCTAGTGCTTATGGGGGCGCCGGCATTCGCCTGGTTCGTTATCTACAAGGAATGGGGACGGGTACTGAGGCTTCCCTGGATCAGCGGCCTTGTACTCATGTTCGGTATATCCGTGCCTTGGTATGTCGCGGCCGAGATGAAAACGCCCGGCTTCATGGAGTACTTCTTCGTTGGTGAGCACTGGAGCCGCTACGTCGTCAGTAACTGGGCGGGCGACCTATACGGCAGTGCTCATGCCAAGCCATATGGCACCATCTGGATCCAGCTCGGACTGTCGCTACTGCCGTGGGCCTTTTTCTTACCATTACTGATCCGCAAGCGTGAATCAATGCAGCGCTTCGAGGCTTACCTCTGGCTGTGGGCCTTGGCGACACCGGTCTTCTTCACATTTGCAGGCAACATTCTGTGGACCTACCTGCTACCTGCGCTGCCAGCCTGGGCATTGCTGCTATCCGGACGGATCAGCGATGTTGGCCCGAAGACTACATGGGCTGCCGCGGCGAGTGCATTGGTGTTACCAATCATCGGTGCGGGCATCATCTACGCCGGGGTACTTGAGGAGCGACCTCAGAATCAGCGAGATGTGGTTCAAGCCTGGCTCAATGTGCAGTCTGCTCATTCCGCTCCCCTGATCTATCCTGGCCGCCGCTCATACTCGTCGGAGTTTTACAGCAGCGGAAAGTCCGAGAACATCAAGGATCCTGCCAAGTGGCCGCAGGATGGCTCGTTCTATCTGTCCAGGCGCTTGCGAGACAGCAAGGATGGTCTGCCCGCTGATCTAGCATGTACAGCGATCACCGAAGCGAACGCCAGCCAGCTCATGCTGTGCCATTGGAAACGTACCGTACAAGGTGCCGAGGGTCTGGCTGGAGAAAGCAATGCGGAAACGCCTCGCAAGAACGAAGGCTAAATTCCAAGCACAAAAAAGCCAGGTTTTATCCTGGCTTTTTTGTCGATTTCTTTCGTCATTTGAAGTCCTATTTAACCGCCGATTAATTGTCGGCTTGTTCCTTACCATCCTTGCTTTCTTTCTTTTGCTCTTGAGCGACTTGTTGTTTGTTCTGGTCCGAAGAGTCATCGCTCCATAGGCGAGCCTGTTCGGTTCGGAAGTTTTCATTGAACTGTTTCGCTCGCTCGAAGCCACCTTCAGCGTAAGCGGTACCCATGAGACCCAGCAGCAGGCTGCCAATAGCGATAGATTTGACAAATTTCATTGTGAACCTCGGTTCATACTAGGCCTGCCTGATTAGCGGCCTTTGTTGGTTTGTAGTTTAGGAACGCGAAGCTAACGACAAGGTGAGTCAATAATTACAATTCCGTAATTTTGGCGGCAGGCAGGATGCGTTAAATCCTCAAATCTGGAAGGATCATGTCTATCTCGGCACTGTCGAGGGCGACTAAGAATTTTCTCTTAAATTACAATTTTGATATCTAGCGCGTTAATTCAGCGCGGCGTTGTTGGCCGCCCTAGGAGATAGCCATGAATGACATAGAGCCCTGGGCAGTTGCTATCGGTGACTTTCGCCGCTGCACTGAAAAACTCACTGTCCAGCTCGATGAGCTGACCTCGCAGACGCGGACCTCCAGCGCTGTTCTGGAGAGGTCGAACGAACTGGTGGAGCAGGTGGACGCTGTCGGCCGGCAGATTCAGGAGGAGGTGCGAAAGGCGGAGAAGGCTTGGTCGAACGCGGAGGAGGTTGCCTTGCGCGCCGCTGCATCAGCGTATTCAGCTGCATGCCGCGGAGTCGACACCGCCATCCAGCCACTGATCTCGGAGCTTACAGCAGCGACAAAGGCGGCGGACGCCTCTATCCAGGAGCTCAAGCGGGCACCGGTGCTGGCCAAGCGTTATGTGATGGTGGTCGCCACGTCGTTCTTCATTCTGGCGCTGATCTGTGTCTACTCGACCATGCGCCTGATCGATGCCGCCGGCAGCGTAAGTGCTCAAGAGAAAGTGAATGCTCAGTACTTCTCACACCTGTGGAAGAACGCCAATCCTGACGAGCAGAAGATCATCAAGTCGGTGATTCTGCGGTCGCCTATGGACCCTGTGGTCCTCCGGCACTGATGCATTGAGCAAACAAAAAGGCCCGTCGATGGACGGGCCTAATCATGTCTGCGCGGTTTAAGCGGCGGTCATTGCTGGCTGCAGTTGCTGGGCTGCGGGAAAGTGAAGGTGGAACCAGGTGAAGTTTTCTTCGGTCACCTCCACGCTCGCCGACCCTTGGTGCAGGCTCATGATCGACTGCACAATGGCCAAGCCAAGACCGGTACCGCCTTCGCTCCGTGCTCGGCTCTTGTCCACACGGTAGAACCGCTCAAATAAGTGCGCATGGTGTTCCTTGGCAATACCGCGGCCGGGGTTGCCGACACTCAAGGTCGTACCGCTCGCACTATGCTGCACCTTCACGTAGACCGTGCGGCCGCGAGGGCAGTAGCGGATCGCGTTCGACACGAGGTTTGAGACGGCCCGTTGAACCATCAGGCGGTTCCCGCGTACCACATCATCACTCCCAGAAATCTGCAGCTGGATCTCGCCTTCCTCTGCCGAAATGCTGAAGAGGTCGCATACGCGCTGAACCTCGTCGACCAGGGACACCGGTTCGAACTCCACCATGGACGCAGGGTGACTGACCTGGGCCAAGAACAGCATGTCGGAAACCATGCGGCTCATGCGGTCCAACTCTTCTGTGCACGACTCTAGAACCTCCCGGTACTCGGAAAGCGATCTTTCTCTGGTCAAGGCAACCTGGGCCTTGCCCATCAGGTTGGAAAGCGGTGCTCGAAGTTCGTGGGCAAGGTCGTCAGAGAACTGCGAGAGCTGCTGAACGCCATCATCCAGGCGAGCCAGCATGATGTTGATGCCGTCGGCGAGCTTCTTGAGTTCTGCCGGCATCCCATCAGTCGGAAGACGATGGTCGAGGCTCTCCGTTGAGATCTTTGACGCCACCTTGAGGAATTTGGTCAGCGGCAGCAGGCCTCTGCGCACGGTCCACCAGCCAATGGCCAAGATCAGTGCGAGGATGACGGGGGACATCATCAAGGCCCAAGTCAGCAACGCATCAAGCAGTGCCTCACTGGATGACTGGTCCATGGTCATATAGACGCTGACCTCTGTTCCATCGCCCAAGCGCATGATCCGAGAAGCACTCAGCAGAGGACGGTCCTGCGTATCACGCCATTCATGCTCTTTAGGCTGGGCCGCCGGCTGAAACTTGTGCACCTCCAGATTGACCTGTTTCGAGCCAATCGAGAGCAGAGGAGTCTGATTCTGTGAGGTATCGAATATGCTCACATACAGGTTGTTGTGGCCCATGACCAAATCGACAAGCTGATGTGCATCTGCGTTGACGCCGGAGATATCCGGGATGGTGGACAGGTTGTGAGCCATCCCCGCCATCTTTACTTCCAGGTCCGCTCGGGCATTTCTTTCCAGAGCCTTACCTACCATCAGATAGCCAAAGGTGGCGAACAGAAGCAGCAACGCTGCGCTCATCAACCCAACTTTTAACCCCAGCTTTGCAGCCAGGCTGAATGGCCTCATGCGCGTTCCTCAAAAACGTACCCAACGCCACGAAGCGTGTGAATGAGCTTGGTTTCAAACGGGTCATCGATCTTCGAGCGCAAGCGCCGGATGGCTACATCGATGACATTGGTGTCGCAATCGAAATTCATATCCCAGACCAACGAGATGATCTGGGAACGAGTCAGCGCTTCGCCCGTTCGGCTCATGAGCAGGTGCAGAAGCGCAAATTCCTTGGTGGTGAGATCGATGCGTGTGCCACCGCGGAAGACGCGATGGCGGACGGAGTCGAGTTCCAGATCCGCAATTTTCAGCGAGCTCTTCTCGACCAACTCATCACCACGGCGTTGCAGCGAACGGATGCGAGCAAGCAGTTCAGGGAATTCGAATGGCTTCACAAGGTAGTCATCCGCGCCGCCGTCCAAGCCCTTGAGCTTGTCATTGATGCGTCCGCGGGCGGTCAGCATGATGATGCGGACCCGGCTGGTCTTACGGATGGTTTCCAGCAGGTCCCAGCCGTCGATACCGGGGAGGTTCACGTCCAGAAGGACCAACGAATAGACATTAGTGTTGAACAAGTGCAGGGCATCTACACCGTTGTGCACGATATCTACGACATACCCGCTTTCGGATAGGCCCTGCTGAAGATATTCGGCAGTTTTAATTTCGTCTTCCACAACTAGAACGCGCATAACTTATCTCAAGGTGTGAGGAAGGAGTTGGCCTAATCCGCCAAGATTATGGTTGCAGGCTGTTCGAAAGATAGGCTGAGGGTATGGCATGTGGTAGTCGCTACCTCTGTCCATACGCCGGGTCACCTGAGGACGCTTGAATCTTAACGCGAAGAAGCTGGCCGCGGCGAAATCCTACAAATTTGTAATGTAGCCGCAAGATTTCTGACAGTCATGCAGGCTCCAGCTCTGAGCTTAGCGGATTCTGGGGTCTGCGACGGTGTATGACAGCTTCGCCTGACAGGCGGAATCGGCCATGACAGGCAGTATTTCGGTCGCCAGCTTGCAGAGACTGGCGCTGGCCTTGCATCGAGTGCGCCACGCAGGCAGTCCCCATGCACGGCCGCGAACTGCTACGCCTTTCTGCGAATTAGTTCACTTGGTGGCTCAGTAGTCTCCCGAATAATTACCTTACAATCTATTACATGTCCAAATTGTAATTGCGCGATCATCTTGGTGTTAGCCTCCTTTGCTAGTTTAAGGGCAGCGGAAGAGGCATCGCTGCTTTGGAAATTGTCTCATTTCAAAGCAGCTTGGCAAGAGCAGCGGGCAGTTGTTCTCGTCAATGCATTCACCTGTAAACCATACGCTCCTTTGGTAGGTGAATTTTAGCGCCCCCCTACGGGCGCTTTTTTATTAAGGGACTTCTTATGAACACTACTGTATCAGCGATCGCCGTGTTTATGCTCTTCACATCACTAACAGCCAATGCACAAAGCGGTATGGAAATAAACCAACGCATTGAGCGTTCTGCTAGAGAGGCTACTGCGGATTATGCTCAGCGCGTAAAAAAGCCCATGCCTCAACTTGAAGACTATGCCTACGGTATGGACCTTGACGTTGGTAAGTTGGTGTATGTATCACCCAGCGTGCGGTACTGCGGTAATGTAAGAAGTATGATGACCTACGAAGACTCGAAAGGCGAGCTGCACATGGTTCGCTACCTGGTGAAGGGCGAGTGTATTAACAGCCGTTAAGGCTCATCAAGATGATGTCTGCGGTCGCCGGATCATAGAAGCTCAATGCCGAACCGGCGCAGCAGTACGGCGAAACATCCGAAACTGGCCATTGTGATGAGGATGCTGCTGATAAGGGTCGGCCAGAAGCCGAGCTTAGGTAGCAGCAACGGGAACGCGATAAACATCGGCAGTGTAGGAAGCACGTACCAGAACGTGTACCAAGCATGATTGGAGATCTTCTCCATGCTCTGGTTCTCCAAATAGAGCCAGACCAGCGTCAAGACAGTGACCAGGGGTAGGGCGGCGACCAGGCCGCCCAGCTTGTCACTGCGTTTCGCCAGCTCTGATACGAGAATCACTATTCCGGCAGTGAGTAGGTACTTCGTGATGATCCAAGCCATCGCTGAACCTTCTGGGGATTGTGGACGGGGGAGGTGAAGCCATTCTCCAACCCCTCTCGAAGTGCTCCTGCCGTTTACGCCATCCCTCATCGCATTTCTTCTACAACATCCCCCCTCAGCCAGGAAGGGGATGTGTCTGCATGGTGTTTACCGATCGATCAGTGCGAGGGCGAGGGAACGCTCTCGTGGAAAGCTGCCCGCTCGATCTGGATGGTGCAGTGATGGATTTCAAATCCATCGCTGACAGCATCCACGACGGCCGCCAACACAGCATCCCCATCTGCAGAATCCCGTACCACTACGTGCGACGTCATCACGTTGCTGCCACTGCTGACGGCCCAGACGTGCAAGTCATGAACGTCCGTGACCCCATCTACGCCGCGGATGGTGGCCTCGATTGCCGTAACGTCGAGCCCCCTCGGCACACCCTCCATGAGAATCCCCAGGCTTTCGCGAAGCAACTGCCACGTCCGCGGCAGTACCCAAAGTCCGATTGCCACAGCGACAATCGTGTCGACCCAGGTCCAGCCCGTGAAGCGGATGATGAGTGCTGCAATGATTACGCCTAGCGAGCCGAGCATGTCGCTCCAAACTTCGAGGTAGGCGCCTTTGACGTTAAGGCTCTCGTTGCTCGCAGATGCCAGAAGGCGCATCGAGATTAGGTTGATGATCAGGCCGGCGATTGCGATCCACATCATCGCCCCGGTAGCGATCTCCGCCGGCATGAAAAAGCGCTGGTAGGCCTCGTACAAGATGTACATCGCCACCAGGAAGAGCAGCACGGCGTTGAACGTCGAAGCCAGAATCTCCAGGCGCGCATAGCCGAAGGTTCTTTTCTGATCCGCCGGGCGCTTGGCTATCTGAAGTGCAATCAGTGAGATCGCCAAGGCGGCAGTATCTGTGAACATGTGGGATGCGTCAGACAGCAGCGCCAGGCTGCCGGTAATCCACGCACCGATCACTTCTGCAATCATGAAGCTGCCAGTCAAGGCGAGCGCCATGATTAGCTTCTTCTGATGCCCCTCGCGTACTGCAGCGCTGCCATGGTCATGATTTGAACCCACGTATTTCTCCTTGCGCAGGGTTGTGGTCTCGTTGGCCTTCCTGTCTGCCTATCGTTAGAGCGTCGCTTGGCCACACTGACTGCAGAATTTTGCTCCTGCGCTCAGCAACGAGCCACAGGCGGTGCAACCACTCGATAGTGGTGTTCCGCAGTTTAGACAAAAGCGTGCTGACGGATCGTTGGCCGTCCGGCACTGCCTGCAGCCCTGCAGATCTTTAATGGGGGCTGGAGTGGCATGGCGCCCGCCGTCATACACCTGGTTGCCGCCGTCGCAGCCCTGCTGCCGGCCATGGCGATCGTATTGCTCGGCCCCATGTCCCCCGCTGTGGTGCTTGCCTCCACCGTGGTTTCCACGGCCATGGTGCCCGCCCAGGATATTTTTGAAAAAGCTCATGGTATTCGCCCCTCATTGATGGGTGACATATTAACGAGCAAAAGTTGAAAAGAATGTTCTGCTCGCGAGAAAGACTTGTAAGTTAAAGTGAAAGTTCAAAATTAGCCTACGTCAAAACGAAGCCGTTTTGTTTGTGAAATTAAATTTATCTAGCTGAGCGGTGCTCTGCGTTTAATAGATGGTGTCGCCCTAATTTTTATCATAGCCTGGTCGATGGCAATTAAAACAGCAGTTATTGCATTTCTGTCAGCATTGTAATCACGAGGTCATCGTGTCGTTATCAGGCGCCGGAAATAATGCGCTCAGCGAGATTTATTTCTCTTTTGTCCCTATGCCTCACACATTCTAAGCGTCTCCAACGCCTAGGCCCTAAGGCCTCTGGCGCTCCGCACATTGCGCAATCGCTCAGCATCTGTCGATGGTTTGCCAAGCAGCTCCCGCTAACTCCACAGCTAACGCATGGATAAGCAGCCTCTCAGAGTTTGATAATGACACCTTCAAAATCCATTGTTCACACCCTGTTAAGTAAATGGATCTTTGCTATTCGCACTGCCCGACAGGAAGGCATCAGCACTAATCTGCTCATTGGGCTGGTAACTCTTTGGTTGCTGCTATTCGCGAATGCTGAGCTCTGGAGCGTGCTCTGGAAGCTGGTATTCAAAACCGATGAAGTGAACTGGCTGCTAGCAGCTAGCCTCCCAGTCATAGTATTCGCATGGGTGTTTACGGTTCTGAGCTTGCTGTCATGGGCGCGGCTGACCAAACCTTTTCTATGTCTCGTACTGATCAGCGCGGCTTTTGCGAGTTACTTCATGAATGCCTATGGCATCGTGATCGATTACACAATGTTCACCAACGTTGTGGAGACAGACGTCGCTGAGGCAACCGAGCTGCTGAATTGGAAGCTCGGTCTGTGGGTCGCAATGGTTGGGGTGTTGCCCGTCTACCTGATCTCCCGGGTTCCCCTCCGGCGCAAGCCTTGGGCCAGAGCTTTGGTCAGCAGGGTCATTGCTCTGTCGCTCGCTCTGTTGACCTTGTCTGGCATCGTGCTGAGTCAATACCAGTCATATGCCTCCTTGCTGCGCAACAATCGGGAGATCCGACTGATCCTGGTACCCACCAACTTGTTTGCGGCTGGCCATGGTTACCTGAAGCGCCAGCTGGCCACACCTAAAACGCTGACGGCCATTGGAACTGATGCGGTAGTTAATCGACAGGGGGCGGCCCGTAAACCTAGGCTGCTGGTACTGGCTGTAGGAGAGACCGCCCGCTCCGCCAACTTCTCCCTCAATGGCTACACCCGTGAAACGAACCCGGAGCTGGAAAAACGCAACGTCATCAGCTTCTCCAACGTCAGCTCCTGCGGCACCGCCACCGCAGTTTCGTTGCCATGCATGTTCCTGGATGTGGGTAAGGCCGAGTACAAAGATGGCTTGGCCAAGAGCCGAGAAGGGCTGCTCGACGTGCTTCAACGCGCAGGCATTAGTGTCATGTGGACTGACAACAACTCGGGGTGCAAAGGGGCCTGCGACAGGGTTCCCAACCACAAGGCTGCCTCTCACGCGGATCCCCAACTTTGCACCAGCGAGGAGTGTAAGGACGGGGTGCTGCTCTCGGAGATGCAAGACTTCATCAAGCGTCAAGAAGGCGATGCTGTCCTGGTGCTCCACTACAAAGGTAGCCATGGCCCGGCCTACTACAAGCGCTACCCCGCGCAATTCAAGAAATTCGCGCCGGTGTGCGAGACCAACGAGCTCGACAAATGTAAGCAGCAGGAAGTGCTCAATGCCTACGATAACTCGATCCTTTACACCGACTACGTTACAGCCGGGCTGATCGACATCCTGGCAGCGAACACCAAATTCGACACTGGGCTCCTGTACGTTTCTGACCACGGAGAATCACTGGGTGAGGGTGGGCTCTACCTGCATGGGCTGCCTTATGCGATGGCTCCTGAAGAGCAAACCAAGGTGCCATTGGTGCTTTGGATGTCCGATTCTCTTGCGAAGAGTGAAAGGCTCAACGTCGGCTGTTTGAAAGCTCAAGCAAGCTCACCTCTTAGCCACGACAACCTGTTTCACACAGTGCTCGGGATGATGAATGTCCAGACGTCCTCGTACCGCTCAGCCTTGGATTTCACTGCCCCGTGCAAGCCCTTGCCAGGAGGCTCTTACTCAGGCCTCTAAGACACGAAGTAGGATGGCCCCTCTGGGATGCCAAGTGCTTCTGCTCCCGTCCGCTTTGACAGCTATAAGAAGCTGGACTAACTACATAGCAGCACCCACCAACCCAAGCGATAAAGGAAATCTCGCATGAGCATCAAGCCAGGCCCTAAACGAACTAACGAAGATGGCACTCCGGATAAAAGGCAGCGAGTCACGCCTGAGAAGCAGAAGGACCATCCGGACCTGAAACCCCACAAGCACAAAAAGGGGGAGTAGGTTAACAAGGCAGCTCCCGACTGCGGGAGCTGCCTTTAGATGACGGCTTCAAGGGGAACTTGAAGCTATCACCACAATGCAATGTCGTACGTCAGATACAAGCGGTAGTTATCCCGGTCACTGCTGTACGTGCTCCTGGCCACTGCATATCGAAACTCAGCCCCCACAC
>NZ_JBHFCS010000037.1:0-34546 GCF_044143025.1 Pseudomonas sp. TR47 | reverse complement strand
CTTTGTATCGCCATGCGAAGCCGCCAGTTGCGGCTTGGATTCCTGAGACGCATCGCCGAATAGAGGACAGCCCTGTTTCTCTCATAGCGCACTGCAGGCCGTCGAACACGGCAATGACACTTCCGCTCTCGATGCATATCTGCTCGACCGGCTTACGGGTTGCAGCAACCATCGCTTGATTTGCGCGGAGATGACTAGTGGATAGTCCTGTCTCTCTCGCATGAGCCATGTTCTCTGCGTGGGTGCACCACTCTAGGTTCGCAAGTGAATTGTCAGACTTTAACCCGTTGATATGATTCACGAAGGGCTTTGAGTCTGGATTGGGGAGGAACGCTTTAGCCAGCAGGCGGTGGACGTAGCAGGTTTTCCGGCCATCGCCACGGATAGTTACAGCCCAGTATCCATTTGTCATAAGCCAAGCTTTAAGCAATCGCCCAGACTTCTCGTTAAAAACATCGCCCCGGCGATTGATCAAGTAGCCGGTATGCTCGGTCGAAACCCACTCATCATTCATGGAGTTTCTCCGTGGATTGATGCTCCACCGCAGGTGACTTCGACACGATTCGGCGCGATCGAGGCGTTGACCAGGATGCGGTTGGCGGTGCGCACATCCGCTGGTGCCGCGCAGTAAGTGTTGGCGGCATAGCTAAGGGCCTGGACAGCGCAGCCCTGGAGCATGATCACGACGGTCAGCAGGATGACTTTCTTCATGCCGCCTCCTCCATTGCCTGGGCATACAGAGCATCCCAGGTCTGCCGGTGCGGCTTGCCCGGGCGCCAAGTGCGCAGGTACAAGGCCCATGCCCGCTGAACCTCACCCACCGCAGGCAGCGGCGCAGGATCGGTCCACAGCAGAAGCCGGGCGAACGCGGCAGCAAGCACATCGTCGTGCTCCAGCGCGGCATAGACAGCGGCTTCGGTAGCCGGCACGCCCCTGGCCTGGCATACGGAGCGCGCCAGGGTCTGAGTGCTGGAGTGCTCGAGCACACCACGGACACCACCACCCTTCTCGAACTGCCAGAGGCCTCGGGCCGGGCCGCCGATCTGCCGACGATGGATCAGCCGGCTTTCCTGTAGCCCGATGCTCAGCAGCATCTGCTCAGCGCGCCAACCCGACATTTTCGCAGGCAGCAGTTTGAGCGCCGGGGCAATTGCCGAGGCGCGGATTTGTTGCAGCATGGGTTTTCTCCAGGCGTAAAAAAACCGCTCAAGGCGGTCGGGGATGGTTGCGTCAGGTCGAGGCTGTTACGGCCACCCTTGCTCCAGCATCTCGACGGTGATCGAGCCGTCAGCCACGGCACTCAGCAACTCCGCCTCCCGGTCGAAGCAGGCCTGCACGTGTGCGCGCACTGCGGTGGCCAGCGCAATGACCTGGTCGCCCGTCAGCTCAACGAAACCTGACGCCGTCTTCCACTTGATGCGGTAGTCGGGATCGAGCGAGGCAGCGAATGCAGCACCGGTCAGCAGAGACTGGCTGTCGCGCTCGGTGTTGACCGTCAGGCCCTCGACGACTGCGCCACCGGTTTCGGCCAGGAAGCGGCGCGCAGCAATCAAAGCTGGCCAGTCCGGCGCTGGTACTGGCTCACGCTCCGGCGCGGCCGGCAGAACCTCCCACCCCTGACCGGTCCAGCGGGCCACCTCTGTTCCGACCAGCTCGGGCGGCGCGGTCGGCGTACTGCGCATTGGCAGCGGGCCGTGTTCGTCTACTTCGACACTGCCGAAGTAAATGCCGTGCGTATCCCATTGGTAAAGAGTAATCATGTTAAAGCGCTCGTACGTAAGGATTAGAACCTTCTTGTTCCAACAAGGTCGGTAGTTTGAACTGCGTATTGGTGTCGTAGCCAAACGATGGGAAACTTAGCGAATAGCTACCCGCACCAGCCGCACGGCAGTTTGCAATCACATAGCCTTTAGTCTTTTCAGACACAAAGTTGTACGGAGATACCGAAGTGTTGGCCGTAGGTCCGACTACGAATGTTTTCGCACCGTCTGTAGATTTTCGAGTGTCGTGCGCAGAGTTACCTTGGCGATGATGAATTAGCCAAGTGTTGCCACCTGCAAAATTTAGATCCGTTGGTTGGTATGCGCCGCCTGAACCGCGTATATTGAAAGACTCGCCACGATCATAACTGACAAGCATGTTATTTGTCGCAGCAGCTGAAATAATCCCCACAATAACGCCTGAACTTTCGTCGGCCTCGATGGCAAACGGTTCGCCAATCATGGCGCCGTTTACGCTTCGGTTCTGCGCGGTGCTAAAAGCGTCGTCGCTAGTCTTAACAAGACCTGAATTGCCCGGATAGCTTCCAACCCACCGACCGCCACCAGCGTAGCACAAAGCCCGAGTAGAGGTGTTCAACCTTTCAAAAGTTAGTCCGTAGTTAGTCGAGCGATAGACAACATCGTTAGCGGTCATTAAGACCGTGCCGGCTTTGTCGGTCGCCGCGTTACCGAATAAATAACCCCCTGTACTAATGGTTTTTAGCGTGAAAGTGGAGCCGTTATCGGTGCTAAGCTGATACTGGCCGGAACTATTCATAGGGGCTATCCAGTTACTTCCGCCGATGTGAAGCATGAGAAGCGGGACGTTAACTGCTACGGCAGTTGCGGCTAGACTGAATGTTACACCGTAGTCGGTAGATCGATATACGTTACCGATACTTCCCGCAGTGGTAGACCATCCAAGAACCACACCGTTATCACCATAAGCCATATTGGCAAAAGGAGGTGTTGCACTTTTCGCAACAAAGTTGTCAGCACGCTCGCCACCGATCAAACCAAGTTGGGAAAACAGTACCGGGTAGGAAGATTGCGCGTAGATTCCGCCATTACATGGAAGATAGCCCGCGCCAGGGTTCCGCGACGTATAAAGAATGTCGCCAATCTGATCGCCAGCGTATCCCCATGCCGGCACTTTCCCAGGCCCGAGGATCAACGCCTGCCCGACAACAGCGGCGCTTGCGTCAGGCGTGCCATAGCCCCAGCTCACAGCCCCAGCGCCGTTGATTTGCAGCACTGAGAAGGGCACCCGCTCCGGTGGCAGGCCGGCAGCGGCACCAGCTGCAATAGCTGCGGCCTGGGCGTCGTCGCGCGCAGCTTCCGCGCCCGTGCGAGCGGTGTTCGCAAGACCGACCTGGTCGGCGGCAAGCTGCACTTGTTGGGCGGCAGTGTCAGCAGATTCTGCCGCTGCTCCTGCGGAGGCTCCCGCAGCGGCAGCCTGAGCCTGAGCCTCAGTCAGTTGCCCAGCCATCCACTGAGTAGCGATGTTGATCTGCACCACCAAAGGCTGAAGTGCGCCGATCATGGCGTCAGCCTTGGGCGTGAAATCGCCCGGACCATCGCTGCGCGTCGGCGCCGGCGGCAAATCGGAAATAACAGGAATGGCCATCAAATAACCCCTTCAACAGTAATGGAACAGTCGGACACGGTCGGCCCTGAAAACACGATCTGGAAGTCCTTGTAGAAGCCGAACAGGATGGTGGCCTCGTAGCTTTCCTCGCCGATCCAGACCACGGGTGTGGCTCGCAACTCGGCCAGTAGCCGGCGCACGCGCGCCACCTCGGAGGTTTCGAGCGACACGTCGAACTCGGCGCGGTTGGAATACGAGCGCTGAATCACGGTGGCATTGCCGAAGTCGTCGGTGGTTTTGCGGCTGTAGTCGGTGATCCCGACAGAACTGCCGTAGAGCGCCACACCGATAGTTTTCACCGCACCGATGACCATGTGCCCCACGGCGGCTTCGTCGGCAGCCTCTACCGTCACCACGATGTCAGCCGACCCATACGCCGGCATGTCGAGCACAACCAGGTCGGTGCGCACACCGATAGGCTCGAAGAACCAGTCGTACCAATTGGTCACCCCGGCATCGATGAGGCTGACTTCCTTCCGGTACACCTCGCCCTCGAGCGGGTCGACCATTGAGACGGTGACCGACCGGCCCTTGAGGTTGAACAAGGCCAGCGAGTTGACTACCGCACCCGGGCGGATCGTGACCTCGACCGACCCAGGATTGGTGGTCAACGACTCGACCTTGTTGTCGAACATTCGCCAGCGGTTTGTGGCTCCAACCTCAAGCCACTTGGCTGGGGCCTCGGCGGTGACCACCTCATCCCCCGGCTTCACTCCAGCAGGCACGTCGACCAGGGCCTCGTAGACGACATGGGCAAGAATCACCCGCTGCCCCTTGGTGTAGGCCGTCGCTGCAGCCCAGGCCGGATAATCCGTTTCCGGCACATTGCTGCTGACCAACTGGGCTTCGCCGATCACAATCGGTTTGATCACTCTCATGCGTAATCCCTTTCTTTTGGCGCGCCTTCGACATCCCACTTCTGAAGCAGCTCAGCGACCTGCTTGGCGTACTTGGCGATCTGGAAGCGTTGCGACTTGTTTGCTTCGAGCAGCTGCTCGAACTTGGCCAGTAGCGCTCCGTTGTCACTGACTCCGCTCATCACGTCCGCTCGACTCGATCCGAAGACCTGGTTCGGGCTCGGGATGTCCAGCACCGGACCGCCCTGGGCGAACGCCGGCAGGCGCCCGGCGTTCATCTGATCGAGCAGGCCGGTACCGAACATGCGCACCGCATCGGCACTCATGACGTATTCGCCGTTCGAGAGCCTGGCGATGATGCTGTCGCTCGTGCCTGTGCCGGGGCCAGTGATCAAACCGCCGGACGCATAGGCCGGAAGTCCGTTTTTGTTTAGATAATCCAGCGCCGCTTGCTTACTGGCCAACGACTCAGCACTGTTGCCTAGGGCGGCTTTTGCGATGGATGCGGCCACGTCTTGGTAGGTTGCGGTTCCGCTTTGCAAAGCATTGGCCCAGAACGCTGCGCCCGCTTCATCGCCAACTGTCCCGCGACCGAGAACATCACTGTAGATCGTGTCGATAATCTTCTGGTTGTTCTGCGGAGTGTTCGCTTGAGCCGCCCCTTTGGGCTGCACTTGCAGCGCGGCAACCACAGTGGAGTTCATTGCCTTGACCGCTTCGGCAACCGACTTCACCGAGTTGTCGATACCGTTGAGCGCATCCACCTGGGCCTGAGCGAACTCGAGCTGGGCGTCCAGTGCATCCAGCTGGGCTTGCATTGCCATAGCGCTTTTCTCAGCGGCAGACAGCTGCTTTCCGTTCAGCTTGTTCAGCTCCGCGACGGCGTTCGCAGTGCGGCCCTGGTCCCGGTTGAACTCCTCCAGCGACCCGTACAGGTCGGTATTGTTGGAGCCCAGCACGTCCAGGGCGTCCGTCAGGCCGGCAAACCCGGACAAGCTGCCGCCTGCCTTGGCGATCGCCAGCGCCGACTGCAGCGTGGCCTGGGCCTGGCTGCGGAGCATGCGCACGGCATCGTCACCGGTACCGCGCAACTGCTTCAGTGCACTGCCCAGGGCGTTGCTAATACCAGTCAGGTCGCTGATGCGGCTGTTGGCGTCCGCCAGCGATTTGCTGATCGCCTTCTGCTGAGCAGCGACAGCGCGCTGTATGGCTGCGAAGGCGGCATTCACACTGTCGTTCGCGCTCTGCGCGGCTGCTACAGCGGCGGCATTCGCCCGCTGCTCCAGGATGTCGTAGTACGTTGCGGCCTGGCCCGACAGCGCCATCAGCGTGGCGAACATTCCCATGCCCGCCTGGGTGGTCGTATCGATCGACTCGACCATGTCGCGGAAGCCGGTACGGGTTTCTGGCAGCGTCTGGTTCGCTGCAACAAACGCCCGGGTGACGGCATCGAGCGTATCGTCCATGCGCTCCGACTCGCTGATGAACGCGCCGTAATAGGTCGCAGCATTGCTCTGCAACACATCCAGCCCGCCCGCAATCGCCGTCAGCTGCTCAGCCAGCTTGCCGCCCGCCACGGACATGTCGTACATGCCGACGTTCAAGTAGCGTACAACCTCGTTGACGCCCTCCAGGTTCTGCACGAACGCGGTGAGGCCTTCGAAGTTGTAGCCGCCAAGGCCAGCTGCTGTAGCAGCATCCACAGCAGAAACCATCGAGTCGGCCACACCACCGAACCACTTGGCGATTTCGGCCTGGATCTCCTCAGCCGTTTTGTCCTTCGTGCTGATCTTCTGCGCGCCGATATTCAAACCATCGAGCACGCCATCATTCAGCTCGACATTGAGACGGTCGAACAGATCGAGAACCGAGCCCTCGGTGGCGTCATAGGTCGCGTCCAGGGCGGCCTGGGTTTCCGGGTCAAGCGCCGAGTAGCGAGTGCGCTTCTTGTTCGAGCTGAACAGCCCGCCCTTTTTCTTCTGGTACTCGTATTGACGACCTGCGAAGTCGCCATTGCTGACCCCGAGCGAAAGCCCAACGTCTTTGGTTTGCCACGACCCGCCGAACAGCGAGCCACCGAGGTAGCTGCCCAGGGCTGCACCAATGGCTGTGCCGATGCCAGGCAGAACCGATCCAAGGGTTCCTCCAATAGCGGTGCCCAAGGCAGTGCCTGCGGCGCCACCAGCGAGCGATCCTCCCCAGCCGCCAAGGCCGCCTGTCACAGCACCTTTGATGCCAGATTGCCCGTAGCCATAGATGGCACCTCCTATGCCCGACAGGCCCTGCGTCAAGCCACTGACCTGATAGGCCGCAGCCTGTTGCGCACCCACCCAGTTCTGGAAAGCTGGGCTTGTATAGCCTGCAATCGTAGAGCCGGTGCCAGCCGCTGCTGATCCGCTACTGAACAAGCTACTGAGGCCACTGCTGAGGTAGTTGTAACCACCGCTGATCGCGCTCTGCATGCCGCCCAGGAAGCCTTCACCAGCACTCCAGCCAGCAGAGACAGCACTGCCAAAGCCGGAGTTTGCGATACCGAATGCTTTGGATGCCATGTCAAGCAAACCCATGCCACCGCCGCCCAGGCCGGAGGACTGAGCAGACAGCCCGCCCACGCCCAGCGCGGCACCGATCTGCATCACAATCGGGCGGGTGATGGCCATGTGTGCCAGTTCGGCCAGCAGCTGCTTGAAGCCATCCTTCAGACTGGTGGCGAAGCTGCCGAAGCCGTCGCCGATGTTCTTCCAGGCGCCAGCGAAAGCTTCGTCGACACGGTCCACCGCGCCCTCGGTGAACTTGCCCCAGGCGGTCGCCGCGTTCTTGTTTTGCTCGTATTCAAGGCCCAGCAGGCGCAGGGCATCCTGGTACTCGGCAGCCTTGTCCGGGGCCAGCTGCATGGCCTGGTTCAAGGCCGCTTGCGCCTCGGTGTATTCGCGCAGCAGCTTCTTCTCGGGATACAGCCGATCCATGATGCCGCCAGCATCCGACGCCTGCTTGGCGATCCTCACGGCCTCCTGCTGGGCCTTGGTCGCGGCCAGCAGCTGCTCATACTCTTGGCTGCCGACAGCGACGTTCTTCCCGGCCAGGGCAACCTGCATCGCCTTCTGGACGTTGTACGCCTCCAGCGCAGCCGTGCCTTGTAGCGTGGCGGTCGCCTGGGCGAGGATGTCCTCGGTCTCTTTGCCCAGGTCGTAGGCAGACTTTGCAGCAGCGAGCTGATCCTCGGCGTCTGCCTGGCCACGGATCGCAGCCTCCACTTCCTTGCGCGCCCCGGCACCAGCCTTAAGCAGCGCTTCCTCCACCTTCTGCTGGATGCCGAACTCGCGCGACTTGTCGGTGCCGTCCAGATACGCAGCCGCCAGGCCCTGGGCACTGCGGACCGCGATCTCGGCCTGAGCCTGCAGGTCCGCCAGCGCCTTGGCCTGGTTCTTGGCCTCGGAAGCAGCCTGCTTGCCAGCGCCCGTAGCAGCTTGAGCGGCCTTGGTCGCCGCCTCTTTGGCCTCACGCTGTTTATCCGCGGCCTCAGCCTCAGCCAGGATGGCCTTGCGACCTTCCTCGGTGACGTTCTTCTGCTCGCTCAGCCAGCGGGTGGCCTTCTTCGTCTCGCTGTTGCCGTCCTCCAGGGCGGCACTGCGCTTCTGCAGGGCTTGCAGGTAGGTTTCTTCGGTGGCCGACATGCCGTCCTTGGCGGCGTTGTTCTCGTGGGTTGCGACCGTGTCTTCCTTGATAGAGGCAGTCAGCGCTTTCAAGTCACCGTTGAGTTTTTGCAGCGTAACGCCGAGATCAGAGGCGCGAATCTGCCCCTCCTCGATGGCTTGCGCCATCGACTCGGATACACCTGGAACCTTGCGTACCTCATCGGCCACCGCCTTCCAATCGACCGCCATACCTGCAGCCGAATCCTGGGCTGCTTTGCGCACCTGGTCCAATGCCGCCTGTACGTCTTCTGGAAGCGGCGCCAGGCCCGCCATCAGCCCGTCAGCGCCAGCCGCCCCCAAGTTACGCAGATCGCTTTCGAAGCGGTCAGCAATAGCGCCCGTTGTTTCGTTCAGCTTGCGCTGAGTCTCATCGATTTTGGTTTGGAGCTCTCGCAGGGTAACGGCCTGGGTCGCTCTGTTCAGCTGTTTGAAGCGCTCAATGAGCTTATCCAGTGGGTCCGCGAGATCGCCGAGCTTCTTCTCCAGCGTGGACGTGTTGTCCCGCATCGTCAGGAACGCGATTCCCGCTCCTACGGCGAGTGCAGCGATGCCTGCCGGGCCGCCCAGCATTGCCATGACGCCACCCGATGCGGCCTTCAGGCCGGCCTGGGCTGCTGCAAGCTGGGTGGTCGCGGCGCGCTCGGCCAAACGCGCTTCAGCCAGCTGGATAGACATCTGCGTCTGCACAGCTGTACCGCGCGCTGCGATGGCTTCTTTCTCCGCGCGCACCACAGCCGACTGCGCGGCAATCTGGTTGGCCTTGGCCACCTCGACAGCACTCGCGGCCTGAGTGATGTTCGCGGTCCGTGCCTGCAGGGAGGCCGACGCTGATTCGCCGATTGTCTGGATGTATCCCACGAATGCTGCCGCGACTTTCCCACCCATCACGGCCGCCAGGACGTTCAGGTGCTCGGCAAGAAAGCCAATCGCCTGGCCCAGCGCTTCAGCAGCACCGCCGCCCGAGAGGCGGTCGAACAGATCGGCCAGCCCCTCCATGCCCGGCAGCATGCCCGACACCAACTGGCGAGAGGCGCCGTCGAAAGCGCCCTGCAGGTTGACGATGGACTGGCGCACCTCGACCAACCGGTCGATCTCAAGCTGGCTCAGAATTCGGCCAGCCCTCTCGGCCTGATCCCCGAAGGTTCTGAAACCGGTGCCGTTGTCCTTCAGCAGCGGAATCAGCGCCGTCGCTTCGTCGGCCACGGACTCCATGTAGGTGGTCATTTGCTGCTGACTCAGCCCGGCCTTTTCCAGCGAGCTGTAGTACAGCTGCAGCGCCTGGGGACCGGAGAGCTTGGCGAACATCTCGGCAGTGACACCGACCTGCGGCGCGATCTCCTTGAAGAAATCGGCCATCTCGCCACCGCCGCGCGCCAGAAACTCGCCGACGCGGTCGTTCATGTCCTTGTAGATATCGGACAGCTTTTCCTGCTCGATGCCGACGGTCTTGGCGCCGGCGGCCAGGCGCTGGAAGTCATCCACCGACGTGTTCGACAGGGCTGCGAGGTTCTTCACCTCCTGGGCGTACTCTGTGGTCCGGCTGGTGATAGCCACCAGGCCGGCCACCGCAGCGGCAGAGGCCGCACCAATCCCGGTAAATGCCGAACTGATCGCCTGCTGCAGCGTCGTCGCGTTCTGCTCAGTCCGGTCGAACGCGCTGTCGATCCGCCCCAGGCTGCCATCGATCTTGCCCGCAGCATTGGCGACCGAGGATTCGCCCCGCGCCATCTCCTGACGGAGCTGTGCCGTGGTGGCCTCGATCCGAACCAGCATGCCCTGAATGTCGCCGTCGGCCATATGCCCCCCCTTAAACGCAAAAACCCGCCGAAGCGGGTCGTTTCACATCACTTTTCTTTCGATCGCCCCATCGCCGCAACACGCAGGCCCATGCGGAGTTCCTTGGCGGCAACGGTCTTGTCCGGCTTGGCCGGCTCGCCGCTGCCGAATGGGTTGCTCGCCCGCAGGAACTTCACCTTGGCCTCCCAGGCTATGAGGATTTCGATTATGGGTGTCTCCCATGCATCACGGGGCGACCAGCCGAGCCAGCCGGTGGCCAGCTCGTACAGCTCATCGACATAGCTGCCGTTGCCTGGTCGGCTTACTCGTTTCCCGACTCGGCTTCTGCGTCCAGCTCAGCCTTCGATTTGCCGCCTGGATTCAGGAGCGCGACAACGTACCGAACGACCTGTGGGTTTACCTCGGCAATGCCTGCTTCGAAGATCTGCTCTTCCAGCGCCTCGATATCCTTCGGCTTGAAATCCTGGCCAGAGCCGATCAACAGCACCGCCGCGATAGCGCTGGTTTTCAGATGATTCAGTTCGCCGATGGCTGGGCCGATGCCGCCGAAGCGGGCCTCGATATTGCGCACGGCCTTGAGGGTGGGCTTCAGCTCGAAGGTCTGCTGGCCAACGGTGACGGTGGTGATGCCGTGGGTGGTCTTGGACATGGAATGATTCCTTGGGGAAAGAGAAGAAGCGTGCGGCCAGGTTGACCGCACAGCAGGGAGCTGTACGCCGCTCGTTACGGCGTGATGACCTCGTAGATTTCGGAGTTGATGCCGAGGGTGACGTTGCGCTTGAGCACGCCTTCGACGGTGATGCCGGACTTCTTGTTGCTCATCACCTTGGCGGCGAAGTAGTCGGTCTCACCGTCGACATAGACGATCTTGATCGGATAGTCATAGCGCGAGCGATCGAGGAAGGCTTCGACCAGTTTGAGCTGGCCGGCATCGTCAGCGTCGAATGCAACCACCAGCTCAGAGGTGCCGGCGTCGGCCAGGCCCTTCAGGTGTTTGGCGCGGCCCTGGGCCAGGCCTGCGAAGGTCACGTCGTTGATGGTGTCGCCGTAGTCGCCGATGCTTTCCACCTCGCCAACCTCGACGTAGGTCAGGCCAGAAAGCAGGGCGACGGCAGCGGCGTGGTCTGCTGGCAGGTCGGCGGTGAGGCGTGGGCCGATGTAGATTCGCGTGCCGGCGCCGGTATTGGTAGACATAAGCAGTCCTCCTGAGGACAGGTGATTGAGCCGCAGCGCGGCAGTGGTTCAGTGAAAGATCAGTGCTGGGTGTAAATGCGCAGGGTCACAGCGCCCTGGTAGGTGACGCCGTCCGGTTCGCGGTTTGACTGCTTGCGCAGGACGCGGACCGACACGACATGCCCCGTTTCGAGCTGGAGTGGTTGTTCGTGCAAAGCCTCATCGATGGCAGCCATGACGCGCTTCACCTCCAGTTGGCCCTTGGCATCGCTCCAGACGCTCAGGTACAGCAAGCGCTCATCCATGCGACTGGCCAGGAAGTCAGCAGCGTTGATGATCTCGTTGTCGATTGACACATAAGGCATCTGAGCATTGAGCGGTGCCCCGTCGTAAACCGGGCAGCTCAGTGGAGCCAGAGCGGCCTCCAGCCGATCAGCCAGGGCGATCTGTAATGCAACGGATGGATCAGCCATCGCTTGCCCCCTCGCTGGCCTTCCTGAGCGTGCGGGCCACAGCCGCGCGGATGTTGGCCAGGACGAATTCACGATTCACGTCGAGCGCCGGCCGCAGCCAGGGATGCGCCGGCCGAGCCGGAATGTCCGGATACTTGCCGAAGAAGCTTTTGCCGTCGGACTTGTTGGTGACCCGCTTATTGCGGCCTCCGGAGCGCTTGCCCTCGGTGTATCCCTTAGTGCCGTACTCGATAAACCTTAGGTAGTAATACTTCCTGTTGGCCTTCTTCCCACGTAGGCCGATCTGCGCATCCAGGCCGCTCTTCGACACAAAGGCGCTCAGTGCAGCAGCCCCTTCGCCTGTGTCCTTCGGAACGAACTCGCGCATGCTCTCCAGAATGCGGTCTGCGCCATCCTGCATGGCGACCTTCACCTCGTTATCCATCGTCTGGTGAATGTTGCGCAGTGTCCGGCGAAGCTTGAAATCACCGGACAACCTCGACCGACGAGCCATGGTCAGGCCTTCCGCGACTTGGCCGGCTTCGCTGCCGGCGCAGGGCCCTCATCGGGAGCAGGCTCGGCAACCTCCTCGACAACGCCCCGGAGTAAGAGGGCGGCTCCCTCATCGTCCGGTACCGAAAATGTATCGCCTGGGGCCTTGCGGCCCATTGGGCCAGAAATACTGGCCAGAGCTTTCACTCGCATGGTGATGTCCTCAAGGGTTGATGACGTTGGAGCAGAGCAGGCGGAGCATGCTGTTCGCGTTGTCCGACAGGGCCGCGTGAATCAGGTAAGTGGTGCTGACGCCGCGCACGGTCTCCACCAGGCGGCAGCCAGCGACAGCATCCGGGCGCGGACGAATCCGGATCTCGGCAGTTACCAGGCTCTGGATACCTTCGGCGACTGGTGCCAGGCGCCCACTGGGCAAGGCGATCTCCGCCCAGACCTTGCCCAGGTCCTGCCATTCAACTTCGGCCCCGCCGCCTCTGACACGGGTCTCGACCTCGCGCTGCAGCGTGAGACGATGACGCATTGGGCCGGCTCTCATACATTTGCCCAGCGGTGCGGTAGCCACAGGGCATTGGTGGCCATGGGCAGTTCGGTTGCGATTGTGCCGGTGACAACCGCTTCCCGAGCCGCATACCAGTGGCCGATCAGCAACAGCGCTCCCTGTTGGATCGCTTTGCTGAACACCAGTGCGTTGCCGACCGGATCTGGCAGAGCCTCACCCTCAGCGATCAGCTTGCGGTTCGTCCACAGTTCGAACGTACTGAGGGCGGCGTCGGTGTACCCTTGGATCAGGCTGTCCTCTTCGTCGCCATCCACCCGCAGGTGCGCCTTCACGGTGCCGAGGTCAATCATTTTTCGGCACCAAGGCTTGCAGCTCTGGCTTTTTCGCCGCGGCATCGAAGGCGATACCCTTCGCCGTCAGCCACTCTTTCAGCTCCGGCACGTTCATTTTCAGTGGGTCAGTTTCCATCGCACCCGAACCGTCAAGGTAGGTGGCCACTCCCAGGTGCTCTACAGCAACCAGGGCGCAGCGGTCGGAAACAACCTGCTCACCAACCTGAACCTCGATCACCTCGTTGCCGTCCTCAGCGAACTTGAACGACGTTTCAACGGAAATCTTCGGCATACATCCTCCACAGAGAGGGCGCCCGAAGGCGCCCGCTCGATCAGGCAGCGCTCAGGGTCAGAACCTTGATCGCCTGGGAATCGACGAGCATGCCGCCGACGCGCTTGGTGGTGTAGAAGCCCACGTATGGCTTGTTGGTGTAGGGGTCGCGCAGGACGCGGGTGCCGATGCGATCCACGATGGTGTAGCCGCGTTGGAAGTCACCGAACGAGATGGCGTTGGCGTCAGCGGCAACGTCCGGCACGTCCTCGTTCTCAACAATGCCGTAGCCAAGCAGGGTGGATGGCTTGTCAGCCTCGAGGCCTGGGCGCCACAGGTAGTTACCCTGGCTGTCCTTCAGTTTGCGGACGTAGGCCACGGTCAGGTTGGTCATCATGAAGCGGGCATTGGCTCGGTAGCCTGCTTTCAGCGAATGGATCAAGTCGATGATCTTGTCGCCATTGAAGCCGCCGGCGGTACCCGAGATCAGCTTCTGCAGCTTGCCGAAGGCGCGGGTCTTGTCGTCGTCCAAGACCAGATCGTAGGCCAGGAAGCCTTTGGGCTTGTTCACGCCATCGCCGCTGGTGAAGGCTGCGCCCTCTTTTTCCGAGAACTCGCGCGCGACCTCGCCATTCAGCCAGACCTCAGCGTTGAAGAAGATGTCGTCCAGACTGGTCTGGGTTGCCTGCGGGTTGGCGTAAATCTCACCCATGAACGCGGCGATCTGGCCCAGGGTCGGAGTGCCGGTCGCGGGACGTGCAGCAGTCTCGCCAACCCAGCCGGAGCCGGCGCCACCCAGGCTGACCAGACGCTTGTAGTCTGGCGTGCCAACGGTGATCTGGTTGCACACCTGGCGCATTGGCGAGGTGTCTTTCAGCAGCTCGATGATGCTGCGGTCCAGTTCCTCCGGCACTGCGTAGCCGCCGTCGGCATCGCTGCCGATTTGCAGCGCCTTGGCCTGCAGGTCGCCGAGGCCGGTGTCGATGCCCTTGCGAACGAACTGCATGAATGCGGTCTTGTGCTCGCTCGCAGCCTTGGTGCCGGAGCCGTCGGGGCGTTTCAGCGCGGCCAGTTCCTGCTCGAGCGACGTCTTGAGTTCATCAAGCTCGCCCAGCTTCTCGTTCAGGGTGTCGACCTGGCCGGAAAGCTTTCCCTTCTCCGCCTCCAGCGCATCGATGCGCTTGTCGTTCTTCTCCTTGAACTCGTTGAACTTACCGCCGAGCTCTTCGGCGACCTGTTTCACATCTTGAATATCTACAGGCATGGGTGCCCCCTTTCAGAGTTTGTCGAAAATGGATTTGAGGGAATCAAGCGCTTCGCCCACACCCGCCTCTCGCGGTGAAACTGCGCTGTAGCCCTTGGCCATAAAGGCCTTGGCCTGGGAGCCAGAAAACCCTACCTCTCGCAGGGCTCGCTCCACTTTGCTGGGCGGCGGGGTCTCGCCGCGGGCCAGCAGAGATTTCACATCGGTGATCCGGGCCTCATCGTTGGCCGGGAAGGTGACCAGGGAGACTTCCCACAAGTCGATCGCCTTCAGCAGCCAGATGCCTTTCTCCTTGTCATACTCGTAGTCATCGAGCATGTAGCCGATTGACATGCCGGTGAGGCTCCCGGCCTTCATGTGCGCATGGGCGCGCTTGGCCAGCGGATCAGCCTCCGTTAGCAGCTGGCCTTTCACGTACAGGCCAACGTCGTCCTCGCGCATCTCGGTGTACACGCCGATCGGCTCGCTCATCTGGTGTTGCCAGAGCATGGCTGGAAGCCGGGCCTTTTCCTTCCACTTGGCAAGGCTCGCCGCGAAGGCGCCACGAACAACCACGTCACCGTAGCTGTCTTCGACGCCGAACACCGAGCCATAGCCCTCGAACTCGCCGCTATCGCTGACCGACTTGATGGTCAACGGCAGATCAAGGCGCTGCTTTGTCTGCATCGTCGTCAGCCTCTGGTTTGGTAGTCATATTCATTGGGGTCAGGTAAATGTCGCCGCCTTCGCGAGGGTTCTCGTCCTCCAGCTCACGGCAATCGTTCGGGCTCAGGATTCCCCACTGAATGCCCTTGCCGTAGGAGTCGTAGCGCCCCTTGAGGTCGCCGCGCATCAAGGCGCCAGCGTTGAACTTGGCGTAGTGGGTGAGGCGATCTTTCTCACTGAGCAGGCCGACCCGTATCCGGTGCTCCACGCGCGTGATGATCGGCACCAGTGAGTAGTTCACGAAGTTCATGCCCATCTGCTCAACGTTGTTGAGCGTCATCTTTTCCATGTTCGCCACCAGGTGCGGCGGCACGCGGAAGAGGCCGCAAAGCTGCGCCTCGGTCATGCGCTTGGACTCGATGAACTGGGCGTCCTGGGCGTTCAAGCTGATCGGCTTCCAGTCCAGACCCATCTCCAGAATCATGGGCTTGTAGGCGTTCGCCGCCCCCATGTGCTCGCCTTGGAACTCTTCCTTCAGCCTGGCGAACGCCTCGTCGGTCAGGGTTTGCTCGGTGCGCAGCACGCCGCTGGTTACCGCGCCGTTGGTGAACAGCTTGCCGGCGTGAGCGTCCATCGCCTGGCCCAGGCCAAGAGTCTGACGGGCGTAGGCGATCGGGTTCAGACCATTCAGACCATCCAACGTGAACAGGCGGACGTGCCAGATCTCTTTTTGCGTTAGGGTCTTCTGCCCGCTCTTGAAGTCGACCTTGTACTCAACCGTCCAGTCGTCGTTCAGCTTCGGCTGGACAATGTCGGGATTGAGTGGGAGCAGCTCGACGACATTGCCGAGGGCCTCGACCTTGTAGGCGTAGAAGTTGCCGCGCAGACATAGGCAGGCGACCAGCATTTCCCAGAATTCCTGGGAGGTCATGTAGCCGTTCGGCGCCATGGTCAGCAGCGGGAAAAGCCGGTGGCCGGTGGCCGGCAAGCGTACCTTGTCCGTCTGTTTCATCAGACGGCACGGCAGCATGCCAATCGACTCGGCCAGCACGCGCACGCAGTTGAAGACCACCAACTGCTGCAGAGCGCTGGAGGTCGTCACGCGCTGTCCTGACGATGTTTCGTAGCCGGAGCCCATCGCCTGGGCCAGTTTCTCCGGCGTGTCGATGGCCAGCGGATTGTTCTTTCTCCCAAGCAGGGCCTTAAACATCAGCTCCCTCCTCGAATGACGGCATATGCCGACAGTGCCATGAGGATCACCCCGCACACCGATAGCGCCACGGCCTCACCAAAGCCAACCCAGAGACCGCGCGCGAGTAGGCCAAAGCCGACCATGCCGACCACATCCGGCAGGCTTTCGCGCAGGCGAGCGAGGGCCGACACCTCATCTTCACGAGGCGTCTGTTGTTCAGGAGTCATAGGGTTCTGATTCCGTGTTTGGTTATGTGATCCGAGAGGCTCTTTTCCGGCTTCGTCTCGGCCTGGTTGGCAGCGCCTACGGCCATTGCCATTGCGACAGCGCCGTCGATGCGGCCTGTCTTCTTGCGCTTGGAGAAGATCCTGTTTTCCTGGGCGTCCGCCTCCAACACAGCCGACGCCACGTTCCATGTCAGGCATGGGTTATCCAGCACCTGGATCTTGCCGGTGAGGATCAGATCCTCCAGCAGGTCGATTGAGTGGGTCATCCACAGATTCGAATCCCGGGCCGGCCTGAACCCCTGCCCATGGGGAACCAGGTTCAACTCGATACCCTGTGCCTCCAACTCGGCTTCCAGGTAGGTCATGTGGTACGGGTCGAAAGCTACCGACTTGATGTCGTACTTGGCCGCCAGTTCTCCCAGGCGCTTGGCCACGAAGGCGTAATTGATCGCCTTGCCGGGAGGCGCATGGATGTGACCATCCTGCAGCCAGACCTCATATGGCACACCATCAATCGCCGCCCGATCCAGCAACGTGTCCTTCGGCGTCCAGAACTCGGTGATGGCTTTCCCCGCCTCTGGGAAATAGAGGTTCAGTGCTGTCAGGTCACGCTTGCCGGATAGGTCCAAGCCGCCAAAGCAGGTCTGGCCAGCCAGCTTGTCCGGATCAAACTTCGCGCAGCACGACAACCAGGTATCGATCTCGACCCACGGGTTCGCTGCGTCGACCCACTGGCAGAAGTTCAGGCGCCTGACGGTGCTGGCCTTTGCAGGCATCCCTTTCGCATCGGTGACCTGCTCACGCAGGTACTTCGGCTGGAACGTGTGCCCCAGTGACGGGTTCGCCTTACCCCAGCATTTCTCGTCCTTGAACGGGTCGTCGCCCTTGTCCAGCGAGCAGATAAAGGCGAAGAAGCTGTCGTTGAAGTGTCGATGCCGCTTCGTGACGCCCTTGGCGCCGGCCGCGCAGACGTTCACCCCGAGCTGGTGGTAGCTGTAGCAGACCGACGTGCGATCATGGCCGCTGTTGGTGATCATCAGGATCAGTGCTTGCCGGCGCCCTTTCGTGCCGGCCCGCATGAATTCGACGGTCTTGTTGTTCTTGTGCTCGTGCACCTCATCAATCAGTGCGCAATGCGGTCGTGGCCCAGACTGACCATCGTCAGAACTGATCGGCCGGAAGAACGAGCCAGTTGCGAGATACGCAAGGTTCCAGACCTTCTCATCGCGGCCCGACTTCTTGATCTTCTTGGTCAGGGCCGGCGACTGATCAACCATGGCCACGGCATCGCGGAACAAGATCATGGCCTGGTCACGCTTTGTTGCGGCCGCATACACCTCGGCCCGCGGCTCGTCATCTGAGGTCAAGCAATACAGGCCGATACCGGCTGCCAATGGAGACTTGCCCGAGCCTTTACCAGACTCGATGTACACCGTCCGGAACCGCCGGAAGCCGTCGGAAGCCAGCCAGCCGAAGATCGAGCCGACGATGAATGCTTGCCACGGCAGCAGAACGAAAGGCTTGCCTTCGTGCTCGCCGCCGTTGAGCTTGAGCACCGTGCTGAAGTACCGGATCGCCCGGCTGGCCTTCGCGACATCCCACACCAGGCCACGCTTGGGTCCATCCTCTAGGTCGCGAAGATGGCGGCCGCACGCATTCCGGATATCAGGCCCGGCCAGTACCTTGCCGGATTGAACGTCCTGGGCCCAAGCGGTTACAGGATCGACCTCATAGGAAACCTTCTTGACCTCAGTTGAAGAATTCGTCTTCTGGGTCTTTGCTCGGGGGTTCGCCAATGGCCTGGACCTTGGAACGTGCGGCTGGTGTCATGCCGAAATGGGTTAGGTAGGACAGAAGCCGGCGGTCAGCGTCAGCCGCCATAGCGACCGCCGGATGCGCCTTGATCAGCCCGTTCTCGGTTGTGTAGGTATGGCCCTCTTGGGCAATGACGTTGGTCAACCGCCGGACCTCTGCAGCGACTTCGCACAGGCGCTCCAAGGTCTGCAGGTCGGCCTCAGCCAGAACGCCCATTGAGGACGCAAGCGGGCAGAAGACTTTCCAGACAGCCTGGCCTTCCACGGTCATGTGGGACGGAGGAGGCTGGTAGGAGGCAACGGGGAGCTGCGGTTCGCGCTTGTTTTCCCGAGCCGGGCGCGATGTTCCGGTGACCTTTTTCTGGGCCGTGGGAGCTGGCGTTCTGCCTTTCAAAAAAAAGGCTCCAATTCTGGCTTTTTGCGTAAAGAGGGGCGAGGGCGGTCTTGCTAGATGAGAATCCCTACTTTTTGACCCTCCCCTAGGGGCTGTGGCGTGCTACATTGGCGGCAGTCGAGAAACGCTCTCATTTGGCGCTGCGCTGGCGATTCCAATGGTGGTTTGGGTCGATCGGCAGACCATTTACGTCACAGCCGACCACAACGCCAGTCTTCTCTTGGCGCTGCTTGGCACTGTCGTGGCATTGCTTACAGAGGCTCTGCAGATTGCCTCCATCAAAGAACAGCGCTTCGTCACCGCGGTGTGCGATGACATGGTCTGCGATCTTGGCTTCGACTGTTCGCCCCTGAGAGCTGCATCGACGACACAGCGGCTCAGCCTGCAACTGGTGCCAGCGCAGACGGTACCACCGCTTGGTGTTGTAGAGGTGATGCCAGGGTGAGCTGCTGGCCATCCTTCACACCTCAAGACTGAGCTTGATCATTGCCATCAGCGCACCGATCAGCGCCTTCTCCGACTGCTTGGCGATAGCGATTACATCCCCTTCAGCCTTCAGCACCTCGGCCTGCTCCTCAGGCGTCATCTCGCTGACAATGCCCTTCATCTGGTAGTAATCGGCCTTGTCACTCATGAGCAGCCACCTGATTCAGCTGGATATCCAGCAGTTGAGCGAGGTGCTTGTCCAGTCGCTCGGCTGTCTTGCCCGTAGCGCCTGCCAGCAGGCCGGCTGTCGACATGATTGCCGACTCCAGCGGTTCAAGGCTGACGCCAAGCGCCATACCCTCGATAGCCTTCAGCGGCTCGACATGACTACGCAACGCATGACCCCAGTACGCCTCGCGGGATTCCGAGCAGCGGCACAAGCCGTCCTCGATCTCGCTGGACTTCAGCTCCGTCGGGGCGCCTTCTTGCAACCACATGACCAGACGTGCTTTGTCAGTCAGCCCCGCGAGTTCGGCGTCACACATGTGCTCGGTGCTGGTGATGATCAACAGTTCAGACTTGGTTGGCATGGCGACCTCAGGGGAGGGTGGCAATGGATCAGCCGGCTTGAGGACGATCCTCGAGCCAGCGGCGGTGTGTATGGGCATAGGTGTCTTCGTGCGCCACGAAACGGCGCACCTCGAATTTGTGGCGCGGCTCAGTCAGTCTTGCGGGCCGGCAGCTTGAAGTCGGTAACGCGATCAGCAATCGCACGAACCTTTTCCACTCCAAGGAGGCCAACCCACCCACCAACAAAGGCAGCCATGCTCTGTGGCAGGCCGAAGAACTCGAAGCCGCTGATGATTGTCAGGGTCAGGCCGCCGCAGATCGCACCCTCGACCAGCATCTGCCGGCGAGTGCCACCACCGTAGGTGATTCGCAGTACGGCCATGGCGCAGGACAGGCCGGCTGCGTACAGTAAAGGCGAATGCTGGCTCAACCACGCAAGGGCAACCGCCCAGGTGTCTGGTTTGTCTGGCATGTTGGACATCCGGGTTCCTCCCTTGCGGGAAGCAGAAAAAGAAAAGGCCCGCCGTTGTGGCGAGCCCGGGAGTATGTGCGGAAGGCTGGAGCGACCAACCACTCAGCGGTAGCAGTAGAGGAGCCTTATGCCCAGCGAGGTGGCTGTGCCTGGTCCGAGGTCGGTCGGGCCCATATTTACTCCAGAATACTCATCGAAAAATTGCTGTGATGGCCCGACAGCAGCATTGCCGCGCCCGTACTTAAGCGGTAGAAAGATTGATGGCCTAAAGCAATCGGAAATAGGGAAATGACAACCGACTCACTTTATGCCGTCGTGTATGAGTTACACGGCGGGACACGGCGCTTCATAATCCGGGCCGAGCGCATGGACGATGCCAATGCCTGGCATTGGGCCGCCTGCGATGCGGGCGTGGGAGTGATACCGAGGTTCGGGGCCGTAAAATTTCAAATGGTTGATAAATCATCAGCCGAACGATACGGCATCACCAATGTGCGGTGGAGCAAATCGAGCAGACTATGAAATACCGCATCGACTACAACCTCAGAGGCCATACCAGGTTTTGGATCTGCGATTGGTCTACTAGGCCGAGCGAAGACAATGTACTCACCGCTCTCCTCCGCCTGCATGCCTCCACTGACGCCCTTTCCGAGGTGCGTCCACCGTGCCGCTTATCACACAATGAATTGCGCAGTGCGGTCGCCGATTTGGGCATCTCGGATGTACGCATTGAGGGGGATAAATAGCTATATCGGGATACCCAGGCCAACGCTGGCAAGTACGCCGGTCACTGCAAGGGCGCCGGTACTCGGCTCGGCCATAGGTGATGCTCCAGAAACGAAAAAGCCCCGGCGAATGCCGAGGCTACGATGAAATCATAAGACTCTATAAGTATCTATTGGGTGTTTTTGCGGCAAATCACTTGTAAACACTTATACAAATACTTATTATGGCCTCACAAGCAGCGAGGCACACATGAACAAGATCAACTGGACACGGAAAGCAGTGAAGCAACTCGGCAAGATCAACAAGGCCGATCAGGCCAAGGTCTACGATGCAGCTCAAGCCCTGGCCCACATGCCGAACGTCCAGAACATCAAGAGCCTCAGCAACCACCAATACGGCTACCGACTCCGGGTAGGTAACTACCGAGTGATGTTCGACTGGGACGGCGGCGTAAAGATCGTGAATATCGAAGAGGTGAAAAAGCGCGATGAACACACCTACTAACGTGCAAATCATCAACGGGCCGGATGGAACGCCGGCCTTCGTTGTCATCCCCTATGTCGACTACGTGAAGGACCACCCTCAAGAGGACCTAGTGCCGAATGAGGTCGTCGGCTACATGGTGAAAGAGGGCTTGACCCCTGCCGCAGCCTGGCGCAAACACCTGGGCCTGTCGCAGGCTCAGGTGGCCGAGCGAATCGGTATCACTCAGCCCGCCTATGCCCAGCAGGAGCAAGCCGCCAACCCGCGCAAAGCCACCCGCGAAAAGATCGCAGCGGCACTTGGCATTGCGCCCGACCTGCTGGATATCTGAGGCTGATGTGGTGGCGAGTCCTTGGAATTGGTGCGGAGGGCCGGTGCTTCCCGGCTTATTGGTCTGGATCGCTGGGTCACGTACCCCAGACTCTCATCGCGTAGCCGATCAGGGAGCGCACGGCTTTGATCGACGCCACTACCGACTTAGCCCAGCTGCCTGAGCGTGTCATCCGCATAAAAAAGCCCGCACAGGGCGGGCAAAGAGGGATCGTGCTTTTTTAAATCTGGTGGCTGTAGAACAGCGAGTACGACTCGATACCGTCGTTGGGCTGCTTAATGCCAGCGTTGGAGTAGTGAATCGCTCGGATGCCAACCTTCTGCGTCTCGCCGATCTTCAAGCCCGCACCGATGCGGTCTTCGAAGTTGAAGGCCGAACCAAAGTCCTGGTCACCTGCGGACGTACCAGAGAAGACCGCCAGGCCGATGCCAGCCTCAACGAATGGCTTCACGTTACCGCTGCCGAACTCGTAAACGAAAACTGGCGCAAAGGACAGCGAGTGAGCACCACCGGAAGCATCTCCTGCTTCCCAATAGGTATACCCAGCATCCCAATAACCGGTTAGACGGCCAGTACTGGATTCAAACCAGCTTTTGTCCCAGTTAAAGCCAATGCCGACGCGCGCTGTAAGACCACCTTGGCCTGTCGCGCCAAGCGCTCCGGATAACTCAGCCGCCCCGGCGGACGCAGCGAAAAGGGAAAGCGCCACAACGGCGAGAACGTTTTTCATACTCACGGTCTTCCATATTATTGAGTAGCAACCTATCAGAATCATAACGCTATCAAATCGTTCCCTCATACAAGAAAAATGCTTTTTTTGGAAGGCTACCTGAATCGAAGCCCCTCAAAAACACAAAACCCCGACACAATGGCCGGGGTTCCTCTGTGTCGCGTTGCTTGCAAGCTGGACACGCTGCTATGAAAACAGGTGTTTATCCGCCCGCATAGAACTTTTTACGCAGCTTCTCGAATTTCTTCGAGGGCGCAGTCGATCCATGCAACGCCAGCCTTGATGATCTCTCGGGCCTTGCGCTCGGACATTCCAGCCTCCCGACCTACCCGCATAGCCGGTTGCTTGTAGCCGTAGTACGCCCACACGAAGTCCCCCATCTGCTGGTTGCGCTTCACAAGCCTTGCAACAGCACCATCCACGACCAGCGCCAGATCGTCCGTGATCACATGCTGGCGCGCACCACCCTCGGATGGGACGTTGTCCCGCATGAGCGCATACAGGGGTGAGACGTACCGTGGCACGCCCATCTCGCACATCCGCCACCAGCCCCACTGCTCGAGCAAGTACTCGGTATCGCCCAGCATCTTGTCCACGTAGGTTCTTTTCTTCATGCAGCCCTCCGGGGCGTTGGGTCAGTGTCCAGGCCGAACAGCTCGCAGAGGAGCTTGTAGGCGTGCTTGTTCTTGGCGCCACCCTGGATGATCCAGGCCTTGGCAAATTGCTCGAAGCCCTGATTGGAGCGCGAGCTCAGCCAGTCCACCACGATATCCATCAGGGCAGCCGAACCCATACGGCCGTTGGGCTGGTCCAGCATCATGCGGTTGCCTTTCTTCAGGAACTCACGCTCTACTGGGGTGAGGATCTTTTGCGGTGCGACCGCAGTTACGGTGCTCATTGGGTCACCCCCGAGGCCATGCGAGCCTCTGCGATTCGAACGAAGCCCATGAACTGGTCAGCCGGCAGCGACTCTTTGATTACGTCGAGGATGACCCGGTCCATGTGCTGCTGGGCGTGCGTCTTGGCCTCCTTGCGCAACTGGCCGCATCGGTAAAGCAGGCGGGCGCGGTCATGGTTGATGTGCTTGAGCGCTGCCTTGGCCCGGTTGTACCAGCTGCGGTTGTAGGGGATTCCCTGGGCAGCATCAGCCTGCGCCTGATCGAGCGCCAGCTCCAGACGGATGGCTTCAGTGACCAGCTGCTCATGCAGGGCTTCACACTCGGCAAGGGTGGCGGGCAGCTCGATAGGGCCGCGCAGGCCGGCGTTGGGTGCCTGGGCATTGCCAGTGGCAACAGGCTGCCCGGCACCAGCACGCTTGGTCACGATCACCGAGACGACCGGCTTTGCAGGCGTACGGGCTGGCGGCTTGCGGCCTGGCCACAGATCAGAAAGTTTCATGGCGTTTGCTCCCCTTATGGCGCTGGGCATAGCTCTCTCGCCCCATTTCGACATCATCGTCAGTCGGCATAGAGCCTTCGAAGTTTGCGAATCGGCTGTACTGGCCCTCCTGCTGCAGAACGCAGCTGCCGACCTTCGCATGGCGGCACTTGGTCATCAGGATCTCGGTCAGGCCGTTCTTGCCGTGCTCGGTATCCATGTCGCGGTGGACCATCAGAATGCAGCTGGCGTCGGCCTCGATCTCGCCCGAGTCGCGCAGGTCGCTGGACTGGGGCTTCTTCCCGGGGCGCTTGGTCGAGTCTCGGTTCAGCTGGGCCAACTCGATGACCGGGATACCCATTTCCTTGGCTAGCTGCAGCAGGGCCTTGCTGATCTTGCCCACCTCCTCGGTGCGAGATCGGCCGCCACGCTCGCTACGCACCAAGGTCAGGTAATCGACCACGATCCCGGCCAGGCCGTGCTCACGCTGGCAGCGCCTGGCTGTGGCCCGAATGGTCGCCGGGGTTTGCACTGGGTCATCGCAGACAAACAGCGGCGCATCCAGAGCGATGGCTACAGAGCCAGACAACTTCGCCCAATCCTCTTCTCGCATGCGATCCGGCTCGTCCAGCTTGGCCAAGTCGATGCCACCCAGCGATGCGATGGCACGCAGCCCCAGTTCTTCACCAGGCATTTCGATGGAGAACACCAGCCAGGGCTTCCGCTCCTTCACAGCGTTGTACTGGGCGACCTGCAGGGCCAGGGTGGTCTTGCCGCTCCCTGGCAGGCCGGCAATCACAGTCACCTTCTTCGGACGAATGCCACGTACTAGCTTGTCCAGGCTTTCGAGGCCTGTGGAGGGCCACTTCGGTGCCACGCCTTGGTGCTTCTGGTCAATCAGGTCAGCGGCATCACCCATCCACTGATCCAGGCGCTTGAACTCCTTGTGCTCGCCATCGAGGTTCCGCAGGTCGGCCATAGCCTGCTGGGCGGCGGCGATCACATCGGCGGTCGGCTCTCCAGCGCTGACCATCTCCACCGCCACGTCGTGCACGGCCAGAATGCGCCGCAACACACTCCAGTCCTTGACGTGCTTGACGTAGGTCTTCCAGCTGGCCAGCGATGGGGTGTTCTTGGTCAGGTCAGCGGCATAGGCTAAGGTGTTGTTGCCGCTTGGCAGGCGGCGCTGCACTGCGTCAACGGTAACCGGGTCGATGGGCATGCAGCGCTCCTTGCAGTCGTTCATTGCCTCAAAGAGCGCTGCATGGTCGGGATGATGGAAGTCAACCGAAGAGAGCTGGCCCATGATGTCCTCGACCAGGCCGGCATCCTGCTTCAGGCTGGCCAGCATGATCGACCCCAGCACGCCTTGTTCGGCGGGAATGCTGTGAAACTCGATCATGCTACTGCCCTCATCGAGGACCAGGTGAACCCGACTTGCTGCCCGCCGTTCTGGCGCAGGCGGTCAAGGGCGCGGTCACCGATGTAGGTTTTCAGGTTCTCGGCACCCAGATTGCTGATCAGCACGGTGGGCAGCACTGCCTGGTACCTGCGGTCGATGACAGCGTGCAACAGGCCCAGCTCGTACTCAGAACCCTTCTGACAGCCAACCTCGTCGATCACCAACAGGTTCAGGCCACCCAGATGCACCACCACGTCGCGGTCGGTGTAGCCAGAGCCTGGAACCATCGACGCACGGGCGATGCTCACGATATCCCCGGCAGGGATAATCAGGGCGGTAGCCCCGTCAGCCACCACGGTGCGCACGATCGCGCTGGCAAGGTGTGTCTTGCCGGTACCTACGTTGCCGGTCAGCAGCAGCGAGCGGCCAGAACGGAAGTGTTCAGGGAACTGCTCGGCATAGGCCAGGCACTTGGCCAGGGCCTTGCGCTGGGGGTCAGTCTCGGCGTGGTAGCTGTCGAACGTAGCGCCAGCAAAACGGGGGGTGATTCCAGCTCCAACGAGGGCCGCCATGAGGTTTTCAGCTGTGCGCTGAGCGTTGGCCTGGGCGCGCTCTGCCGACTCGCGAGGAGTGGTGTGCAGAGCCTCCCAGGCGCAACGCTTGCAACCACGCGCCAGCATCGAGCCGTCCAGCTGCTCGACTTCGCTCATGTCGACCTGGCCATGCACAGCGCACTCGCCGGAGAAGATGCGCATGAAGGGGCGACGGTGGAACAGGTCAGAAATTCGAACGGCCATCGTGGCTCTCCTGGTACATGTCATCGGTGTGCTGCGGAAGGTTGTTGAATGCGCTGGATTGGGCGGCGCCAGCAGCGGGCAACTCATCCTCCCAGCGCTTGCCATTCAGCCAAGTGGCTGCGTGCGGGATGAACTGACCTCCATCCTTGGTCCAGTCGGGAGACTTGCTCCAAGCAGCCAGGGCGGTGCCGATGCGGGCGAACAGGGAGGCGTCCACCTTGAGCTTTGCCCAGGCCTTCTCGGCTTTGACCTTGCCGACCTTGCGCGGGTAGAGTTTCCAGAAACTATCGAACTCGACCAGACAGGGAGCGTCAGCGACCGTTGGTTTTTTCTCTATTGATTGAGTAATAGAATCCTTTATTAAGTAGCTGTCGGTTTGCCCACAGTTCGGTAAACCCACACTTCGGTTAACCGAATATTCGGAAACCTGTAGGTTCGGTTCGTAGTGGACGATGACGCGACGGCCGAGCACCTTGCCGGTCCCTTCCTCGCGCACGACTTCATGGCTGACCAGCCCCAATTCCTTGAGGCAGGCCATGGCCTTCGAGTAGCGCTCACGACCGATTGCGAACCGGTCTTGCAGGTGTGAACCAATGACCTTCCAGTCGCTGGATCGGGTCTGGAGGTAGGTCCAGATAGCCAGGGCATCGGGATTGATGATCATGGCCACCACATCGTTGCTCAGTGAGCTGTACGGCGCCTGCTTGGCGTAGAACGTCGTGGGTGTAGCTTTTTCCACGTTCACTGGCTTGCTCACAGTTGCAGCTCCTCACAAACGCGGCGCACGAACTGGTCGTACCCCTCAACAAACATGCAGCCATGCCCCTCCAGCGCAGCACGCAGCCGCTTGCTGAACTCGTAGAACTGCCATCGGACCGATTCGGGCTGGCCCCGCATTGCCCTGTAGGTTGGCCAGCCGGTTGGGATGATCTTTGCGCCAGTGCGCTGCGGGAGCGCCTGGAATGGGTTCGAGGTCGTGGTCATTGGAGAGTCTCCGATGAGGGACCAGTGATCTTCGCTGCATGCTTGGCCAGGTCGGTCATGCTCCCGCCAGCCAAGCGAAGGACGAGCGACCGCAGCGCGGTGGTGGCATCCAGCGCGGTTACCCGCGCCTCCGCCATCGCAAGCGCCTGGGGCGAGTGGTCGATGATCGTTTCGAACACTCGCTCGCTGTAGTTGAACGCAGCACTGGCCAGCTGCAGGTTGCTCAGCCGATCGAATGCTGTCGGCGGCAGCGGCTGATTGAGTGGCGATACAAGTGGGATGCTGAAGGTGGGCGGATCACCACCATCCAGCAGATGCCGGCGCTCCTGCTCAAGGTGCTCTTCCGACACGACGTTCGCGTCATGTCCGGTACGCCGCTCGAACAGCACGCTCAGAGCCAGACTGGCAGCAACCAGGCTGACGTGAGTCTCGTCACGCTCATGGATCTGCGAACCGCCATCCACGACCTCAAGAGACTCCATCACCGCCTCGAACGAGATCAGCAACAGCTCGGGGTCAGAAAACTGTTCGAAGTAGGCCTTATCAAGAACCTTTGGGTTGCCAGGAAAATCGAGGACATTGCTCATTGGGCACGCTCCAGGCGCTCGACCAGGCCGCGCAGCTTGCGTTTCAGTTTGGTGGTGAGCTCCCGAGCATCAAGCCAGCGCTGGAAGGCAGCATCGGTGAATCTCAGGACGCCCATGAAGCGCTCGTCGTCCGGGTCAACGCGCTTGCGCGGCTCGCCGGGGTACGGGTGTCCGTAAGCGGCGAAGTAGGTCTTGTACAGGCCGTTCAATTCACGGCGCAGAGCATTGCGCTGTGTTTCAGCCTGCTGGTAGCCAACGGCCGCCTCGGCGATCAGCCCCATGAGTTGTTCGTAGGTCGGTTTCTTGCTCACAGGGAATTCTCCGGATTGAACTTGGTGTAGAAAAAATCGCCATTCCAGGTCTGCTTCATGGGCAGTTTCCCGGCGAGGTACATGTCGTGCAGGCGGCGTGCACCCTCCTCCAGCATCACGGGCGTGTACTTGATGAACGACGGAATGCCTTCGCCGCGGATCGTGGTGGGCTTCTCTGTCAGCCAGTGCTTATCGCGCGCCTCGGCGTACACCCGGTATTTCGGGGAGCTGTCGGGGTCTCGTTCGGAGTTGAAGACCCACTTGATGTGGATGAGGTAGGCCATGACCTGCTGCGAATTCACACCATTGAGGCGCTTGGCGAATTGCGGAACCGTCTCCCCAGGCATGAACAGGTTCTCTAGGGCTTCAATCTTCTTGGCCTGCTGCCGGTTCTCCAGCGCCAGCACGGCCTTCTCCTCGGCCAGATCGGCAGCAAGGCGCAGGGCGGCCGGCAGATCCTGTGGCAGCATCGGCGTTGATACCGGCCTGAAGTAGTTGCTGACCAGCTGGCGCTGGACGGTCCAAGCCAGGTCATCGGTCAGCGACTTGACCAACATCAGGTAGCCCTGCTCGGTAAGCAGAACCACGTCGTTCCGACGAAGGCTGTCCGGTATGGCCCCGGGGTTGTTCCGACGAATTTCGTCGGAACCAACTTGGAAGTAATCATCCCCTGCAATCAACCGTTCGCGATGCTCGCGGAAGTTGCGACCGGCAGTCCCTTCGGGTCGCTCATGCACCTGATCGATCATCGCCAGGGTGACGACGCGCTGGCCGCGGTACTCGACGACGGGCAGCTGGGTGCTGCGGATGGTGACCAGGTTCATGCGAAGGCCCTCGAGCGAGTGTCGCGGCGGTAGATGCGGCGTTTCTCGCGGACACGCTCAACGAGCGCGGGAGAGACCCGAGGCCCCACGTAGGCAACCATGGAATCGCTGACCAACATGGACTGAGGCACGTAGGTGTATTGGCCAGCAGGCAAAGCGCGGGAAGGACGCCGGCGGCGATTGAGGTTCCTATCGAGCAGCGCGAGAGAGTCGGCCACGAACCGCTGCCCACGCCTGCCGGTCTCGCTCAGCGGAAGCTGCTCACCTGGGCGGATCTGTTGCCAGGCGTAACGGTCGGCCAGCACCTCGTTGACCATCCGCATCACGCCCTCGCACTCTTGCTGGACCTTGATGTCCGCTATGCCCCAGGCATCGAAGATGTCGAAGTTATCGAAGCGGTGGCCGATCTCGTGCGCAACGATGAACGGATAGACCTCATGATCCTCGAGAGCGCCCCAATTCAGCTCAGGCCGAACCGCTGAGCGCAACCGCGCCAAGTCCACGCTCGTGGCGAGTTGAATGCCGCAGCACTCGTCCCACCCGCTATCGCTGCTCGAAGCATTAGCACAGGTCAACTGAGCTAGCGGATTGAACATTCCCCACGCCCCATTCATTTCCGTGAAGGTCGAAAGGCTCAGGCAGCAAGACGCCTGCTTGGCCAGCTCGGCGAAATGGCGGTACTGAGTGCGCGTAAGGCGCAGAGTTGTATCGGTCTTCATACCGCACCTCCCGCTTCCTTCGCATCATGAAAGGCAGCCGCGTTACGGTGCAGGTAGAGGAAATTGCGGGTGGAAAAAACGATCGCTTCCAGCTGGCGCTCAAGCTCGCACACCACGGGATTTTTAAAGCCGCCAAGCCCTGGGACAATTTGCGCCCAGTACAAAGCCTTGATGACTCGGAATGCCTCGCGAGCTTCGTTGAATCGTGCGATTTCGGCAGGGGTGAGAGTCACATCCTGAACGATCTCGCCGGAAATCGGCGGCGCCATTACCTCCGTTCGGACTGTCAGCATGCTGCACCTCCCGCGCCACGAACTAAAGAGGTAAGGTTTTGTGGCGCGACCTCACCAAACACCATCGACAGACCAAGACGCTCGGCGTAAACCGAGGCCGGAAATTCTGCTTCACGACAGCTGATGATGATGTCGCGGTGCCGATCAGCCTGTTGCTGAAGCTCGGCCAATTCAGCAGTCGCCCTTGGAGGCACGCAAACCAGGCGAGCGAATGGGTACGCTTGACGAAGCAGGTCGACGCATTCGTTTTCAAGGTCTTTCCCTGAAACTGGCGGAAGCTGAGTGCCGGTATCAGGCCCGCAGATAGATATAATTGCGAACGGTTGCGGCCATTCATCAGTGGATGGCGGGTATTGCGTCCGGTTATGTCCGGTGGTATTTTTCGGGTGCGACATAGCGCCGTCTCCTTTTCAAAGACGTTACGAAGTAACCACTCCTCCTACAGAGTGGCGTGAGAAACCCGCTCCCTACGGCGGGTTTTTTGTTGCCCGGAGAAAAGTCAGCCGGACAGCAAAAACTGGGCGGCGCAGGCGCTCATGGGCTCACCTGCGCCGTACTGGATGAATTCACAGCAGATTCGTTGGGCTGCGCGTGATTGCTTCTCGCTGCTACCTTTTGTTCCAAGGTCGGAAGCGATTCCGCCAGCGATGGACGGATGCTCGAAGCGGTGAAACGCCCATGAGTTTTGGCCTGAATGATCAGCGCCATGTCAGCAGAGCAGCCATGGATACCGCGAACCCAGCCGCTGACAGTGCCTTGCGTCACGCCAAGGGCTCTCGCTGTTGCTACCTGACCGCCAAAGAACTTGACCAAGTCGTTGAAGATTTCATTCATGGGCATTACGCCGAATAGAGGTATGCCTTTACTCTATTTTACAGGGATACCTTTTTGCAAGAAAAAAGGTTAACCATTAAATTGGTGAGTTATGGAACTTAAAGATCGCCTAAAGCATGCCCGTCGCCACGCTCGCCTCACTCAATCGGAATTGGCCGAAAGGGCGGGCATCAAGCAGGCCTCTATTTCTGAGATTGAGCGTGGTCTTTCTCGGACGAGCGGCCACTTGGTGAAGCTTGCCCAGATCTGTGGCGTAAATCCCCTCTGGCTAGCAGAAGGAGCTGGTCCAGCATTTGATGGGGAAGAGGACGACGCACCGCCCCAGGTGACCTCGGCCGCAGATATGGTTCGGCAGATGCTTGCGAACAAAGGAGCCGGCCTCTCCGAGCAGGCGCGCAAGCGACTTTTAGAGGTGGCCGAAGAGACTGACTTGCTTCCTGGGTCGCCCAATTCCATCGCCAACTACGGCCGGCACCAGTCAGGTGATGAGGTGCGCATTGCACACTATGATGTGCGAGGCGCCATGGGGGGCGGACAGGTCACCCATGACTATCCTGAGATGCTGCAGGATGTGAAGGTCAGCTTGCGGCATTTGCGCGAACTCGGGTTGACCTTTCAGGAGCCGCATCACCTCAAACTGGTAACTGGCTGGGGGCAGTCCATGGCTCCAACCATCAAGGATCGTGACCCACTAATTGTCGATGTGCACATCCGTGAGTTTGTCGGTGATGGTGTGTATTTCTTCTCATGGGGAGGTCATGAGTACATCAAGCGCCTGCAGATCGCTGACGACGATCACTTTGAGATGATCTCCGACAACCCAAAGCACAAAGATCGGATGATCCGCAAAGAAGAAACCTACATCCAGGCGAGAGTGCTCTACGTCTGGAATGGCAACTTGCTGTAACGCGCCGAGCCTGGGCCCAGCGCGCAAGACTGCTCCTAAAACGGTGCGGCGACCTCTTCCTCGACTTCTACCTCCTCCATCGCCAAGGTGGAGGTCTGCTCTTCATCAGTCTCCCACTGAAGCGTCACGCTTCCATCATCGCTGAATGTCATATCTATTCCCGGGGTTTCAGCGATCATGCTCATGACCTCCTCCCAATTCTGATCGCTATCAGTATCAAGCTGGTGAATTGTGACCCATCTCTGGGTCTGAGCTATCGGGTGGTTGATCATCGAAGAAACCCTCAAGACCAAACGCTCCATGCCTGTCATCTCCGTGCGCTGCTCTGCCGCTTGTTTTTTTTGCTTGGCCACAACCTTCTCCTGGTTACTGTATATCCATACAGCAAAGAATATCCAAGCGATGTCGCCTGAGGGAAGCGTCGCGAAAAAATAAAGGTATGCCTGTTGACAGGTAAATAAAGGTAAACCATTATTTGCTCTATCAACTAACTCGCACGGAGCGAAGCACATGAACGCACTGACTTTCGGAAACTGGACTGGCAGCCTTGGGCTGGGCTTGGCGGAGCGCGAGCTCCAGTGCGTCATGGCTGTGGCGTGTGGGCTGACCAGTAAAGAGGCCGCCCGTGAGCTCGGTGTAGCCAAGGACACCATCGACAAGCGTTTGCTTGCCGCCAGCACCAAGCTCGGCGTCATCAAACGTGCTCAACTTGTAGCTGAAGCAATGCGGCGCGGCCTGATCTCTCCCGCCGCAATCTTGGTCGCGATCCTTGCGGTGCACGGCGCCGTCAGCGATGACCAGTTCCTTCGCGTTCGCCGGAGCGGCAACAGTGGTGAGCGAAAGATTGAGACCCGTGTAGCAACCCGGCGCGCTGAGTGCGCCTTGGCGGTGGCGTGACGCTGCCCGCCTGACCTGATCCAACCCTGATTTTTGCGAAAGCCAACAACCGCGGCAGGCCCTCTGCTTGCCCGAAGAAAGCTCCACCACCCCAAGAGGAAACACCCATGTTCGGCAAATTGTTCGGCAAGAAATTCGGCAACGCTAAGGCAGAGCTGAAGAAGGTTGAAAACCGCGACCTCATGCAGGCCATTGTCGGCGGCTGCATCTTGGTTGCCGCAGCTGATGGCGATATTGAGAAGTCCGAAGTCGACAAGATCGACCAGTTGATCCGCTCCAACAAAAGCCTTGAGCACTTCGGTCCTGAGATCACCGCCACCCTGGGCCGCTTTACCGAGCAGTTGCAGGCCGGCTTCCGCGTGGGCCGCCTGAACATCCTGCGCGAGATCCGCGACATCAAGAACAACCCGTCCGACGCGGAGGAGGTGTTTGTGAACATGATCACTGTGGCCGAAGCCGATGGCGAGATCGAGCCTGACGAGTTGAAAGTGCTGGCCGAGATCGGTCGCGAACTGGGCCTGCGCCTGTCCGACTTCGGGATCGAGGCGTGAAGCGAAAGCACATCGGCTTGGGCGCGGTTGCTGGGCTTGCCCTGTCCGCGCTCGCTATCACTGCTGCAGTGAACTGGGGGTCGTGCCAATGGTACGGCTATCAGACCGAGCGGCAGACCAAGTTCGCGCCCTATGTTGGCTGCATGGTGAAGACCGCCAGCGGCTGGGTGCCGCGTAACGAACTACGCACTACGCAGTGACCAAAAGGGGTGGTGATTTCCACCATCCCTCAACCACACAAGGAGTTTGAGATGCTTATTTTGACCCGTCGCGTAGGCGAAACCATCCGCATTAACGACGACATCAGCGTAACGGTGCTGGGTGTCAAAGGAATGCAGGTTCGCTTGGGCATCGACGCCCCGGAAGGTGTAGCTGTTCACCGTCAAGAGATCTACGAGCGCATCCAGGCCGACCAAGCGAAGGAGGGGCACCATGACGCAGCCTGATCGCATCAGCCTGGTCTTGAAAGCCCCTGAGGGCGGCAGCCTGGAGCAGGTCCTGCACTTCACCAAGCTCGGCGCCCATGTCTCTATTGGTCGCGGCCTGGCCGTGATCGCTGGCGCCAGCGAGGGCGACTGGCAATGGGAGCTTGAGAGAGCCCTTGCCCGTGCCGGCGGGGCTCCGCAGATGGTGGCTGTGTACGCGCCTTGGACCGATGTGCAGGTGCTGGACTTCTTGTCGGTCGCACTGCGCCACGTTGTGGTTGAAGGCGACCTGCAGTTCAGCGACATCAACGACGCCATGCGCTACATGGCCGAGAAGGGTCAGCCAGCGTTCTGCAAGGCGTTCTGTATCGACGAGCACGTCAAGCTGGTAGCCGATGCTCGCCGGTACCGCTGGCTGCGTGACCGAGAGCGAATCGAAGATCCCGACGAAGACCTGTTGGTGGTGCGCGGCGATAACTGGCTATCCGGCGAAGAACTGGACCAGGAGATCGATACCGCCCTGCGCGTGCAGGCCATGCAGCATCAGGTGTTGCAGGAGCAGCAGCCATGACCCAGCTCAAGCCTGCCCGTAACGAATTCGAAGACCTGGGCGAGCGCCTGGTGCGTTTCGGCAAGGCGCTGCAGGACAGCACCACCAGTGTGGGACGGCTCAACCAGCTGGCCAAGGAGTGCGGTATCACCCTGCGCCTGCGTGCCGTAGCCGAAGGGGAGGGCGCCATCCATGGGTAGCCTCGCTGAAATGGCGGCGGAGCATGCTCGCCGGGCTGGAAAGCGCATTCGTCCCGTTTGGAGCGATGAGGCGACCCTTCTGCTGATCAAGCACTACGCGCTTACCCCAATGAATGAGTTGGCCAAGTTGCTCGGGAAGACACCTGAGCAAATCAAGAACAAGGCGAATCTGCTGAAGTTGCGAAGAGACCCATCGTTTCAGCACGTCACTCGCTTTCAGGCGATACCTCGCGGGGTCACGGCGCATAACTGGATTGAGCCCGGCGAGCGTCGAGATGACGGGCGCTATATCAGAGTGAAGCTACCCGATGGCAGCTGGGTGCTCGAGCACCGCTGGGTCTGGGAGCAAGCCAATGGCCCGATCCCCGACGACTGCGTGATAGTCGCCAGGGACGGCAACATCAAAAACACCGACCTGGACAACCTTATGTTGGTCACGAAGGACATGCACTGCCGCTTCAACCAGGTGCGCAAGTACCCGGCTGACTTGCAGGAAGTGATCCTCGCCCAACACGAACTCAAACGAGCGATACGGAAGAAGACCGATGAAAAATAAGCTCAGCGACCTGCGTGACCATCTTTTCGCCCAGCTCGAGGCGGTCCGCGAAGCCAGTGAT
>NZ_JBHFCS010000036.1:0-36886 GCF_044143025.1 Pseudomonas sp. TR47 | reverse complement strand
AAGTCTATGTTTATGCTTTTAAGTTCTAGCAGAAAGAACTCAGGAATTAGAACTCTTCGCGCTTTTGATTCATAGCGGCAACTGTTGCCTTTGAATTTTTGATTTTGATTAGTCATGCATAATCACCACGGCGCTGAAAAATTACTTTCTTGGGTGGTTATGCAGCTTTGTTTATAAAGACCAAGGATCAACCCTGATAAGCTGATTCGCTCTACTGTTCGGGTGTTAGCTTGGTAGGTTTTATATGGGAAATAAAGATAAGACGACACACTTACTCTCCAATTAGAATATTATGGAAAGTAAGGTCGTCCATATCCTCTTAACGGGGGCCGCCTCACCGTGCCATCATATACCGTGAAGATTTTGCGTTAAATAAATTTTGTCTATCAGAATTTTCTTTCCGATAGTATGATCGAGTGCTAAGGTTTGATGGAGTTGCAAAATTCTGGAGCCTAGCGGTTATTTGTTCCTCAAACTGACTACGCCTGGCCTCAGACGGGCGACCTCCTAGGCAGGGATTCTGAATTGGATCCCCTAGATTTCCGTACCTCCATTCCAATTGTCATGGGGCGGTCAGTTCAGCTTGCGCCGGATATTGACGTACGATTGGTGCGACATTGTCAGCGCCTTCAGCCTGCAGAAGCGTGTGCACTGTCGCCAGGATTGGCTCCAGCTGATCCTTACTCACCGTAACTCGACTACCGCCATTGGCTTCAAACTTCGGTGGTCCCGACGTCTCCGCATCTGATTGACGTGCCGCGCGTCATGCAACCATACAAGATGATGTCACCGTGAGATTACTGGGTTAATATACAGTTCTATGGACAGCTGACCCAGCAGGAGGATTTGATGTCTCTCTCTCGTGGCATTGTGGAAATCAGAACGCTTGATGAACTGTCATCTCTGTACGAGATTGCCCCAGACTGCACTCTAACGAAGGAGCAGTATCGAAACCCGCTGCGGCCATATCGGCTGATTCGCCCTGAGGCGAGCTGCCAATACCAGAAAAACGGGAAGCGCTGTTCCCAGCTGCATCAGCACGGCTTTGTGGTCGAGCTGCACGACGATTCAAAGGTATTGATAGGGAATTGCTGCGCACTCAATCATCTGGGTCTTGATGACGAACAGGTCAGAGGCGATTTCAAGCGGCTAAGCGCTACTGAGCGGCAGAACATACGTCGGCATAAGATCGAGACAATGCTCAACCAGCGGGACAGCCTCATTGTCCGGACCCGCGCTGCGAGTATCGAGTACAGAAAATTGCACAGCTCAGCTATGCAGACTCTCAAAGCACTCCCCATTGAAGTACGTCGTGCTCTGCTTGATCGCTGGAAGCGGAATGCATTAGAGGTTTCTTGGGAATACCTGATCATCAAGAAGGGGAAAGACGAAACGGGGAAGCCATATGAGGAGCGCGGCTGGTATGCGCATTCCTTCGGTCAGTTCAAAGGGCTGGGCCTGTGGCTGCAACTGGATCAGCAGCTGTATCAGGAAACGCTTTTGAATCTACGTCGGCAGCTCGAAGCTGTCCCCAACAAGGCGCGATTGAACCAAGTGGAGTTGGAGCTTGCGGAAGCTGCGCTTAGCCAAGTGGCGACCCTGGAGACCATCGAGCGCGAGTTACACGGCCAGTCTGAGCTGTTGGAGGATTTCCGCAAGCCGGCGAATTTACAGTTGGCAATCCAGGTCGTCAGCAACCAAAAGGTCCGCGCTGAAACGGTAAAAGCGATTTACCAGCTTATGGGTGAAGCCTGCAGCATGAACCCTGAAAAATATGTCGCCGAAATCGATCTGGCGTTGAAGCAAAAATATTCGGCGAACGGCATTCGCATCGCCTCTTAACCTGCCTCGACCGGCGCCTCATCGTTAAGCCCTGACTGGCAGTTTTTACCAACCTGCCAGCCAGGGTGGTTAGGATACCGATGCCATTAGCATCAGCCCTTGGTCCACGCTCAAAAGCAGGCGACCAAATGCTGACCTATTGCAGAGTCGAATTGAAAGCTGCCGGTAGCTCCCTATGTGCCTCGCTTCTCGATTTTGGCAGCTCAAAATAGCCTCTATCCCACTCACCGAAAACCCACTCTGCGGATATTGGTCTCCGCTCGCCGAGGAGCAGAGGGTGGTTGCGTACCCTGCTGCAGGTTCATTAGTACCACTGTCGATTCTTGGCTCGGGTATGCATGGAGCCACTTACAGCGCATTGGGGCTTCCGTTTGCTTTTGCTTCCCAGTTCGCGCCTGGTCAGCTTCGCCAAGCACTGCCGATCCTTCACAGATTCCTCTCCTACGGGAAGACTTAGGAGCACCACACCAACTCCTAGGAGTCGCAGATTTTGGCTTTAGCTGATCGAATTTCGCAGAGCGGACCGCGCTGGGGCAAAAAATCCAATCAGAGCAGAGGTGATGGTGATGAATACCTCAGTCCGAGAGCGGCACGTTGAGTTCCTGACGTACCCGTTCGAGGATGGAGTCCAACGTGGCGTCCTCGTCCATGAAAAGGTAGCACTGAGTCAAGATTGTCAACGGATGAACGTCCATCACAGAGGCAAGACCATGCACCATTTCAAGGGTAGGGCCCTTTCCTCCGGCCTCGAGTTGACTGAGGTAGGTTTGGCTGCTGTGCGCACCGAAGTCTTCCTGGCTGAGGCCGCGAGTTCTCCTTAGCAGTCTCATCGCTTTACCAAATGCCTGTTTCAGCTGCATTTTTTTCATTCCTACAAAAGGAATGATGAAGCCGTCTTGAACGTCAGACATCCATTAACTATTGTTAATATTTTGAGGATTTATTCGATGTTCAAGACCTACAGGCACGCCGAGCTGAGCCCTGCCAGCATCTTCGGGGAACCTTCCACCCGACACTGGCAATTTATTGAGCTTGAGCTGCACCACCCGTGGTTTTACGTGGAGCTGGTACGCGATCATGGCGATGACATCGTTGGAAGCATGCTGATGATCCCCACGGTACCGATTCTTCAGCAAATGCTATCGGAACTGGATGATCATTCCTGGTTCGCGCAGGCGCACCTGATGTCTCCCGGCCACATGAGGGGAGGGGACGACTGGGTGATGGAGCCGCTCATTGAGGTAAGCGTTACCGAGGATGGCTCAGGGTGTATTGGAGGCTACTTATATAAGGTGGAAGGGGGCAAGAGTTACAGTATTCACTATGCGTCTTCGCGCGAGAACGTCAAGGTTAAAGAAATAATTTTTTCGGCTGAGCGCGATTTGCGCGTACGTGGCTAAGCTTGTACTCGCCGAAATTCACGACTTCCTGAAGGCCAGGTTGACTTGTTCGGTGACGCATATCTTGGCTTTGAGTTAAAAATCCGCCCTCGAAGAGTCTATGTCGACGGGTACATATCCTTTGTTTTTTATATTTCATCCTCATTCTTCTGCCAGCAGGCTGCGGGTTTCTTCTGATTGTAGTGGGTTCTGATCCTTTGAATTGCATGCAGTATGGTTTGAGCACATCTGGATATCATAGGCCGCGTCTGTAATTCAGGGGGTTAGCGATGTTGATAAACCCGCTCCGTGAGCTGCTGTATTCACTCTGGGTTTTTCCATGCAAATATATATTTCTGATTCAAAATATGGCTAGGCGCAAACTGGCATGTAGGGCTGGTGAATATACCGGGCTGGCTCTGTTCTAAACGGTTTATAAGTGCCAATATTCTCAGGCGTTCCTTTATTGATAGCTTGAATTTGGGATGCAATGGGCTATGTTACGGAGACGGCAACGTTGGCTTGATGTGATGCTGATTTTTCCAACAGAGGGCGTAGTGGTCCAGTACTCTCTGCACTGGTGTCTATTGATGCCGGAACGTGCCATGAAGCATTCCGCTTGTCGTAACGGTAGAGTAAATATGATTGTTCGAGGTTGATTCGACTGATCATAAGCCGAACCAAATTGTAAATTGCATCACGGGGGCAAACGGTCCTAGGAGGAAGCCTTCGTCGAAAGTTTCCACAAGTCATAGTAAAAGTTGAGCGGCTTTGTCAATCAGCATCAGTTCCTTGGGCTTATCTATGCTGCAGTCGATCGGGTTGATGTGGATGACCACGACGCACGCCGCCAATGCGAGGTCGGAAAAACAGGCGGCTTGCATGACTCCCCTTGAGGAGACAATCGCCAGCAGAGTGACAAAATGCCGCGTCGGCTGCGTGCCGGCCTTCCAGGGCCTCGCCGTACCACACCATGCCAGACGCAGTTGGCCATTGCAGTGGATACAGCGCGACGGCTCGGCCAGTTAGCCGTCCAGGGTGACGATCTGCTCAACGTTGCTGAGGGCGGCGGTACGACGAGAGGCGAATCATTTGGGCGTCATCAGACTGCCATGCAGATACACGACGCGCTGACTGCCGGCACGTCATGCAGTTCATCAGCATTATGAGTGCTTACCTTTACCCGGTATCGGCTGTCAGCCAGGCGAGCAATTGCTTGGTGCGCCGCATTGGGTTGTGCCTACAGCAATTGATGGCGAGCCTCGAGGTACCAGATCCACACTAGCGCAAGGCACCTACGACAGTCACTGACGTTTCCAGGCGGTCGCCTTTGGCTCTAATTCTGGCGAGCGGTCAAAGTAAAAAGCCCGCCGAAATCGGCGGGCTTATCAATTGTCTCCAAGGGGAGGCGGAGCGCCAACAAATCTCGGAGCCAGCCCTCATAGCATACTCCAGTTTGGCGACAACTGGGGGCCAGTGGGGTGCTTGCTGCTGGTTTGCCACACCGTATACGACTAAATCAAGGCATGGTGGGTCTAGGAAAAACCCGTCATTCACCGTCGCGGAACCAATCGTTCCGGCTGGCCAGGCCCAGTTCCACTTCGCTGGGGATGGGGTTGCTTTCGAACAGATGCGCTGTCCGCCGCTCCTGTTTGAGACAGGCGAGGGGGGTAAAGAAGCAGCGCTCGCACAGGTGCACTTCATAGCGCTCGCCGTCGTGCGCCGTCCCATAACCCCACTGAGCTTCCAACGTCCCGAACTGCAGGTTGCCGCTCGCCTGCCGAGTGGACTCATCACAGATATCACAGCGCAAATCGGTCACGGCCTCCTGTTCCACGCGTCCCAGGATCTTCATGAGGTTATCTCGTTCGTCAGCGTAACTTTAAGCGTAGAAGTTGGCGGCTTGCGCACTGGGCCATCGGTCGCAAGGCCTAAGGCCTTACAGGTCAGGCTGCGCAGCGGCTCACCGCTACGCTGAGAAGTGGTTGCACCTCGGGCGCTGTGCCGGGCGAACGCAGTCTACTGCGCAAGATCGCTAGCCGGGTTTGGCGAAGGTGGCTGTCGATGGCCTGTGAGAGATCTCTCTGCGAATATTGCTCGCACGCGGAAGCCGTCGTGGTCAGATTGCTACTGCCCGCTCTCGGAGTTCGGTATTCAAAATTCGATCGTTTTCGCTATAGTCGACTGGACAGTCGATCACGTGCACGCCTGGGTTGGAAATGCAGCGATCGAGCAGCGGTAGCAAAGCATCAGCGCTTTCTACACGGTAACCGTTGGCGCCGTAGGACTCGGCGTATTTAACGAAGTCCGGGTTCCCATAGTCCAGGCCGAAATCGGTGAAGCCCATGTTGGCTTGCTTCCAGCGGATCATGCCGTAGCCGTCGTCGCGCAGGATCACCACGGTGATGTGCATGCCCATACGGACGGCGGTTTCCAGTTCCTGGCTGTTCATCATGAAACCACCATCGCCGCAGACCGAGATCACTGGACGGTCCGGGTGCACCAGGTGCGCCGCCATCGCCGATGGCAGGCCGGCTCCCATGGTTGCCAGCGCGTTGTCCAGCAGCACGGTGTTCGGGTTGTGCGCCTTGTAGTTGCGGGCGAACCAGATCTTGTAGATGCCGTTGTCCAGGGCAACAATGCCTTCGGGGGGCAGTACACGGCGGATATCGGCGACCAGGCGTTGCGGATAGATCGGGAAAGGGGTCATGCCGAGATAAAGGAAAATTAGGACATACGCGCTGCAACTGATTGTATTTAAATATTTTTCTAGCGTCGCTGAGCTGCTCAGGGTGGGCTTTATAGGCTTTTATAGTCAATTATAGAAACGGCTCTGAACGCCTGATTGAGGTTATGCCGAGGCAAGGGGGAAATTCACTCATTTGTCCTGTAACTCATTGTTATTAATGAGTTTATTTCGACAAGAGGGCGTGCCGAGATAAGGCAAAAATTAGGGCATTCGCTCTGTAACTTGCCGCACTTAAACGAACAGATTGGAAATCCTGCTCAAGCGAAGGCGCGCTTAGCGTAATGGCTTCAGCCAGATACCGCTGAGGATCAGTTCGGCCTGCTGCGAATTAAGTAGGCCGATCTGGAGTTGGCAAAGGTACTGGGGTGTCGGTATCAAGGCTCTGAGCCCAAGTCTCGACCAATGCGTGATCGATCACCAAACCCTCGCTCACGTCGGCCAATGCCTCGCGTGTTAGATCAGCGAGTCGTTGGTCGTGATTTATTGAATTGGCCATTCCCCGTCCATTTTGCCGTGCTCTGCTGCTAGCTGACGGGCGTTGGCTCTGAATAGCCCGTCTTCACGCCCTGGGTGGCCGCGTAATGGCGGGTTTGGAAAGCCAGGACATCCTGCATCTGCTTGCTGACGTCCTCTTCAAGCCCCCATTCATAGGCCAGCTTGTCGAGTTGGTAGCGAGAGACAAGCTGGGTCGCACGCGGTGAGCGCTCTGCTGGTTTCAGGTTTGACCAACTGCTGACAAAGCCTTTTAGGCGCGCGGCTTTGTCCGTTGATACACAGGGAAAGCGACGCAGCAGGTCGACGAGATAGAGGGCACGCAGCTTCTGTTCAGGCTCGCGCAGCTTGCCTGCCACTTCACGCTGCAGTACTGGCACGAGGTCGCGCTCTTCGTACCACAACTGCTTGGCGAGCTCCACAAGAGCATCGGACGCAACTTGGCTAAGACGCTGCTGGGTGACAGTCTCCAGAAGCGTGCCAAAGCTTTGTTTACGATCCAGACGTGGCATCTCGCCCATCCTCCAGGTACTTCGCTGTGACCAGTTTCAGGCAGCCTAGCATTGCACTTCGGTTGCCCACGGCATAATCGATTGCCTCTGTTGCTAGTGTAACAAACTGGCCGACATCGACACGGCCACATTCGATGAGCTGTTCGATATCAGATTGATCGTTTTCCGTAAAGCGGCCGAGCTTGGAGATGGCCAGATCCACGCCGGCGGCAACGAAGATATGTAGCGGCTGCTCACCCTCGAAACCCTCCATGGGGATGGCGCGCTCGCGGTAATCCTCGTGCAGTGGCCCGAGGGCATTGGTGTAGTTCTGGTCCAGGTACACCTGCAAGTCGCGGCCGTCGCCGTCCTCATATCCCTCTGGCGGTGTGTAGACGGCCATGATCTCGTCCTTACGCAGCACACGGGCCGCCTCGATCTCCGCATCGATGTCCGCACTACCACGCGCATGGGTGAGCAGGTGCACCGCGCAGCCGCCGAAGACGAAGACCTTGAGTGAGCCTGGCGGATTGCCATCCAGTAGCGGCAAGGCCCGGGCGAACAGATTACCAATGGCCTGGCCCAGCGGCGTAGTCAGCCGGACAGGTTCCGCAGCCCCCTCATCGGCAGTCTCAAGTAGTGTCATCTCCACCTCCGCTCAGTGCATAGGCTCAGTGTGCCGGTTCATGTGCTACGTGCGCCATCGCTGTTCACAAGCGGCACCCCGAGTAGCTTTAGCTGTGTAGTGGCTTCGACCAAGCGCTCCTGCAGGCCCTGCGTCTACTGCACCTGAAGCGCGGATGCTTCGCTCAGCCGGGACACCTCCTCCTGCAATGTGCGACAACGCTGTTCAAGGGCTTCATTCGAGCGTTCGGAGCCGGCCAGCGTGCTCTGCAGAGCCTCCAGGGCCTGAGTTTTCTGCGCCACTAGCTGTTGCTGTGCATGTCGCTCTTTTTGCAACTGCCGCGCCTCGGTGAGCAAGCGTGCATTGTCGCGGTTCAGTTGCGTCAGTTCGTCCTGCTTGATTATCAAGGTCTGCTGCAGTTGCCGCAGTTCTAGTTGCAATTGTTGTATCTGCGACTCGTGTCGGCGTTGTTCCTGCTCACGCTGTTCCTTGCTGGCCTGCCGGTAGTGCTCCAGGGTGTCGCGCGCATGTCGGTGTTTTTCCTCCAGCGAGTGGATCTGTGCGTCGCGATCCTTGTGCCGCTCCTCCAGGTCGCGATTAGCCTGCTGTAGGCGGGCGTTCTCGATCTCGGCCTGCTGCCGTTGCTCGCGTGCCTGCTGCAACTCGTGATGAGTGGTCTCAAGTCGTTCCGCGTCGAGCGCGGTCTGGCCTTCCAGTTGTTGGATGCGGTTTTCGGCCTGTCGAAACCGATGCTGGTAATCGAGCCGTTCGCGGGCCAGTTGTTCGCGCTCCTGGGCCACGGCGGCCTGCGCCTCCTCCTCTAGCTGATCTGCCAGTTGGCTGACCAGATTGGCCAACTGTTCGCTGAGCGGGATCAAGGCCGCATCCCGGCCGCGCTCGGCGTCTTCAAGCTCTTTCAGGTAGCGGTGAATGGTGGTCTTTGAACCGGTATTGCCCAGCTCGATGCGCACCGCATCAATACTGGGGTGGATACCGCGGGCGAGTAGAGAATTCCGGGCTTTCTGCACGATTGCTTTGTTGATGCCACCGCGGGCCATAAGTGGAACTCCTGACGATTTCGTTCTGTGGTATGTACTATGTAAATACATAGCATATTATCAAGAACTTCGTTTTTTTCCGCTCGTATTCTAGAATTGGATAATCATGAATTATCCAAGGTGATGCGGTGTTTTTGTCGTTTGGCAGTCGCTCACCGGTACACCAAGGGGATGCGCTCAGATGAGCCAGGAGATCGAGCGGTACCTGCAGGCCGGCACTCGTGCCAACACCCGGCGGAGCTATCAGCAGGCGCTTGAGCACTTCGAGGTGACGTGGGGTGGCTTTCTGCCGGCGACTAGCGATACAGTCGTGCGCTATCTGGTCGATCACGCCGCCACCCTGTCCAGCAATACCTTGAAGTTGCGCCTCGCGGCGTTGGCGCAGTGGCATGTCAGCCAAGGCTTCCCGGATCCGACCAAGACTCCGCTGGTCCGCCAGATCCTCAAGGGCATTCGTACTTTGCACCCACGCCAAGAGAAGCAGGCCGAACCTTTGCAGCTGCGCCAGCTCGAACAGTGCGTGTTGTGGCTGGAACAAGCTTTGGAGCAGGCCCGCGCGGAAGACGACTTGCCACGGCTACTGCGCTGTTGCCGCGATCGCGCTCTGATACTGATCGGCTTCTGGCGGGCCTTTCGCAGTGATGAGCTATGTCGCCTACAGGTCGAGCACATCCAGGTGCGGACCGGGGAGGGCATGCAACTGTTCCTGCCCTGGAGCAAAGGTGATCGGGACAACCAAGGCCAGACCTTCAACGCGCCGGCGCTGGCCAGGCTGTGCCCAGTACAAGCCTACGTCGACTGGATCAGTCTTGCGGGTATCGCACGCGGGCCGGTATTCCGTGGAATTGATCGCTGGGGGCACTTAGGTGAGCAGGGCTTGCACCCAAATAGCGTTGTCCCACTCATGCGCGCCGTACTGCAGGCAGCAGGGCTGCCTTCGGAGCTGTACAGTAGCCACTCGCTGCGCCGCGGGTTTGCCACCTGGGCCACCCGCAGCGGCTGGGATATCAAAGCGCTGATGCAGTACGTAGGCTGGAGCGATGGGCAATCCGCATTGCGCTATGTCGAGAGCACAGGAGTGTTCCCTGGGCAACTGAGTGCGCTACAACACATCTCAAACTGGCCCGAGGGACTGCCATAAGACCGCCTTCCGCGGCCCCGATCTGCACCTAGCTGCGCACTGGGAACACCAGCTCGTCATGTGCGGTGCAAATGAGTCGATGATCCAGCACATGGAAAATTGCAGGGTTCTTGGCATCCTGGGCACCCACAAAGAAGAGGTAACTGCGGGATGCCTGCTTGTCTTTTTTGGCTTTTATGTTCTCTTGCCGGGCTATTTCCAGCTCATTTTTCAGTCGCCCGCGGGCAGCTGCTGACCACTCGCTCCAAAGGACGACCACCTGGTAAGGCGTTAGTTTTTTCTCTTCCCATTCGCCCGCGTTGAGTGAAATGGTCAAGTGTTCATGCTACAAAGACGCGCTGAGGGAACGCTGGTCGAGGCAGTCCAGGTTGTACTGCCTGCGAGGCTGAATGGATCCAATGACTGGACGATGGAGAAGCTGACCGAGCTGATAAGGGTCTATGACCGGGACGAACGAGTCTTGGGCTACGACTTCCAAACGGCATCAGGCCAGACCTACTCGCACAGAGATTGCCTGTACTCACAGGACGGAGCCAAGCACCAGGTCTATTGTTCGATGATGTGTCCCGCATGAGATGGTCGCCACCTCTGGTGGTTCTTGGCAGGGCCACTCACGAGGTTTGACAGGACAATGAAGGCTCTTCCCGAGAAAATCCTGGACATCATTCAACAGCTTCCAGAAGGTGAGGTTCTGACACCTAGCAGATTCCTGCATCATGGTTCTCGCCATGCTGTGCAGCGAGGACTCTCTCGCCTGGTCGAAGGTGGAAAGCTGTTTCGCGTTGCTCGGGGCATTTATGTTGCCGCAGTCGAAACTCGGTTCGGCGTGCGCCCGCCGGCACCGGAGAAGGTTGTCCACTCGCTGGCTAATGCGCTGGGTGAAGTGCTGGTCGACCACGGGGCTCGTGCCGCGAATAAATTAGGGCTGAGCACACAGGTTCCAGTTCGCTATGTCTTTCTAACCGACGGACGCTCTAGGGAGCTTCAGGTAGGCAAGACCACCGTGTCGATTCGGTATGCGCCTCGATGGTTGATGGCTCTAGGCGCTACTGGAGCGGGGGAAGCCATTCGAGCATTGGATTGGATTGGCGAGGCAAGCGTGGGGTATGCCGTTTTCAAACTTCATAAACTACTACCCGAGAGCGAATGGGGTGATCTGGTGTCAGCTCACCGCTCGTTACCTATCCGGATGGCGAATGCAATCTGCGCTCAGTCGAGTTGCACCCACCCTGTCAAGTTGGGCTAGCGGTTTAGCTGTAGCCTACTTACCGCCAGATCGGCATCATCTGGAATGGGGCAATTCGATGTGAAAGCCCGTGAGGCCGGCGGCTGAGGTGCACCAGATGCGGCCTTTGTGAGCCTCAATGATGGATCGGGTGATGGCAAGTCCGAGCCCGGCGTTGCTCGGGCTTCCCTCCCGCCGAGCGGGGTCGACCCGGTAAAAGCGGTCGAAGAGCTTCTCTAAATGCTCTGAGCTAATTGTGTCCCCTGGGTTCTCGATGCTGAAGGTTGTGGAGTCCGCTGTCTCGCGGATCAAAACCGAAATTGTATGTCCCACCGGCGTGTAGCGCAGTGCATTGGACAGCAAGTTGGAAAGTGCACGATCAAGCATCAGCCGATCTCCCAGCACTTGGCCTGTGCCTGTGAGCGATAGTTCAATGCCATGTTCTTCGGCCAGAAGGTGGTAGTAGTCAAACAGCTTGAAGACTACGTCAGCCAGTTCGATCCTGGCCTGCTCGGGGATGATCAGGCCATTATCAGCCTTGGCCAAGAAAAGCATGTCATCAATCATCCGAGACATGCGCTTCAAGTCCTCCAGGTTGGAGTAGAGATTCTCTTCATAGGCATTGATATCGCGTTTCTTGCTCAGCACGACCTCGGTGTGGGTCATCAGGTTGCTAACGGGCGTGCGTAGCTCGTGGGCAATGTCGGCCGAAAAATTGGAGAGCCTAACGAAGGCATCCTCTAGCCGAGCCAACATCGCATTGAAGGATAGAACCAGTTGCTGAAGTTCCCGCGGCACTGGTTCGAGAGGGATTCGTTCCTGTAACGAGCGAGCGGACATCCCGGAGGCCACATGAGTGACTTGCCGCAGAGGCCTAAGGCCGCTGCGAGCAACCACCCAGCCGAGCGCGGCACTGAACAGGGCACTGATGACCAATCCAATCCAGAACCATCGTTGCAGCGTGTCGAAAAAGTGTGTGTGATTGGTGACGTCAAGAATCAGCAAAGCTGTGAGCGGCTCAGCCTGATCGGCTACCGAGATTTGCGCCGTCATGCCGCGGTACATGTGTTGGCCGTTCTGCCACTCCCACATGCTCTGCTCATTTTCACGTCTGAAACGCTCTGGTACTTCGACTGCTCTGGGGTCGGAGAACAGTACAGAACCGTCACTGGCCAGGATAGTGGCCGCCAGATCCTGATGGGCTCCCAGCAAGGCTCGCAACTGCGGTAATTCTTCCGAAAGGCTCGCTTCACCGCGAGCATTGTTGAGGATATGTTTGGCGGATTCGAGTTTCTCCACCAGGGCCTGCCGATCCAGCATCTTGAAGTGGTGCTGGCTGAGCATATTGAAACTCAGCCCTGCTACCGTCAGGACTGCAATTACCGCGGACATGAACATCAGGCTCATGCGTGCTGTCAGCGAAAGGTGCTTCATATTCACTCCGGCGCATCCATCATGTATCCCATGCCGCGGGCGGTATGAATCAGCTTGAGATCGAAATCGTCATCGATTTTTGCGCGTAGCCGGCGTACCGCAACCTCAATGACATTGGTGTCGCTGTCGAAATTCATGTCCCAAACCTGAGAGGCAATCAGCGACTTCGGGAGCACCTCGCCGCGCCGGCGCAGTAGCAGTTCCAGCAGTGAAAACTCCTTCGCGGTCAGGTCAATTCTTTTCCCGCCACGGATCGCACGCCGCTTCATCAGATCGACTTCCAGATCGGCAATTTTCATGGTGGTCTGCGTCGGCGAACCATTACCTCTGCGCAACAGCGTTCTGACCCTGGCCAGAAGCTCTGAGAAAGCAAATGGCTTGATCAGGTAGTCGTCCGCACCCAGCTCCAACCCTTTAACGCGGTCTTCCACACCATCGCGTGCCGTCAAGAACAGTACGGGGACGTCTTTTCCTGCTGCGCGCAACATGCGCAGCACTTCCCAACCGTCCAGCCCAGGCATCATTACATCCAGAATTAGCAGGTCATAGGCTTCGCTAAGTGCATGCTGAAGGGCATCTGTACCGGTCATAACCCGGTCGACATTGAACCCAGCCTCGGTGAGACCTTGCTGGAGGTACGTACCGGTTTTGGGTTCGTCTTCAGCTACCAGTAGTTTCATGTGTGCAGACTCCAAAAGTCGGGTGGCCTGAGTTTGCAGGCAAACCGCGGCCCCAACCAGAAGCTTACGAAAATGTAATTCTGACTTCAGCTCACTGACAGGGTGGCTTGTCTAGGGTGCAAGCATGAGCACTAGGTTGTGCTCTCGGCCCTCGACAGACCAAAAGCAGAGGTGCCGGCCATAGTTAGCACTGATGGAGACTGCCCCATGAAATCGCTGAAACCTTTACTTCTGGTTGGTTCGCTGCTGCTTTCTTCTATGGTCTGGGCCGAAGGGGGGGGTGATCGTACCTTTGAGCGCATGCAGCAGATGCGCGACAAAGCGGAAGCCGTGCTGATCCAGGCAGAGAAGGCCCCAGTCGGCGAGCGGCATGTGCATATGAAGGAGCACATGAACATGCTCGAAGACCTCATGAGTCAGCTGCACAATGAACATCCTGCTCCAGGCATGTCTGCCGAAGATCATTTGGCCTGGATGGAAAAACACGACAAGTTAGTAGACGACGTGCTGGGTCAAATGATTCGCGAGCACAAGCTGATGATGGCCGACAAAGAGTGCCATAAGTAAGAGTTTCCCCCATCTTCCAGGCCTTCCGTGATTGCTCCTTTGGCCTAGCGGCGCCTCAATGGCGCCGTGCTTTTTTCCAGCTGACGCAATTGTAGTTTTGGGGTCAGCGGCCTGGCAGGAAGCGGGGAATAGCATGAGATTTCCAGCCTACCTAGCGAGGTCTCACCATGAAACGCATCCCTCTTAAGCTGCTGATCAGCACACTGTTCATCAGCACCACTTTTCCGGCATTTGCCGAGACCAGCGACAGTAGCAATGGCATTGGGCAGCAGGCCCAGGCGACGCCAGCGACTCGTACCATCTTGGTAAAGATGGACGACATCAACTACAGCCAGAAAACGATCGATGTGAAGCCAGGTGAAACCGTGCGCTTCGTTCTGAAGAACGAGGGCGCGTTGATGCACGAGTTCAACATCGGGCAGGCAGCGTCCCAGCTGGAGCACCAGCGCAAGATGGCGTCCTTGTTCAAGGACGGCACACTGACCCCGACCGGCATGGCCGAGCGCATTGTCTGGCATGAGCGTTATGGCACGGGAGACTCCAACCCTCCAGGCTATCCGGAAGTCATCAAAGCCAAGCATGACGACCCGAACGCGGTTCTCGTCGAGCCCGGCACAACCAAAGAGTTCGTGTGGACCTTCCCTAAGGCGGGCAGTTTGAGCTTCGCCTGTACATTGCCTGGGCATTACCAGGCGGGGATGGTCGGTGAGTTTGCTCTGCGTTAGTCCGGCATCGGTGCTACCCGTTGGCAGCGGGCTGGGTAGCACCGATCTGACGAACCTTACTGCGATGTAGTTTTCACGTCAGCGTACCGCCAGCTGCACCTCATTAGCATCGGGACTCATCCCTCCTCAACACCTCAGAGGCACACCATGAAACTCAGACCCGCTTTCATAATCACCACCCTTGGCTTGCTGCTCAGTGCTGCCAATGCGCTGGCCAGCCCGGGCCACAAGAAAGACAGTATTGGGCAACCGGGAGACGGTCAGGCAGTAGATCGCACCATCGAAGTCCGGATGGGGGACATCTTCTTCGAACCCAAAGCAATGGAGATCAAAGCAGGCGAGACAGTTCGCTTCGTCCTGAAAAATGACGGTGCACTGCTACACGAATTCAATCTTGGCAAAGCGGCATCTCATGCCGCGCACCAGAAAGAGATGGCCGCGATGTTTCAGAACGGCACGCTGTCCCCTACAGGTGCACATGACATGAGCAATATGGGCCATGCCATGGGCGGCATGAAGATGGTCGGTATGGAACACGATGACCCCAACAGTGTTCTTGTCGAACCTGGAGCACGCGAAGAGTTGATCTGGACCTTCTCCGCCGCCACCGAACTGGAGTTCGCCTGCAATATTCCAGGACATTATCAGTCGGGAATGGTCGGTAAGGTGACCGTACGCTGACGTTTATTGATACTCGCCAACTCCGTCCAGTCTGAGACACCTATACTGATCCGGCCGCCATTGAAACGAGGCTATTGTCGTGGACCATACCCATCACACCAGTACCACTGAGCCGCCTTTTTGGAAGAGCAAGATTGGCATTGCGCTGATCATGCTGGCCGTAATCGGCATCTTCTATGTAGCGCGTGAGCATTACGGTCATCTTTCGCAGGCCCTGCCGTACCTCATCCTGCTGCTATGCCCGCTGATGCATCTGTTTGGCCACAATCACGGCGGGCACTCCCACTCCAGCAGCACCGCTGTTTCCAAGGACGAAGAAAGGACATAGATCGCATGCAAAAGACCTCCTGCCATCATGACCAGGATCATTCACATAACTCGCACGCCCACTCCGAGAGCCAGCGCGACCCGGTGTGTGGCATGGAGGTCAAACCTGATGGCCCTTATCGCGAGAGCTTTGAAGGGAAGGCCTATCATTTCTGCAGTGCGAAGTGCCTAGAGAAATTCCAAGCAGATCCTCATCAGTACATGAGCCATCAGTCTCATGGGGAGCATCACCAGCACGCGACTCCAGCACCCACATCGACACCTGTAGGTGCTGAATACACCTGCCCGATGCATCCAGAAATCCGTCAACCGGCTCCCGGAAACTGCCCGATCTGCGGGATGACGCTGGAACCTGTCATCCCGGAGCTGGAAGAGGAGGAAAATCCAGAGCTGAAGGACTTCTCGCTGCGGTTCTGGTGGACCCTACCGTTGACCGTCATCGTGACCGTATTGGCGATGGCCGGCCATTCCTTGCAACTGTTTCATGGCACGACCCAGAACTGGGTCGAGCTGGCTCTGGCGACGCCCGTGACGCTATGGGGTGGCTGGGTATTCTTCACCCGCGGCATTGACTCCATCCGCCACCGCAGCCCCAACATGTGGACCCTGATCGGTTTGGGAACGGCCGCTGCCTACCTCTACAGCGTGGCCGCTACCTTGGTTCCGCAGTGGTTTCCGGCGGCCTTTGCCCAGGACGGACGTATCGGCGTCTATTTTGAAGCAGCCGCAGTGATTATCTCACTCACGCTGTTGGGCCAAATGCTCGAACTCAAGGCCCGCTCGCAGACTTCGGCAGCCATCAAGTCACTGCTGAGGCTGGCACCAAAGACTGCGCGTCGCATCAAGCACGATGGCCAGGAAGAAGATATTCCGCTGACACATGTCCATCAGGGCGACCACCTACGTGTCCGGCCGGGAGAGAAAGTCCCGGTGGACGGTACGGTTCTAGAGGGGGAGAGCGCCGTCGACGAGTCGATGCTTACCGGAGAACCGTTACCCGTGACCAAGCGGGTAGGGGATGCCCTTATCGGTGCCACCATGAACACCCATGGAAGCCTGGTGATGGAGGCGCAGAAGGTCGGTGCCGAGACCATGCTGTCGCAGATCGTTCAGATGGTGGCCAGAGCCCAACGTTCCAAGGCCCCCATGCAGCGTATGGCTGATGCGGTGGCAGGGTATTTCGTGGTCGGGGTGATCCTGATCGCGATTCTGACCCTCTTCGGCTGGGGGCTATTAGGGCCGGAATCAGGCTGGGTATTTGGCCTGATCAATGCGGTGGCGGTGCTAATCATTGCGTGTCCCTGCGCTCTGGGTCTGGCAACCCCGATGTCCGTCATGGTTGCGACTGGCAAGGCCGCTAGCAGCGGTGTGTTGTTCCGCGATGCCAGCGCCATCGAAAATCTATGCAAGATCGACACGCTCATCGTCGACAAGACTGGAACCCTGACTGAGGGGCGTCCCGTATTCCATAGTGCGGAAGGGACAGGCGGTTACGACTCCAATGAAGTGCTGCGCCTGGCTGCTAGTCTCGACCAGGGTAGTGAGCACCCGCTGGCTCATGCCATAGTCGATCATGCGCGCGGTCAGGGCATTGCACTGGTCAAACCGGACACTTTCGAATCTGGCTCGGGTATTGGTGTGCGCGGCCAGGTCGATGACTATCAGCTGCAGCTCGGCAACACCGCACTGATGGACGAGGCGGGCGTCGATATTACCCCGCTGCGCAATCGCGCCGAGCAACTGCGTCTGGGAGGCATCAGCATCATCTATTTGGCCGTTGATGGCCGCCTGGCGGGACTACTGGCCGTTTCCGATCCGATCAAGCCTACTTCTCAACAGGCTGTCTCCAAGCTTCAAAGCGAAGACGTAAAGGTCATCATGGCCACTGGTGATGGCCTCACCACAGCAAGAGCCGTGGCGCAGCAGCTCGGAATCGAGGAAGTGCATGGTGAGGTCAAACCGCAGGATAAGGAGAAACTAGTCGCCGATTTGCAGGGCTATGGCCGTCGTGTCGCCATGGCGGGTGACGGTATCAACGATGCGCCCGCCCTGGCCAGGTCTGACGTAGGTATCGCCATGGGCACCGGTACCGATGTGGCGATGAACAGCGCCCAAGTGACGCTGGTCAAGGGAGATCTGATCGGCATCCTGCGAGCGCGCACCCTGTCAGTGGCAACCGTGAAAAACATGAGGCAGAACCTCGCCTTTGCGTTCATCTACAACGCGATGGGAATCCCGCTAGCAGCGGGGCTGCTGTACCCGCTGACGGGGCATCTTCTGTCGCCCTTGATTGCTGCGCTGGCGATGAGTGTCAGCTCGGCGTCGGTGGTCTTCAATGCTCTGAGGTTGAAATCAACGGACATGGGATAGGCTTCCATACCACCGACCAGGTGATTATTCAGAAGCGCATCTGACCGGAAAATGCCGTACGGTAGTTTCCGGTCCGACCTATCTGTCGCAACACATAGTGACGAGGTGACGTTCTATGGACTGTTGCCGCTGCGGGTAGGAGACTGGTCGTCGTTAACCCATGAGGACTCTCCGTGGCCCGCATTCGCAGACTGATTATCAGCAACTTCCGATCTATCCAGGCGCTCGACTGGGTGCCGGCCCCAGGAATTAACTGCCTCATAGGTCCTGGCGATAGTGGAAAGTCCAGCATTCTAGATGCGATTGACCTTTGCGTCGGTGCCCGCCGGGGCGGCACGTTCGGCGACATGGACTTCTTCGCTCTGAACGTCGAAACACCCATCACCATCAGTGTGACGCTTGGCGATTTGCCGGTATCGCTGATGGATATCGATGTTTACGGCGAGTTCTTGCGTGGATTCAATCCAGGAACGGGAGAAGTCGACGACGAACCGCGAGCGGGGCTGGAGACCGTTATCACCTTGCTTCTGCAAGTTGGTGCCGATTTGGAACCTACCTGGACACTTTTTTCTGAGCGTGCGGAGCAGCAGCAACTCGAACGCACTCTTCCCTGGAAGGAACGAGCGGCACTAGCACCCGCCCGTATCGGCAGCTTTGCGAGTTCGAACTTGTCGTGGAGTCGTGGCTCAGTGCTCAATCGACTTACTGACGAGCGTGCAGAGCTAGGTGCCGAACTTGCGCGCGCCGCGAGGCAAGCAAGAGCGAACTTTGGCAATCAAGCCGCCGGACATCTAACTCAGACGCTTGAGGTGGTGCAACGCACGGCTCAGCATCTTGGGGTTTCGGTTGGAGCGATGCCACAAGCACTCCTTGACGCACATTCTGTGTCGATTGGCGAGGGTGCGATCGCGCTGCACAGCGACACAGGCATTCCCCTTCGCTCCCTTGGCACGGGCTCGTCGCGATTGCTAGTGGCAGGGTTGCAAAGAGCTGCAGCTAGCGCCGCGCCAATTGCTCTTGTCGATGAGGTGGAATATGGGCTTGAACCTCATCGGCTCATGCGATTCTTGGACTCCCTGGGCGCAAAGGACGCTGCCGCTCCGCTGCAGGTCTTCATGACGACTCACTCACCGGTCGCGCTGCGCGAATTGTCCGGCAGCCAGTTATTCGTTGTTCGGTCTGGGCCTCAACGCCACAGCGTTATGGCGGCAGGGGAGGCCAACGAAGTACAAAGTACCCTTCGGAAGGACCCAGAGGCATTCCTCGCCAAATCCATTATCGTTTGCGAGGGTGCCAGCGAGGTTGGCTTCGCGCGTGGCCTTGATCAATGGTGGGTCAGTCTTGGCGCTACCTCATTCCTGGCTCATGGCGGCGCTTATGTGGACGCCGGCGGAGGAAGTCCCGATAACAGTCTTATCCGTGGAACAGCACTTCAGAACCTAGGCTATCGCGTGATGGTTTTTGTAGACGCCGACAAGCCTTCGACCGCGGGGCTCCCTGAAGCATTCTTGGCCGCAGGCGGACAAATTCTTACATGGCGACCAAGCCTCACTTTGGAGGACGAGATCTTCCGCCATCTCAGTGACCAAGCACTCGATGCACTTCTGGCGAAAGCCGAAGCAATAGTGGGTGCAGAGCTGATGAACGCACACATCCAGTCGAAGTCCCAAGGACGTGTGACACTACATGACATCAAATCTGAAAGATTTATTCAGGGCTACTCGCCCGCGACGCGAGAGCTGTTGGGAGCTGCATCTCGTATCCGCAACAGCGGGTGGTTCAAGTCGTTGACAACCTATCAGGAGGTTGCAAGGGACATCGTCGGCCCGTCTCTACAGAACGCCGACCCGGGCTTCATGGCAGTCACGAATCAGCTCTGGACGTTTACAAGTGCCCCTTGAGATTGATCTTTTTGCTATCGAGCGTGGCTCCATAACAGCCCCCGCAGGTTGTGGAAAAACGCAATTGATTGCCGAGACGCTCATCGCGCATAGACAGAGCAAACCCATCCTCGTACTAACGCATACGAACGCAGGCGTTGCGGCCTTACGGGCACGCCTGAGACGCGCCGGCGTCCCTAGCTCCGCCTATCGAGTATCCACCATCGACGGATTCTCGATGCGCCTCATCGCCAAGTTCCCGGCGCGAAGCGGCCATAACCCGCAAATCTTGGAGCTCCACCAGCCCAACACTGACTACCCTGCAATTCGAGAGGCTGCCAGGCAGTTACTGCACGCTGGCCACCTTGCTCAGTCTCTCCGTGCCACCTACGCGCGGTTGCTTGTCGACGAGTACCAAGACTGCAATGTGGTCCAGCACGCTATCGTTTCAGGTTTAGCCCAGGTGCTTCCGACCTGCGTGCTCGGTGATCCAATGCAAGCCATCTTCGACTTCCGTGGCAACCGACTGGTGCATTGGACGAACGAGGTACTACCCCAATTCCCGGCAGCGGGAGAACTGGGGACGCCGTGGCGCTGGCGACTGGCCGGCGCTGAGAACCTCGGGCAGTGGCTGCTCGCCATACGGCAACAACTTCAAGCTGGCCAGCCGGTGGATCTGCGCACGGCTCCGGCTGAAGTGCGCTGGGTGCAGCTCAACGCCGGGACCGAAGTCCAGCAGCGGCTGGTGGCCGCTAGAACCGAGTCACCCAACGCTCGGGGCAGCGTCCTCATCATCGGGGACTCCATCAACGTGCAAGGTCGCCATCAGCTCACGAGCCAGACACCCGGCGCCATGGCCGTCGAAGCCGTCGACCTAAGGGACCTCGTCAACTTCGCCAGGAACTTTAACCTGCAGGGTGCCAATGCTCTGGCACAACTTGCGGAATTTGCTTCAAGCGTGATGACGGGGGTAGGTGCAGCAAACCTGCGAACGCGTGTGGAGTCTCTGCGCACAGGACGTGCCCGAACGCCACCGACCCCGGCCGAGGCCGAGGCCGTCGCATTCGTCGGGGAGCCAACACCGCAGCGAGCACTCCTTGTGCTCAACGCCCTCGCCGAACAGCCGGGGGCACGGGTGTAGGGGTTATGCCGAGATAAGGCAAAAATTAGGACATTCGTTCTGCAAGATATTGAACTAAAAGGAAATTTATTGAGTTCTTGATTGCTGGTCATCCCCCGCCTGACTAGCCGTCTATGCTGATGTTTTGCCTTACTTGGGGGATGAACTCAATGGCTTCGGTGGAAAGGACAGCCTACCGGCTCTTGCCCAGTCAGTTGCCAGCTAAGGAGCTGCATCGATGCTATTCCCTGTCTGATTCAGAGATCGAATGGGTCAATAACACCGCTAAGAGTCCAGCGCTATCGATTGGGCTGGCAATCCAACTAAAGGTGTTTCAGCAGCTACACTATTTTGTTCCGTTCGAGGAGCTTCCTCAGGAGCTCATCAGTCATGTCCGACAATGCCTTCGCTACGGCGCACGAATAGCTCCGCGCTACAGCAACCCCCGCACCCTTTACCGACACCAAGCGGCGGTTCGGCAGTACCTGCAGGTTACACCCTTCTATAGCAGCGACGGGCTAGCGATCACTGAGGAAATCGCACGTGACTGCGCTGTAGTGCTTGAGCAGCGAGTCGATCTCATTAATGCCATGCTTGATGAGCTGATTCAGCGTGGCTATGAGCTTCCGGCTTATTCGACGCTCAACAACATCGCAGAAACCGCTTTGGCGAGTGCTCAGGAAGTTACCTTCAACCTGATCGTGCTCCGAGCGCCAATCGAGGTGATCTACAAGCTAAAGGAGCTGCTCGACACGGATTTCGGGCGTCGGCAGAGTGACTTCAACGCACTCAAGCAGGCACCCAAGAAGCCTTCCCGCAAGCACCTGGAGGTGTTGATCGACCACCTGGCGTGGTTAGAGAGCTTCGGAGATCTGGATGCCATTCTTGAGGGGGTCGTCGATGCTAAGATCCGCCACTTCGCCACCCAAGCCGCCGCGTCGGACGTCGCCGAGCTGAAGGACTGCTCGCTGCCGAAACGCTACACACTGATGCTGGCCTTGATCTATCGGATGCGGGTGCGAACTCGGGATCACCTGGCCGAGATGTTCATCCGACGGATTTCGACGATCCACAAACGCGCCAAGGAGGAGTTGGAGCAAATCCAGGCGCGGCAACGCCAGAAGCTGGAGCAACTGGCGGCCACCCTGGATGGCGTGGTGCAGATTCTTGTTCAGGAACCGGATGACCAGGAGGCTGGCAGTCTGATCCGGGAATTCCTCTCTCCCGATGGCAACCTGGATCGGTTGCGCGAGACTTGCGCCGAAGTCCAGGCTACGGGCGGTAACAACTACCTGCCGCTGATCTGGAAGCACTTCAAGTCCCATCGCTCGCTGTTGTTCCGTCTGAGCCACCTTCTTCAACTGGAACCCACGACTCAGGATCGCTCACTTATCCAGGCGCTTCAGCTCATCCAGGACAGCGAAAATCTACACCGCGAGTGGATCGACGAGCATGTCGACTTGTCGTTTGCGTCGGAGCGCTGGGTTAAGGTCGTGCGTCGTCCTGCCAGTGAAGGGCCACCTACCAACCGGCGCTATCTGGAAGTCTGCGTGTTCTCTTACCTGGCCAGTGAGCTGCGCTCGGGTGATATGTGCGTGCTGGGGTCGGAATCTTTCGCCGACTACCGTAAGCAGTTGCTGCCCTGGGAAGAATGTTTCCATCGTCTACCGGCCTACTGCGAAAAGGTGGGGCTGCCTGGCACGGCGAAGGAGTTTGTCGCCTCCCTCAAGATTCAGCTGGAGGAAACCGCGCAGCATCTGGATGAAAAATTCCCTTCTTGCCGAGGTGACGTATCGATCAATGAAGCCGGCGAACCGGTGCTACGCCGAGTGATAGCGCGGGACATCCCGCCTTCGGCCATCTCGCTACAGACGGCGCTTATGCAGCGCATGCCGGCCAGGCACGTGCTCGACATCATGGCCAACATTGAGCATTGGATTCAGTTCACTCGGCATTTCGGGCCGATGTCCGGCAACGAGCCAAAGCTCAAAGAACCGGCCGAGCGCTACCTGATGACGATCTTCGCCATGGGCTGCAACCTTGGCCCCAACCAGGCCGCACGGCATCTGGCCGGTAATGTCACGCCGCACATGCTGTCCTATACGAATCGCCGCCATCTCTCGCTTGAGAAGTTAGACAAGGCTAACCGCGAGCTGGTGGAACTCTATCTGCAACTTGACCTGCCCAAGCTCTGGGGCGATGGCAAGGCGGTGGCCGCGGACGGTACGCAGTTCGACTTCTATGACGACAATCTGCTGGCCGGCTACCACTTCCGCTATCGCAAGATGGGGGCCGTGGCGTACCGACACGTGGCCAATAACTACATCGCGGTGTTCCAGCACTTCATCCCGCCTGGTATCTGGGAGGCAATCTATGTGATTGAGGGGTTGCTCAAGGTCGACCTCAGCGTCGAACCCGATACGGTGTACTCTGACACCCAGGGCCAGTCGGCCACGGTGTTCGCCTTCACTCATCTGCTGGGCATCAATCTGATGCCGCGTATCCGCAACTGGCGCGACCTGGTGATGTGCCGGCCAGATCGCGGCGTTTCGTATAAACACATCAACCGTCTGTTCACCGACACCGCCGACTGGCACCTGATCGAAACCCACTGGCAGGATCTGATGCAGGTCGCGTTGTCAATCCAGGCCGGCAAGATTTCCTCACCTATGCTGCTGCGCAAACTTGGCTCCTACAGTCGGCGCAACAAGCTCTATCATGCCGCGCAAGCGCTGGGCAGCGTGATCCGGACGATCTTCCTACTCAACTGGATCGGCAGCCGCGAGTTGCGCCAGGAAGTCACCGCCAACACCAATAAGATCGAGTCCTACAACGGCTTCTCTAAGTGGCTGTCCTTTGGCGGTGACGTGATCGCCGAAAACGATCCGGACGAGCAACAGAAACGCCTGCGCTACAACGACATGGTGGCCTCGTCGGTGATCCTGCAGAACACCGTGGACATGATGCGCATCCTGCAGAAGCTCGCCCGTGATGGCTGGCAGTTCACTGACGACGACGTATCGTTTCTCAGCCCCTACCTAACCAGCAATGTCAAACGTTTTGGGGAGTTCAACCTGAAACTCAAACGCCCACCGGAACCCTGGATCAAGGATTCCATTTTCCAGCAGGCTGCGGGATCAATGCGTGCGAAACAGATGTCTGACAGCAACGTTGAGGTGACGAACTGATGCATATCCCGCCAGCTTCGTTCCGCGTGACACCTTATGGGGACGTCGATACCAAGGTACTCGACTCTCTGCGTGCAAGCTACGACACCGCTCAGTTGCTCAACTTGGTCGACCGGCTGGATGCCTGCCTTGCTGAAATCGGAGGGGTCGGCAGCATTCGAGAAGACTTCCTACGCCTGCATGGCATGGCCATGACGGTACTGGAAGGTTTCCCCCTCACTGTGGCTACCAGTGATGTCGACAGTATTTGGGCGCAGGCGATGGCCCTTCAAGAGGATATTTCTGCTTTATGTTCATGCTTGCAGGCGGGTTCTAAACACGTTGCTCCTTTGGCAGCGCTTGCTCCTGACTATCAGGACTAGACTATTCGTGCAAATGGGCTGCCGGCAGACTGAATACAATGGAGGTGCAGAGTAAAACTGATGCTGCAGGACTGACGAGTAACTCTATAGCATCGCTGTACTGTGGGGTGAATTTGACTCTGGGTAGCCGGTTTTGACGCCCTGTAGGCACGCTGCCATCCTCCCGGGCATCGGCCTAGATAAAACTACTGACGAAGCCTTCGGGCTTACATTAGCCACGAGCGGACTTGCATTAAATCTCAATGGACTCACGCTTTCTAAAAAAAACCAGAGCCACTTTCCAGAGGCAAAGATTAGTCGTCGTGACGGGTACTGACCTCTGGTGTGCAGGGGTGATCAGGCTCGGATGCCGCTCTCTTATCCGCGCGCGATATGAAGCGCTGATAGCATTCAAGGCCACAGAAGTGCACGACGTACTCGGTACCTTCCGGCGTCAGTGCGGCGTCAAGGGAAATTTCCTTGCAACATTCGCAGCAACTGATAGTGGGGGTGTCGTTTGCGTTCATGATGGGGTTTCTCCATCGTCCAAGAAAACCTAGTAACTCTTCCACACCTGCGATCGAACCTGCGCGCAGATCGACCTGCGGCTGGCAGTGCAGCAACAATTCCCAACGCTCCCAAGCCTGCCGCAACTCGGCAGCGGAGACCGCGCCGTGCTCCGAGCGGGTCACGCCCGCTTCCGAAAGGCCCGTAGAGCCGCTCTCAGGAAGAGGACGAAGAGAACCGTCAGCACGAGCGTCGCGAGGCTCCAATGCTCGCTGACGAAGGCCCCGGCCGCAGTCCCCGAGAGCAGTAATGCCAGCACCGGCAGATGGCAGGGGCAAGTGAGCGCGGCGAGCACACCCCACGTGTAGGCGTGCCAGCGGGGCATCTTGATTGATTCGGATTGGTTGGTATTACGCATGGGTGTGACCTTCGATGGCACGATGAGTCAGCCCGGCCAACTCCGTTTTCACTGCGTCTAAAGCTGCCAGCCGGGTCGCGATTTGCCCAAGCAAGCGGTCGATACACCCGATCACATCGGTACTATCGTCTGCATCGAGCGCTCGACAGAGCCGCGCCAATTCGTCGAGCCCGATACCGGACTCAAAGGCGGCACGTACGAAGCACAGCCGCGCCAGGGACCGCTCATCGAAAATGCCGTAACCGCTTTCCGTGCGCCGCGCGGGGTGCAGCAAGCCGCGCAGCATATAATCTCGGACTATATGGACACTGACGCCCGCGTCCTCGGCCAATCTGGATATGGAGTAGGCATTCATCGCCGACACTCCCGACCTTCACCGCAAACTGGGGCGCTCAGATATTTCCTTCCGGCTAGGCGCTCAGGTAGCCAGATGAGCAACGGTGCAGCTCCCAGAGCCAGTAGCAGCCACAACCTGGAGAGATGCTCGCCGTTTTGGTCAAACACATAAGCCAATAGCGCACCAACTGCGAGCAACAGGAAGTGAGGCCCCGTTATGTAGCAGTGAAGGCGGCGACAACGCGTGGCGTTGACCAGGCAGGCGCCGCCCATCACGGCCAGCGCGGCGCCTGCTGCCAGGAACAACGCGGGGCATCGATTAGACAGAACAATCGCTATCGTCGCCACGACGGCAGGCAGGCCCCAGAAGCTGACCAACTGCCATGTCTTGCGTAGGCTGTCGCACCTACCGAGATCGTCTGCCGTGTTGCTCATGTTTCAACCTCCCTCTCTCATTACCCTGCGCAGCAGGACAATTGTTTGACGTCTTTGTTAAAGGTCTGTGCGGCGAGTTTCAGTCCCTCGACCATCGTCAGGTAGGGGAACAACTGGTCAGCCAATTCCTGCACGGTCATACGGTTGCGGATGGCGAGTACCGCCGTCTGGATCAGTTCTCCTGCTTCCGGGGCCACAGCCTGCACTCCCAGCAGTCGGCCGGAGCCCGCTTCGGCAACCAACTTGATGAAACCCCGCGTGTCGAAGTTGGCCAACGCGCGCGGCACGTTGTCCAGGGTCAAGGTGCGGCTGTCGGTTTCGATCCCGGCGTGCTGCGCTTCGGCTTCGCTGTAGCCGACGGTGGCCACTTGCGGATCGGTGAACACCACGGCCGGCATGACGTCGAGATTGAGCTTGGCCTCGCCGCCGGTCATGTTGATTGCCGCGCGGGTGCCAGCCGCTGCCGCGACGTAGACGAACTGCGGTTGGTCGGTGCAGTCGCCGGCCGCATAGATATCCGCTGCGCTGGTGCGCATGCGCTCGTCGATCTGGATGCCGCCGCGCTCGTCCAGCTGCACGTCGGCCGCTTCCAGGTTCAGGCCCTGGGTATTGGGCGTGCGGCCGGTGGCGACGAGCAGTTGGTCGGCACGTAACTCACCATGGTTGGTGGCCAGTACGAACTCGCCGTTGGCGTGGGACACCTGGCTGGCTTGCGTTTGCTCCAGCACTTCGATGCCCTCCATACGGAAGGCCTCCGTCACCGCCGCGCCGATGGCCGGGTCTTCGTGGAAGAACATCGCACTGCGTGCCAGGATCGTGACCTCGCTACCCAGCCGGGCGAAGGCCTGCGCCAGTTCCACTGCCACTACGGAGGCGCCGATCACGGCGAGCCGCTTAGGGATTGTATCGCTCGCCAGTGCCTGGTCTGAGGTCCAGTACGGCGTGTCTTTCAGTCCTGGAATCGGTGGAACGGCCGCGCTTGCGCCGGTGGCGACCAGGCAGCGGTCGAAGGCTACGATGTGCTCGCCACCCTCGGCCAGTTTCACGCTGAGCGTGTGGCCGTCCTGGAAACGGGCGGTGCCGCGCAGCACGCTGATCGCCGGCGTGCTCTCCAGGATGCTTTCGTACTTGGCGTGGCGCAGTTCGGCGACACGGTCTTGTTGCTGCGCGAGCAGACGTTCGCGTAGGACGGTCGGCGTCATGGCGGAAAGCCCGGCGTCGAACGGGCTCTCGCGGCGCAGATGGGCCACATGCGCGGCACGAATCATGATCTTGGAGGGCACGCAGCCCACGTTGACGCAGGTGCCGCCGATGATGCCGCGCTCGATCAGGGTGACGCGGGCACCGCCTTCCACCGCCTTGAGCGCGGCCGCCATGGCGGCGCCACCACTGCCGATGACCGCGACGTGGAGCTTGTCGCCCTCTTTCCCGGCGTCAGTGCTGCTCAACCAACCCCGTGCCTTATCGAGCAGGCCAGGACGGGCTTGTACCATGGCGTCTTCGAACGCCGCTCGATACCCCAGGGCCTCGACAGCGGCCTGCATCTGCTCACGGCTTGCGCCCTCGTCGACCTTCAGTTCGGCCTTCCCGCTGGCGTAGGAAACATCCGCCCGATGCACGCCCGGAATCTTCTCCAAGGCCTCTTTCACATGCACGACACAGGAGGCGCAGGTCATACCAATGATTTTCAGTTCGGTCATTTCGTTACTCATTAGATCGTCTCTTGTCAGGTTCACTGGTTTGGCGGCGTCGGACAGGCATCCGGCCCACAACGGCGATGAGCGGGCGACACGAGATCCCATATCGACACCCCAAACATGAGGGCCAGGCCGATATAGAGCAGCCAACCGCTCCGCCAGCCATAAGCCCGCATAAAAAATACCGCTGCCAGTACCAGGGTAGGACCGATCAGGCCGAGCGCAGTCCGTCGCCACTGCCGATGATTGAGCCAGCCGAGGGCATTGACGAGCAGAGCCAGTCCAGCAAACAGAGGCAGCAGCGTGGTGATGAACAGGCCTTCCCACTGGCTCAAAAAGCCCAGACCGAACGCGGCCCCCAGACTAGCAAGGGCGGGAAAGCACATGGCGCAGCCTATGGCAGAAATCAGCACGCCGACGGAGCCGGCTTTGTCACCGATCCGCGTGAACAGATTGAGAGGATTTGCCATCGGAAGTCCCTCCTATTGCTTGACGCTGGACGGATAGCCAGCGTCCTCGGTCGCCTTAGTCAGCGCCAGGGCATTGGTCTTGGTATCGTCGAAGGTGACGATGGCCTCGCGGTTCTCGAAACTCACCTCAGCCTTGGTCACGCCATCGACCTTGGTCAACGCCGTCTTCACCGTAATCGGGCAGGCGGCGCAGGTCATGCCCGGCACCGCCAGGGTGACGGTCTGCGTGGCCGCCCAGACGGGTGTGGCGACCAGGCTGGCGAGGGCTAAGGATGCGAGCAGTTTTCTCATGGTGAACTCCTGATCAGTAGAACAAGGGAAGGATGTAGGGGAAGCCGAGCGCGACCAGCACCAAGGCCGCCACCAGCCAGTACAGCAGCTTGTAGGAGGTACGTACCTGAGGGATGGCGCAGACCTCGCCCGGTGCGCAGGCTTGAGCGGGGCGGAAAATGCGCCGGTAGGCGAAGAACAGCGCCACCAGTGCCGCGCCGATGAAGAGCGGGCGGTACGGTTCCAGCACGGTCAGGTTACCGATCCAGGCCCCGCTGAATCCCAGTGCGATCAGAATCAGCGGCCCGAGACAGCAAGCCGAGGCGAGAATCGCCGCAAGCCCCCCGGCGACAAGAGGGGCGCGCCCGTTTGATGGTTCAGACATGCATTTCTCCTTTCGAGCATTTGATCGATGGTTTAAGGTTAGTCCCGTAGTCATGTACGGAATCAAGCGGTATGAAAAACAATTTGGAAAGCCTGACCATTGGCGCTTTCGCCAAGGCGGCCGGGGTCAACGTGGAAACCATCCGGTTCTATCAACGCAAGGCGCTGTTACCCGAACCGGACAAGCCCTACGGCAGCATTCGCCGTTACGGTGAGGCGGATGTCGCCCGGGTGAAATTCGTTAAATCCGCGCAACGGCTGGGCTTTAGCCTCGATGAAGTGGCCGGGCTGTTGAGGCTGGATGACGGTGCTCACTGCGATGAAGCGCGTGTGCTCGCCGAGCAGAAGCTTGGGGATGTGCGTGGCAAGCTCGCGGATCTGCGACGGATCGAGTCAGTTTTGGAGCAACTGGTTCACGACTGTTGTGCGAGCCACGGGACTGTTTCCTGTCCGCTGATCGTTTCGCTGCATGGGGACAACTCGGGCGTTAACCGAGGATTTCCCGTTGCGTAAGGCGCCCCTGTTGGTCGGCTTGCGCTTAGAAAAAAGCGGCGCTCAATGAGCGCCGCTGAATGGCCAAAGGAGCACTTGCAAAGGGCACAGTTTGGTATTGCTATTTGCCCTCGCGCCTCAGCAGAGTGGGCTCACGTTGCATCTGGTCGAGTAGCACAGGCTCTACTTTGCAGGCGGACAGGCGGGCTGCGCTTCGCTACGGCCTGCCGCCGTGGGGCCCAGTTGCTTAATCTCCTTGACGGTTTCCGCCACCAGGGTCGCTTCAGCCCTCTCGCGTGCAGCAATTCGCTCAATCGCTCGGTCGCTCCCGCCCTCGGCCCATACGGTGGATGACAGCAGAGTCGCACCCACTACCAGCAGCAGTCTTAGGTGTTTCATAACGGCGATCTCCTCTCGGGTTTTCGATCCACGATTCAACTCTACCTCCGTAGTTAAGTACGGAATCAAGGAGAGAGGAGATGAAGGTCCTGGATTATGGCGCTGAGAGGAAATGGCAGGGCTCCGCCATGAAGACGGCGATTGCTTCAGGGCCGTCTAGGGCTGCTGCTGGGTCGTAGTCGTAAATTTTTTCGCTCATTCTGACCTCCACTCGCTGGCGAGTTTTTTAGCCGCTTCAATATCACGGCTTTGGCTGCTTTTGTCGCCGCCGCACAACAGCAAAACGAATTCATCACCTCGCTGCTGGAAATAGGGGTTGGGGGAGCAACGGAACAGAAAGTGCACTTAAGCTCAGTCGCTGCCCCGCAAACCCTTGCAACGTCTGGATAGTTTCGAAAAACGACCGTTTTATGAAACCGTTTCCGCTATCGCGAGGAAAGGTCACCAACACCCGAAAATCAGTGCAATAAACCTTTCTCACGAATCAAAGTTCGTTAATTCGCAGTCGCTGACGAGTAAAACGAACTCTAATTCGGCTTACGTTGGTTTTCAGTTCCATTGCTCCCCAACCCCCGATGTCGCCCGGGTGAAATTCGTAAAGTCCGCGCAACGGCTGGGCTTTAGCCTCGAAGAAGTGGCCGGGCTGTTGAGGCTCGATGACGGCGCTCACTGTGATGAAGCGCGCGTGCTCGCCGAGCAGAAGCTTGGGGATGTGCGTGGCAAGCTCGCGGATCTGCGACGGATCGAGTCTGTTTTGGTGCAACTGGTTCACGACTGTTGTGCGAGCCACGGGACCGTTTCCTGTCCGCTAATCGTTTCGCTGCATGGGTAAAACGCTCTGCGTTGGCCAGTGGTTGTGAAGGGAACCAGCGGACAAGGTCTACGGCTGCCGCGGCTGTGAAGCCGCACCGGTCACCGCCGACAAACCGGCTCAACTGATCGAAAAGAGCATGGCCAGTCCTAGCGTCCTGGCGATGCTGTTGATCACCAAATACGTCGATGGTCTGCCGCTGCACCGCTTCAAAAAAATCCTCGGTCGTCACGGCGTCGATATCCCCCGCCAAACCCTGGCGCGCTGGGTGATCCAGTGCGGCGAGCACCTGCAACCGCTGCTGAATCTGTCTACGAAAACAGCCCGGCGTGCCGCGTCGGCACGAAGGCCGTATTGCGGTGCAAACCAGCGATACGCGTTGGTGCTCGGACGGCTTTGAGTTCCGCTGCGAGGACGGAGCCAAATTGAGCGTAACCTTCGCCCTGGACTGCTGTGATCGCGAGGCCATCGGCTAGGTCGCGAGCCCGACCGGGTACAGCGGCGATGATATCCGCGACTTGATGCTGGAAAGCGTGGAGAGGCGCTTCGGTGATCAACTGCCCGCCACGCCGGTGCAATGGCTAAGCGATAACGGCTCGGCGTACACCGCCGACCAGACGTGCCTGTTTGCTCGACAGATCGGCTTGCAGCCGGTGACCCCCCAGTTCGCAGCCCGCAGAGCAACGGCATGGCCGAGAGCTTCGTGAAGACGATCAAGCGTGATTACGTGGCGCACATACCTAAGCCGGATCGAGAAACGGCACTACGTAACTTGGCCAATCCCTGTGATCCTGCGTGGTCGTCTTACTTTGCCCAACGTCGAGCTGCGATAGACGTGGATTGATTGCCCGGTACTAGACCATGGTGCTGACGAAAGACTTGAGCCGGATGAGGCGCGACTCTCATGCCCGGTTCTTTGGGGGCGGTGGCGCAGTAATGCGCTGCTGTTACCCGACGAAAGTGTACTTAAGCCCTACCATCTTATCTCGGCGCCATAAACCAGGACCTTCATCTCCTCCCTCCTTGATTCCGTACTTAACTACGGAGGTAGAGTTGAATCGTGGATCGAAAACCCGAGAGGAGATCGCCGTTATGAAACACCTAAGACTGCTGCTGATAGTGAGTGCGACTCTGCTGTCATCCACCGTATGGGCCGATGGCAGTTCCGATCGCCTGTACGGTAAGATGATCCAGGCCAACGAGCAATCCATGCGCGAATACGCTAGCGCCCAAGGCAAGAACCCGCCAGAAGTCACTCACTACCGCTATGGCATGAAGCTCGACATCGCCAAGGTCATTCACGTCACGTCGACCAATGGCAACTGCGATGTGATGCCTGCGCAAATGACCTACGAGGATTCGAGCGGAAACCTGCATATTCTGGAGTACCGCGTATCAGGAACGGACTGCAGGAGCCAGCACTGAGCATTGTTGACGTGTTGCTGACGGAAAAGTAATTTTCACGTCACCCTGACGTTATTTTGCATGTGGAAGTATGTAAGAAGCGCCCCCGGCTATGCCCGGCGCGCTTCGGCATATACACAACCGCACAATGAAAAATCTGCCAAAACATCAAGAGCGTTTATGAACAACAAGGCCCTGTTGGGACTTTCTCAGATCGTCTTGAGCATCAGCGCTGCGCAGGCTGCAATGGCCGCCGAGGAAAAAGGCGAGGGATTCATCGAAGGCAGCAGCCTGAGCATCCTCAATCGAAATTTCTACTTCAACCGTGATTTTCGCAAAGGCCAGTCCAGCAGTACAGGAAATGGCTACTCGGAAGAATGGGCCCACGGAGTCATAGGCCGATTCGAGTCGGGCTCGGCCAGGCCGAGGACAATTACTCCAAGCTCGGCGGCGCCGTAAAGACCCGTTTCCTGGACACTGAAATCAAAGTAGGCGATGTCTTCCCTGTCACGCCTGTCGTGCAGTACGGCGATTCGCGACTGCTTCCGGAAAGCTTCCGCGGCGTCACCGCATACAACACCAGTGTCGAGGGCTTGGTGCTACAGGGCGGACGCCTGCACGCGATGAGCCAACCCAGCTCCAGCAGCATGCGGGATGATTTTGCAACCTTCTACGCAGGCGAAGTCGGCTCTCCGTGGATAGTCGGCGGTGATTACACACCCAACGACAACCTTGGCTTCAGCCTTTACACCAGTTGTCTCAAGGATGCCTGAAACCAATACTATACCGGCACTACCTGGAGCTACCCGCTTGCAGATGATGTCGCCTTGGTCGGTGGTTTGAATTACTACAAGGCCGTCGATGAGGGGAAGCAGCTCCTCGGCAGTTTTGAGAACGATATCTGGAGCGGCAAGGTCGGCCTCCGTGTCGGGGCGCACACCGGCGAGGGACGGAGACGGCCGACGTGAACCAGATCGCTATTGTGCCTTGCTATCGCCCTTCGGGGACTCCATTCCAATGTGTTGGTTCATGTTCTCCATCATTGTATTGCAGTTTTTCATCATCTTGGACATTTCCTGCATGTCCATCATCGGCATATGGTTGCCGTCCATCATGTGCATGTCCTCACCCTTATTTGTCTCGGCACTGCTTTGGGCGGGGGCTTTGGCCTGTTCGGCAAATCCCGTGGCAACAGTTCCAAGGGCTATGAAGGTAGCAAGGACGGTGTAGGTAATGGCGTTACGCATGGCGACTCTCCTCATCTACGACCTTGGTTTCCAGCCAGGCTGTGTATTGAAGAGTTGATTGCTCCACTGTCCTCCTGTTTGGCTCCTTTGGTTTGGAGGATGGTTTCAGGCGCCTGAGGTAGGCGCCTTTTTCGGTCAACAAGTCTTCGGCTTCATCGCTCTGGACTCTGCGAGCTGGCTTGACAGCACCGCGTTGTCTTGCACGAGAAGCTGCTTTTCTGTGGCCAACTGGCTCAATTGGCTTTCAGTTTGGCTTAAGCGTTCCGCCAGCAGGCTTCGCTCCCGTTCATTGACGGCCAGGTAAGTCCGCGTCTCAGCCAAACGCTGCTCACCTTGGCCATGGCGCTGCTCCAGTGCCTGATGCGACTGTTGCAAGTCGGTGAATTGAAGTAAGACGTGTTCATGCGCAATCTGACTCTGCGCGAGCGTCGCTTGCGTCGTGAGCAGGGTGCTCTCTAGACGATCATGGTCCTGCACCAGGCGTTGTTCCTGCGCCTGCAGTTCGCCCAGGCGGGTTTGCTGCGCGAGCAGACGCTGCCGGAGCGCTGCCAATTCGTGTTCCAGGCGCTGCTGGCGTTGCTCAGTGGCCTGGCGCTCGTCGCTGCGTTGTTGCGCGACCGATGCCTGGTAGTGCTCAAACTGCTCCCGCGCTTGTTGCAGTTGCCGGGTCAGTGCGGCCGCCTCGGCGGCGCGGTCAGCCAGACGTTGTTCGAGCCCGGTCTTTTCACTGCCCAGGCTGGCCAGGGCGATCTCCTGACGCTGCAGGGTGTCAGCCAGCCCCTGGCTGCGCGTAGTGGCTACGGCAAGTGCCTGGGCCTGCTGCTCCTGAACGCTGAGTTGCGCGTCGCGCTCGACGAATGCCTGCTGCAACTGTTCCTGCAACGCGTCGGCCTCTGCCTGGTGAGCCGCTACGGCCTGCTGGAGTTGGACGGCCGCCTCCGCCTGAACTTTTTCGTACAGTCCTTTCAGCGCCAGGACCAGCTCCGCGGGCAATCCCAGTTCGGCCTGGGCCAGCGTGCCGGGATGCGCGGCTTTCCAACGCTTTAACAACGGAGCAATCGTGCTTTTGCTGCCCGTCCCACCCAGGGCGACGCGGATGCTGTCAATGGTGGGGTTGTGGCCCGCAGCCACCAGTTGGGTGGCCGCCTGGGCAACATGCAGGTAGAGGACGCCGGAACGGGCCATGAACACCTCGGATTTTTTCGTACCGTATTATGGAAAACGTAATACCTCGATTTAAGTACAGAATAGTTCAGCCGACTGAGACCGTCAGTTGACCCACGATAAGCGCGGTTATCGTGAGTTAAGTCATCGCGATCGAGGGTTGTGTCTATAATCTGCGGTACACATGGCCTAAACAGGCGCTTCGTGATGACAGCCGGCAATAATGACGAAAACCTCCCCACCAGGCGGCACGAAGAGCCGACAGTACTTGCGCGTACCCCCGGTACGCTCACCACCCCCGAACAATTGGCTGAGCAACATCAGCGTTTTCTCGCCGCCGCGACAACCGACAACACCCGGCGCACCTACCGCTCGGCCATTCGCCACTTTCTCGCCTGGGGCGGCGTGCTGCCGTGCGATGAAGCCGCGCTGATTCGTTATCTATTGTCTTTTGCGGAAGTATTGAACCCGCGCACCCTGGCCCTGCGCCTCACGGCGCTGTCGCAATGGCACCGTTATCAGGGTTTTCCTGACCCTACCGCCAGCGCCACCGTGGGCAAAACCTTGCGCGGTATTGAGCGGGTGAACGGGCGGCCTCGACAAAAAGCCAAGGCCCTGGTCCTAGAGGATCTCGAACGCATCGTGGTGCACCTGAACACGCTCGACGGACTGGCGACACTGCGGGACAGTGCACTGCTCCAGGTCGGGTATTTTGGTGCGTTCCGGCGCAGCGAATTGGTCACGCTGGAGATGCAATACCTCGAGTGGGAGCAGGAAGGTCTACGGATCACGCTGCCCCGTTCCAAGACCGATCAGGAGGGCGAGGGACTCGACAAGGCGATCCCATACGGCGACAGCATCTGCTGCCCCGCGACAGCGCTACGCCGGTGGTTGGACGCGGCTCAGATCGTTCAGGGGCCACTGTTCCGGCGCATCAGCCGCTGGGGCGTACTCGGCGAGGTGGCACTGCACGAGGGCAGCGTGAATACCATCCTGACGGCACGTGCCGAAGCCGCAGGGCTGTTGTATGTGCCCGAACTGAGCAGCCACAGTCTGCGTCGGGGACTGGCTACCAGTGCGCATCGGGCTGGGGCGGATTTCCTTGAGATCAAACGACAGGGTGGCTGGCGGCACGATGGCACCGTACACGGCTATATCGAGGAAGCTGGAGCTTTCGAGGAGAATGCGGCTGGCTCGTTATTACGACGCAAACCGTAGCCAAGGTTTGTAAGCAGGGCTGGTTAGAATCCCAAGTGGCCACCCTCTATTCTCGACCGTCCTTCCGCAGCACATGAGCAGTTCCCTTAAAAACAGTTACTTACAGAACGAATGTCCTAATTTTTGGCTTATCTCGGCACGCCCCCGGTGTACCGACCGGAAGTTCTGCACTGCTGCCGGTCCGCTATGCAAGCTGTGGCGGGAGGTACAGCCGACTTTCTGAGTGCAGCCATTCAAGCGCGAGAACGCAATCGACACCTTGCCCGCCCCATCGCAAGACGCTCGGTAGGCAGCACATTACTTCTCAAGGGGCTCGAGGCGGATGTCTCGGTTGTTCTGCATCCTGAACTTATGACCGCTCAGAATCTGTATGTCGCCCTGACGAGGGGCGCAAGGCACGTAGTGGTGTGTTCATCGAACCCCATCCTGATGCCTGTGAACAACGGCTGAGCCTTATTGTTGCGTTTGCGCACTTGACCTTGCCATCGTGTCAAGGTCGATACTGTCTGTGCGGTAACTTGAGCCGCGGACGAAATGAGGTGAGAGAGATGTTCAGCCTGAATGTTTCGGGTATGGGTTGTGGCAGTTGCGTCAGCAAAATCACGAAGGCCATCCAGACGCTGGATCAGGACGCACGCGTAGAGGTGGATCGGGCAGCCGGCAAGGTCACTGTAGAGAGCACAGAAAGTGCCGAATCGATCCGCGAGCTGATCCAGGAGCTTGGTTATGCGGCCCAGGTCAGCGCTTGAGCGCTGGCCTGCCGACCGACTAAATCTCCAGTTCTGAGAGCTCTTTCAGCCCGTGGATACTGGTGACCTCGTTAGTAAGGGTAAGCGGATTAAATGGTTGATCTTACCTTTGCATGAGAGTGAGACAGACCGGCATCTCATCGGATTATCTGGTTGATGCTTCACCTACTGCTGGTGCATGTTTCCTTCGCTAATTCCAGCAAGAACCCCACACGCCTCAACTTCCCGGTCATCGTTGCAACTCGCTCTCAGTGAAACGAGTTGTTTCTCAAGCGCTTGCAGAGCGGTTATCTGCGACCGCACATGAGAGATGTGATCATCGAGCAAGGCGTTGACGGCGGTACAAGGCTGATGAGGGTCGTCCTGATAGCGCTTTAGTTCGTGAATTTCTGCCAGTGACAGATCCAGGATGCGGCAGCGACGAATAAAGGCCAGCCGCTCAACGTGTTTCTCGGTATAGACACGGTAACCGTTGTCCTGCCGATCAGGCGGCGGCAACAAGCCCTGCTGTTCATAGAAGCGGATCGTCTGTGTTTCGACCCCTACCAACTGCGCCAACTGACCAATGCG